>CAYHVY010000044.1:2165-8420 GCA_964360095.1 uncultured Candidatus Peribacteria bacterium | reverse complement strand
CGCAGCACGGCCCTTTAGTTGCTCTTGAAGTTTGCGCATGGTGGGCAAATCGTTTGTGTTGCTCAATTTTTCGGCGATTGCTTCAACGTCCTTGGCCGCCATAACACATTTTTGATGTTCTAAAGCTGTTATTTTCTGTTCATCAAGCTGCTTTTTGCTTTCCTTAACAAAACTTTGCACAGTTGTAATAGCATCTGTCGCTTCAGTTAAAATAGCCCGTTTTTCAATTTCCATTAAAATTTGATCCAGAGCTTTATAAAAATTTTCCACAACTTTTTCAGCTTTTGCTTCAAGGGAAGCCATTGTTGCATAATCAAGCTTCTCACCAAGCTTTTCAGCTTTCTTTAACACATCAGAATATTCATTTGCATATCCTGTAAGCGTGGCTTTCTGATCGGCAGATAATTGCTCCTGAACCTCCTGCAATGCTGCGGTTATTGCCTTACCGTCTTCTTGCAAATTGCTAAAGCGTGCCGTGACTTCAATTTTTTCCGCTTCTTTCCAAAATAGCTCAGTGAAGATTTTATACTGATCTGCGGCAGACTCAAATTGTTTAAAATTGGGGTCCTTTAGCTTAAGCGCTGCGCTCATTGTATTAATCAACCCACTCCTGCAATTGAGATCTTTATAAAGACGATTAAGTGCTTGAGTACGTTGTCTTTGCGCCACGTCGTTATAGGCCACCGTTATATCCTTGCATGTTACTGTGGTTATTTCAGCCACTTCCTCTCTGGCTGCAACGAGTTTAGCCTGTTTAGCTTCAATTTCCGCTAATCTCTCAGCCAATTCCTGGATCGCTACCGAGAATTTTTCATTATCTTTCCAGAATTGTTCGTGTTTTGCCCAAAAAATGGCCGAATCAGACTCTTTCAAGGCTTTTTTCATTGCCGCAAGATTTGTCACGCATTGATCTTTGTAGCTGGCTTCAAGAAGTTTAAGGGCATTTTTTAAGTTAATGTTTTCAAACAGTTTTTTAATGACGTTTCCCTTTTCATCCAAATGTTTCCTGTTGACTCCACATTGTTCCTGAACAGCTCGCAATTCGCTTTGCATTGTTGCGTTATCTTTTAATTTGAGAAAAGCGTCAACGGCATCCTGAAATGCTTTAGTTGCTGAATCGAGCTTGTCTCCTGATTCTTTCAGAGTTTCTTCAGTTGCACCTTCACAATTTGCCAAGAGCCCCCTAGATTCGTTTATGACATTTTCTACGACAAGTTTTTTATTTTCAATAGCCGGATCCAAAGTGGCGCCATACTCTTTTCGTAAATCCTGAACCGTTACGGATAATTCTTTTTCCCTTTCAGCAAAAGCTTCCCGCAATTCTTTACAGATCTGTGACTGACCATCGTCCCGTGGGGGTTGTTGAATATTTTCTGGAGAATTTGGCTGAGTTGTCTGATCGGCGGCTTGTGTTGATTGCTTGGGGGCCGATCTTGGATCAGATGGAAGATTTTGCGCCGGAGCAGACGATGGCAGAGAAGGTTGCTGTGCTATCAACGAGGTTTGTAGCGTTGTCGCGCCTATAGTGCCGGCCAGCGCGACTCCAAGTCCGAAGAGGACGAGGACAAGGATATTTTTCTGTTTTTCCATATTGATATTGATTAAGAAATAAATATTTTATTTTTTAACGTTTCCTCAAATTATAGAACAATATAATTTTTAAGTCAAGCGAACGGCCAAACTGTAATATAAAACCATATTTTGAATTTGCTCATACGGTACTTTATAATGAGCATATGAAAAAAACACCTTTCATTGGTATTTTTCTTACTATAGCCATAACAGTAATGGTGGTATTCCATTTATTCACTGCCATGGCAAATGCAGTCGCCTTCTCTGATGTGCCAGTTGCGCATCCAAACTATAGAGCTATTTCCGACCTAAAAAGCCGCGGTGTTATTTCAGGTTATAACGATGGTAGTTTTAAACCTGACAGAACTGTAAATAGGGCTGAAGCGTTAAAGATCATTCTGCTCGGTTCGGGCATAGAAGTAGGGATGGGTTTCAAACCCGTCCCTACTTCTATGCCTACAGGTATGGAATTTAAGGATGTTGAATCCAGCTTCTGGTTCGCTCCATATGTGACAAAAGCAAAGTCGCTTGGAATTATTGAAGGTTATTCGGACAGAACGTTTAGGCCATATCAGAATGTAAATCTGGTTGAAAATCTTAAAATTCTCCTTACAGCGAATGGAATTGACCTTGGAAGTACTATAGTTATGGAAGATCCATACAAGGATGCCTCAAAAAGCCAATGGTATGCTAAATATACAGCCTATGCCAAAGCAAAAAACCTCATTGACGCTGATATCCGCAACATGATCTTCCCTGGACGTGACCTCACGCGCGCCAAACTCGCTGAAATAATGTACAGGTTTTACCTTCAGCTGAACACCACTACACTTTCAAAATCAGCTACAACGCCTTCCAGCACAGGTTCTTCTTCAACTTCAGGTTCCACATCAACAACTTCGTCAGCTTCTTCCGTAACGGCAACCCCAACTTCTTCTGGAGCAGTATCTGGATCAGTGGCTTTGGGTCCGTTAGCCTGTAAAACCGCCAACACGCTTGATACTCTTATTGTCTGTGTTATGGAGCATTTTGGGCCTTTTGTGGTACCAACAAATGCACAGCAAACGGATTTTCGTGCCATAGTAAAACAAATGCTCGATAAACAGTGTGATAATATTACCATTCCTTCAGGTTTAAGCGACATTTACAATGTAAAAACCTTTACTGATTCTGAAAATTCAAAAAGTTACTGCCTTCTTATTGAGAGCGGAGACAAGGACAATGATGGAAAAGTTGACTACGGGTGGGGCACTTTTATTGTTAATAATACTCCAGCCCGCGAGTTAAATATCGCCATTCCACACCCCATTGATGACTCAAAAACCGAATATCAGGGGATAAGTGTGTTTAAGGGAACGGACAGCCGCACATTTTTGCTTGCTGGCACCACGCGTAATTTTGGCGGGACAAGCACTTGCGATACCGGCTACGAGACATCCGATGCCGCGCACAATGTGTCCAACATGTTTTGGCCTGCCACACAGGAAATAGATGCCTGGTACGGCCCCAAGATGTGGACACAGCTTCAACTTCACGGCATGGCGGCGGACACTTGCCCGGGCGTTGATATGTTTATGAGCCAGGGTACAACGTCAATACCTAAAGCAGATGATATTATTTTGAAATTAAAAACAAATCTGCGGAAATATTTCCCCCTGTTTTCAGTGACTGTCATGGGCGACACGCCTGAATGCGGTTTGACAGCTACCGGCAACACCGAAGGCCGTTATCTCAATAATCCGGGCAGCCTCAATTACTGTACAGAATATTCTAAAACTTATACTCAAAAATTTATCCATGTTGAACAAGCCCCAGTCGCTCGCAAAAACACCGAATACGGCGGATGGATAAACGCCATTAAAGCGACCTGGCCATAAGAGCCTGTGATAATTATTGATATATTGAATGATTGCCAACAGCCAATAATCCTACTGTATTTTTTGATTCATATCGAAAAACGATCCGATACTCATAGTTAACTGAAAAACTCCAAAATCCCGCTAATTTTCCCTTTAACTTGTGAATTTTTAAAAATGGATGCGTAGAGTCTTGCCTGAATAAACTTATTTTTTCTTTAACTTCTTGCTGAAGAGCGACCTGAAGTTTTTTATATTGACGCACAAAACTTGGTTTATATAGCACTTCAAGCATAGGTTGTTTTGTTAAGAAGCCTGGGCTTAGAGCTTTTTGGCAAGTTTGTCCAAGTCACCTTTCAAATTTGGCTCTTTACTGGCGCGAAGAACGGCTTGAACAGCTTGTTCTTCCAAATATGTTTTTATTGCATGACGCACAAATTCAGACATATTTGCCGCTACACCCTGTTTAATCAAAGTTTTTATTGCCTTCAGCATATCTCCCGGAAGTGGTACGGAAATGTTACTCATACAAAATATATATTAAAATATCATATTACAGTTACATATTAACATATAAGAAACCAAAAAAACAACTCAAAAAAGGACCCCATCTTCGGATAGAGTCCTTTTTCTTTAAAATACCTTTTAAGTTTCTCCATCGTGTCGTACAACTTCAGGATACTAAACCCCCTGTATCCAGTGTGGGCTCCCGCACATCAACCAAAAACGGTTGATAAATATTGGAAACCCTTAAATATTGTGAAGAGAGAGTATTAGAAGTTTTAACGAACAAAACAGAGTGACCCAACTCTAACAAATCCAAAAGTGAAATGCAAACATATTTTATTTCTCTTTTTGGCTTGTGTAAAACACAACCAGCTATTGTAGTCAACGCAAAATTGTCATACTAAAGGTGGTTGTTGACATTGTCTTTATTTCCATGAAGAAAGACATAAAAAAGATACCAAAAACTTTATGTTCCCAGAAGCAAAATTGTCTTCAGAAAAACAAAAATCGTCCCCATAAATGTTTGTAAAAATGAAAAACCCAACAGCCGTACCAGAATAAATTGATCAAAAAGCAAGAAAAAAACAAAATAACGCATTCCATACTCCAAATATCTCAAATAAAAATGATGGAACCGGTTCGGCACAAAAATACCAATAATTTTTGACCCGTCCAGGGGCGGAAAAGGAAGCATATTAAAGGCAAAAAGCAGAATACTCACATCAAAAATAACACCAATAACATTGTAAAAAACAGGAGGTAAAAAATGCTCAAAATATTTTAGGGGAATGGCCAAAATTATTGCCATTAGCAAATTTGAGAAAGGTCCGGCCAGAGCAGTAATGGCCGAATCGCGTTTTGGCGTGCGAAAATATTGCGGATTGACGGGAACAGGCTTGCCCCAGCCAATATGGATGAGAAACAGCATCAATGTACCTAAAATATCCAGATGCGCGAATGGGTTTAGCGTAAGACGCCCTGCTAATTTCGCGGTAGGATCTCCAAGTTTATTCGCGGCCCACGCATGGGAAAATTCATGAATGGTAACAGCGATTACCAGCGCAATGATGACTGTAAAATCCATATCACACGGTTAATTGCTCTTGTAAAAGAACAAAACCATGGTAGACTACAAAGGCATTTTTGCCAATACGCGCGAATGTAAAGACGCATTGCAATGCGTCTTTACATTCGCGCGCTACAGATTCAAATTTATAAATTTTATGTCCAAAGTCTGCCAACTCACCGGGAAAAGACCGCAAGTAGGCCACAATATAAGTCACTCAAACCGGAAGACGCTGCGCCGTTTCAACCCAAACCTCACGACAAAGAAGATGGTTGATCCTTTGAGCGGAAAAACGTATAGAATTAAGTTAAGCGTGAGCGCGCAACGAACTCTTTTAAAAAACCCGGGGAAATTCACTGTCCAATTAAAAAAACTGGCTGCAAAAAGGGCCTGAGCGCGAAAAGGACGATTTCAAGTTTTCCCCCGCCTGCCGGCAGGCGGGTTTGGCGGCAAATTCTTTACTTCTTAAAAGGAATCTTTACCACAACACGTTGACAAGAATGCGAGGGGCCAAGTTCGCAGATGTAAAAAAAATTTGGTTTAAATTTAAATTTTTTTGCTCTCTTGATTCCCAAATTCGGTGGTTCATTTTTAAAATTAGTAAGCGTTACATGTGGGCGGAAGTTCGCACCCACCATCGGAGTTCCATATTTTTTAATAAATTGCGCCCCGACTTTCCGCATTCTCTTTGGGAAATGATTTAGTGGCCAAGACTCATCAGTTCCATAATCCCAATCGTAATATTTTAGCGTATTTTTGATTACTTTTAGATACAATTTTTGAATCCATTCTGGTTTATCGAACATGAAAAAATTTGGCTCTATAACTGTGGTTTGTAAGTATCCAGGCGAAAAATTTTCAGCAGTCCTTTGGAGTTCGGCAACAAATGCCTTAAATTTCTTTGGTTTTACCGCAATATGATACAGAGAAATATGGGGTATGAATGAGTTTTTTCCGAGGGTCCACTTCGTTCCATACTTACGAAGCTTTTTACTTAGCCCAATCGAATAACTGGAAATTTCTTCCGGTGGAAGAATAACAATATCAAAATAGTTTTCCCAGATTTGTTTTTTCATAAATGACTTATTTTTCTTTCTGGCGGAGGGACAGGGATTCGAACCCTGGAGGGCTGTTACGCCCTACGCGCTTTCCAAGCGCGCGCACTCGGCCACTATGCGATCCCTCCTTATTCTGGGGGAAACCTACGGTTTCCCCCATTACGGCGCATGCGCGCCGCCCCCGTCCCCTTCACAC
>CAYHVY010000044.1:0-2155 GCA_964360095.1 uncultured Candidatus Peribacteria bacterium | reverse complement strand
CTTCACACGCCGAAGGTTGGGAGCCCACGAGACCCAACCTTCGGCTTAATCCAGACCCGCCTCGCTGTTCGCTCGCATATACTATTACGCTTTATTCTGGTCTCTCTTGCCCGGGAAGCTCCGCTATTATTTTCGTTTGCAGGGGACACTTCACGGCCTTTAGCTTAATGTATATTTATTTTCCTGCCAACGTTTTCCTCCTAATCATAACCATTGTTACAAAAGAAGAATTGATGATAAATAAACTGGACATATATAGAGTTGTCGTAATCGTATAATTTTGCAGAGCGGATAGACTCAAAATATTCGCCAAGGCGCTCATGACAAACATACTGAGTGTTTCCGTTTCCGGTTCCTGATAAGTTTTTCTAAAAGTTGGCAGATAAGCAACGAAATCAACTATGGTAACCGCAATAACTGCCCATAAAGGATTTTTCAGAGTCATATAAAAAATAATTGCGGTCAATGATGCCAAAAGGCAAAAGCCGTCAAAACGGGTTATGTTGCGCGTTCCATATTTGAAGGAAAGAATAAAAATCACGAAGCACAGCGCCGCGCCAACCGCAAGGGCCAAGCTTCCATATCCTGCACCATCCTTGAGTTGCGCGGCGCCGCCGATTGCTTGAGCTATTGCCCAAATCAGCCAGGAATAAATATGTGGTTGTGTTTTCTTTTTGAAGATATCCCGCAGATATGGAATATAGCAAAAAGCCACAACGATTGATGAAATAATTCCAAAGAGAAGTTTTATTTCCATAGAGCCGCATTCTACTTTTTTTCAGGAAATTCTCAACGTCAACCTTTCAATGCTTTCGTTATTTTAATAATAATTAATGGCTTTAGGCATACTTTTTGTGTCAAATTAGTACTAAAATACAAACTCATACTTTACATTTTAACACTAATTTGATAACATATAGGTGTTGTTTTTATACTTTTTCCTATGGTTCAAAGAACGCTTCAGGCTGCTATTGATGAGTATTTAAAGAACCGCAATCATAAAATATTTTTTATTTGGGGACCCCGAAGGTCCGGTAAAACCACCTTACTCAAAAAACTCAGTAAGGCTTTGGGGGTTCCGTGTTTTAATTTTGATCTTTTTTCTGATTATGAAAAATTTATTCCTGATAAAACTGCTTTAAAAAAAATAATTTCGGAACATAGGATTATTTTGATTGATGAAATTCAAAATTGCCCAGAATCAACACTTGCCCTCAAAATTTTATTTGATGAATTTGACGTAAAAGTTATTGCCACCGGCAGCAGCGAGTTGCGTCAAAAATCAAAACAATTTGACAGTCTTGCCGGAAGGTTTACGGAGCATTATTGTCTTCCACTCTCTTTAGAAGAATTGCACAATTATGTTTCTCCCAAAGCTTACGAAAAACCAGGCTTTTTTCAAAACCTGCAACGGTCGCTACAAATATTTGGTGCCTATCCTGAAGTCTATACAGCTATTAAGGACGCGGAAAAAATTCAAATTCTTGAAAATATAATTGATACCTATATCTTAAAAGATATTATTTCACTTTATAATCTGCAGAATGTTAAATTAGCGAAAGATATTCTTGTTAAAATCGCTCTTCAGATTGGTTCTGAAGTGTCTGTTCGCGAACTTGCTTCAAGTCTTGGCTCCACTGCTGCCACAATATCTAGCATTCTTGAGATTTTTGTAAAAAATTATATTTTGATACCACTGCCTTCTTTCAAGACGAATTTGCGTCGGGCAGTTTCAAAACATCATAAATATTACTTTGCAGATTTGGGGCTACGGAATGCGCTTATTAAAGATTTCCGCGCCCTGATGTTTCGGCCTGACCATGGACAGCTTTTCGAAAATTTTATTGTGATTGAATTTTATAAAGCTTTGCGCAATTATCGTTTACCTTATTCAATGTATTTTTATAGGGAATATAATGGTAAAGAGATTGATTTAGTATTGGAGGATTATCAAAAAAACTACCAATGTTTTGAAATTAAGAAAACAAAAGAAAAAATCCACAATATTTTCCCGTTACCGCACAAAATGTCCATTATTAATGCGGAAAATTATTGGGAAGTTATTGGTCGCAAAAAGTTCACCAAAGCTATGAAAATAAATTAAGATGGTACTCTGATGAAAAGCTATCGGAGTATAAATTAAGCCTCCGAATGG
>CAYHVY010000043.1:0-8489 GCA_964360095.1 uncultured Candidatus Peribacteria bacterium | reverse complement strand
TTTCAACTATTCCGACAACAACGTCCGTAGAAACCGTACAGCAGCGGAAGGCTTCTCTGGCAGCAAGAAAACAGGTTTCCACGGCAAAAATAACAACGCCCCCGCCAAAAAAAGAGGTGGAAAAACCAAAAATTTCTCCCACGTCGCAAACGCAACCTGTTCAACAGCCAATGTCTCCTAGGACCCTTGAAGCCGCAGCTACACCGCCCGCGAAGAAAAAATCCCCATGGGGGAAAATTGCCGCCGCGGCCGCCATCGGGGCAGGCCCAATCATTGGAGCCGGCGCCTATGCTTCAACAATTACAAACGTAATTTTCTTTTCCTGATTCCATAAAATAATGAAAAAAACAAAAACATCCAGGCCGGAGCGGAGCGAAGGCCCTAGCCATCAAGTGCCCGGAGGGCTATCCTTAAGATTAAAAAAAAGACTTATTAAGGCGATTGTTTTAGCAGGATTAATATTTGTTATTATTCATGTAAACACGGCCTACGCGGCGGCTACCTCCGGTGCCACAGATGACGTGCTGGTTAAAATCCAGGTCGCGCTAAGTCCGGCAATCAACATGCTGCAAACCATTTTGTGGCCCATTTTATTGATGATTGGCAGTCTGTTACAAAATGACCTTTTATTTGGGGCCGGCATGGAAGAGCGACTGCTCCTCATCTGGGTCAATGTCCGTAATATTGTCAACATTCTTTTTGTTTTCATATTGCTTGCGATAGCGTTTTATAACGTGGTTGGCGCTGGGGACAACTATCATATCAAAAAAGAACTCCCGAAATTCATTATCGCCCTTATTGCCGTTAATTTTACATATATCGCGGCAAAAGTTGTTTTGGACGGTGTCAATATTGTGTCAACTGCGCTTTTCGCGCTGCCAAACTCGGTGCAGACGGGATTACAAGCTTCCAAAGACGATACTTCGCCTAGAATTGGAATATTGACAGCGGCGCAGGCTGATGGGGTTTGTAGCGGCATGATTGGCGCACCGGTAGGCACGCCAGGCTACGAGAAGAGATTACTTGAAATAACGAACGCAAAACCAGCAACACCAGCAAAACCAGCAACGTCAACAACACCGGCAACACCGGCAAAACCGGCAACACCGGAAACACCGCATTCTTTTTGTCTTAGAAAAAAAACCGAAGATACATCCGAAAAAAAAGGCAGCATTTTTACAAATAAGGCACAAGCATTCTTCGGCAGATTTGGCGCGCAAAACGCAGCTTTGGTACTGGCGATCGCGATGGGCAAGACAAATCTGCTCAGTAATGTCGCGGACTTGCCGACTGGAAGTCTGACTGTGGCAAATTTAATTAAAAACAGTCTTTTTTCAGTCATATTTTATGTCATTTACGCGACTGCCTTTACTGCCTTGTTTGTTGTTCTGCTGGCGCGGCTGATAGCTTTATGGGTCATGATCGCGCTGTCCCCCCTGATGGTGTTGAAATATGTTTTACCCCAGGGCGCCGTGTCCGCTCTTGGCGATACCGGCGAACTCCAGAAAAAATTTGTCAAGAATGCCTTTATTCCCATTCCCGTAGCTTTAATATTATCCATCGGTTTTATCATGCTTGAAGCCCTGCAAAAAGCCGATTTCAGCAAGTTAAACAAATTGGGTTCAGGTATTGAATTTTTGAATACAAAAACGCTTGATATAGACCTTTTAACGTCAGGAATTTCCACTCTGCAGGAATTTATGGTTGCCATCGGCATGGTGGGGTTTGTCTGGTTTGGCGTATTTGAAACCATGAAAGGCACTTATGCCGAAGGCGCGGTGACTTGGATCAAGAGCGCCGTGTCCGGCGTAGGCAGTTTTATTGGCAAGTTACCACTTATGGCTCCAATATTCCCTATAGGCGGCGGGCAAAGCGCTTCCATTGGAGAACTTGGTCATGCGGCCGGACAGTTAAAATATCTTCCTGAAAGGCAATTTGAAGAAGATGCCCGTAAGCATGGACTTCTTTCTGGAGGACATGGCGATTTGGCACAGAAAATGATTGGAGATTCCAAACTTCAAGAACAGCACGCCAAATACCTCGAAGACCACCAACCAGAATTTAAGGATGTCTGGAGTAAAATGACTCCTACGTCAAAACAAAAATATCACGACAAGCCACAAGAATTTCTTGATGCTTTACGGAGAGGCAATGTCAGAGAACAGGATGTTATGGAAGATTACCTGAAGGCGAGGGGTATGCATGGAACCTCATCCGGTGCCGCCGCTGGCGGTGGGACTTCAGACCTTAATAAACATTTAAATGAAACTCAAGTAGGTAAATTTAATGAAAGAAAAGATCTTTTTGACAACAAAAAAATTACCGAGTCGGAAAAAGACAAGCTTGAAGCGCTGAAAAAAGCCATTGAAGGCGGTAAAGAGTCAGAAATTGACACGGCAAAACAAGAGGCAGAGCCTATTCTTGATAAATTAATTGCTATTGAATCCGCCGAAAGAGCAATGATAATTGATGTAAAACGTGTCGGCGCCGAAAAAACCAAAGAACAGTTTGAGGTTGAAATGGAAACTGAAATTAAAAAATTAAAAGATAAAGGCGTTTCTGATGCGGAAAAGAAAGTGCTTGATGCTGTTTCCACAGGCATGTCGGACGCACAACGCTCGGAGTTTTCAAGCGACCCATCTGTTTCATTATTACAGAAAGCCGCTAATACGAAGGTTGCCGCGCCGGCCGTGGTGACACCAAGAGCAGCAGGGGCTGTTGCGACTCCGGCGGCGCCAACGGGCAAAGGAGGGGGTGGAACACCACCAGCACCGGCAAAACCGGCGGCGCCAGCGGCAGTAACGGCACCGAAAAAATTAACACCAATACCAGCAGGTGCACAAGGACCAGGGCCTATTCCTGGTAGAGTAGAAGGAACAACACATGGTGATTGGATATTTAAAAATGGGAAATGGGAATGGAATAAATATGAATAATGCATTGACGAAATAAAAAATCATGATAAACTTGCAACTGAAAATCGGCCGTATTCTGTATACTTTCTCCAGTATGCTGAACTGCCAATATCTACAACCAGGCGCGGAAAATACTTTTTCGTTTAGCAGACGGCTTGTTTTTATGGCAGGTACAACTGGGGGAAGTGGAAGTGGAAGTGGTAGTGGAAATGAAAAAACAGATGATGAAAAGAAAAAAGAAGAGGAAGAAGCAAAAAAGGCGCAGACAGATAAGGCAAAAGAAGAAGCAAAGAAGAAAAAAAAACCTGGCGAAAACGAAGCAGAAGAGGAAGAAACAGAAGAAACCAGCGAAGGAGTTGAAGACACCACCGCTTCTATTGCTGAAAAAGCCAAAGAAGTAGCTGGAACAGCTGAAAAATTTACTGAAGTCATGCAACTTGGAAAGAGTGATGTGGAAAAAGCCAATGCTGAAAAAATGCGCGGTGTAAGCGGAGAAGTTAACGCTATCAATGCCGAGGACGTAAAAGCTGATCGTCCTGTTAAAACATATCTTGACCAGTTGGTCTATCAAAAAAAAATCACTAGAAAAAAAGCGGACAAACTTTTGCAACTTGACCCCAACAACGAAGATTTTCAGACAGATTGGATGCAGGCGACAAAAGGACTAAAAGGACTTCCAAAAGATTCGGAAGAAATGCAAAAACTGCTTGCCCTCAAAAGAAAAGCGGCCAATAAACATAAAATACTTGAGAAAAAACTTGCTGAAGCAAAATCCAAAATGTGGGAATTGAGCAAAGAAATGCATGATGCGGTGATCCAGGAAGCCGATCAAAAAAGGGCCAAAGAAAGACTGAAAAACACTCTGGGCGTGGCCATTAAGGAAGGTCAGGCTTTAACTTATGTTGATATTTATGGAGACGAAAAAAAACGCAAATTCGCCAGAGTCAAAAAAATTGAATTTGAAGAAATACCCGAGCTGGATGAAAATGGCAACGTCATACGAAAAATTCCAAGTTTAAGCCCGGTAGTTACCATTGAATCAATTCAGTCTTCCGATGGTAAGGGCGGAGAAGAAAAATTTACCATGTCGGATCTGCATCAATGGGTGGAAGGTTCAGATGTGGTTGAGGATATTGATTCACTCAAGACACTAAGGGAAAGTATTGGCTTAAAGGCTGATTTCAAGTCAGGACTTGTTTTTGAATATCGCCGCAAAATTATCACAGGCAGGGAAGAAAGCGAAAAAGATGCCAGTTATCAGAATGTACATGTAAAAATTGAAACCATTAATGAAAATGCCAAAACCATCACCCTGGATCAGGCGGTGGAAATGGCTGACGGACCAAGAAAAGCGCTTACTTTCGGTGAATTCGCGCGCTGGTACAAAAAAAATAATGCCGTGAAAGAAATCACTTCCATTGAAGAATTACGAACGGAACTTTATGCCATGAGTGAGTCGCGAATTCAGGAAGACTCCCTAAAGCCGGGGGAATATCCTCCTATTGAAGTCAAAGAAGGCGAAGTGCTGTATTACGCGGATGGAAGTAAAAAAACTTTTATCATCAAAGAGGTAAACGAAAAAGAGAAAAAAATCACTTTGGATAATAATGAGTCCAAAAGTTTTGGTGAGTTTTTGCGCTGGGTAAGGGAGCATAATGTTGAAAAGATGACCAGTTCCGCCGAGGCGGAAAAAGCCGCCTCTCTGGCTAAAACGCCCGAAGAAAAAGATGCCATTTACGCTGAAGCAAAAAAGGAGGCGGAAAAAGAACTGGCTGAACGTCACCAAGCTGGCGAAAATCCTCCCAAAGGCTACGTTTTCGCTTCTTCGGAAGAACCGGCATCTCATCACATAGGTTATTTACGGAAAGTCTGGCAAAACACCCATTTTATGTCCATAAAAGATTTTTGGGAAATGGGAAAAACCATTGTTGAATTTGTGAAACGAAAACTCAAGCGCATGCAGGGCGGCCGCATTGGCGCTCTTGGTGAAGCCATATTTGGCCCCATGTACAAAGCCCTGGCGGCTGAATTTACAGGTCTTAAAAAACATGCCGAAAGCGAAGAAGTTTCACACCATACCAAGCATTTTGAAACGATGGGCGTGGATGAAATCAGACATGAAATGAATGGAGTTGGAAGAAAAGATAAAGATGTTTTAAAAGCGGCAATAACAGTGCTGGCAAAGAAGGGCGCCATGCGCTGGGATGATCCGCATTTCTGGGACATCATCAATGAACACACGGGCGGCGTGCCGGAAATAAGAAAAGATAATTATTTTGAAGTTCTGGATAAAATTTTTGAGAAATGGTGGGGTGCGGATGTATTTAGAGATTTCAGACATTCACAGGAATCAGGCTATGAAACTATAAAGAAAAATTATGAAGATCACTCCAAACGTTTGGAGAGTGATCCCGGTGGTCTAAAATTGCAATTACAAAAGCTCCTGGGACAATTTCTCAAGGGGGAATATGTTAACCCCGCTCAATATGAAGAATATATTGATTATGCCATGGAATACGGAAAAATGCAGTTTGAGGATAAAATGTTTTTTTTGATCATGGGTATTGGAGCCGCCAATCTGAATGGTTCAACATTACTTTCTGTTGACCGTGCCGGCGCTTTGAGTGCTAAACATTTGCGCAGAATACCATTAATTGAATTTTTTACTAGCGAGCAAAACCAGGAATACAATGATAATGGGGAGCCGTTATGGGAAAAAGGACACACTGATGAAAATGGAAAATGGCAGGAAGGTAAGCCCAAAATTGGTAAACCTGGAATCGGCGCCTACAAGCATTGGATAAAAACTCATATTTTGCCAGACCTTGGTGTTGGCAGCATGGACGAAATAAAAACCCTGGATAGCAAAAAAATCACCTGGACGGCAGGCGGCAAATTTGTTGATTTTGTCCGGGACGTGATTGCTTTTGATGAGCATGCACATGCACGTTTTGAAAAAGCTTCCAGCGATCCAAGTCAATGGGATCACGATGATATGGACATATTTGTTGGACTATTGGATGAAACAACCGTGAAGCAAATTACCAGATTGGCGGGTGGAGCCAGGATGCAGGTATCCTTTTCCGGTATAAAAACCGCTCTGGCGGGCTCAAACGATTTTGTGCTGAGAAAAATAAGAAATCTGGATAAAAAAGTTAAGGCGGGTGGTGAGGGGGCAAAAAAAGAATTACAACAATTAACTAAAATTATTAAAGCATTTATGATGCTGTATGGAATAATAGACTACCGTTACGATCACGATACAAAGAGGGAGCACTTTACAGGAGATATTTATGATAGACCGCCATTGTGTGATTCCAGCCGCTTTATTAAATATCATCTTCAGGAAATGCGCCACATGATAAAAGAATTAATCAAAAAACTTAATCTTGGGGTAAATTCAGATACAATTTTTACGAGATTAAATGCGGTTGAGGTCAAGGATAAAGATAAAACAAGCCAGCAAGACTTCCAAATTGATGAATTTAACAGAAAATTAGGAGAAAAAATGGAAGAATATATTGAAACTAAAAAGTTCAAAGAAATTTCCGATCTTTTTGTTGGTATCCAAAACGAGGCCGGCGACAAGGCTCTGAAAGGAATCAACAAAGCTCCAATTACGCGCAAGGGGGGAGAACAGGATATGGAGAAATAGGATTTATCGTAGGGAACGGTTTAAAACCGTTCCCTACGATAAAACCTATTTTCGTTTTTTGTACTGTGCCACATCAGCAAGCCTTTCGCGCATCATGGCAACGCGTAATTCCTCTTCTAATTTTGCCTGGTCTACATCACCCTTGACGTGTTTTAGCATTTCCTGGGCTTTCTGTCGCGCATCTCTTGCTTTTTCCAACTCAATGGCCTCAATATTTTCAGCGATGTCGGCTAGAATAGTTGCTTTATTATTATTGACTTCTAAATATCCTCCGCTTACAAATAATATTTCTTCGCTTTTATCCGCTTTAACAACACGCATCGCGCCCGGCCCCAACTTTGTGACAAGCGGATGATGATTGGTGAGAATGCCAATTTCACCATCAACGGCTTGCGCGATTAGCATTTCTATATCGCCTTCATAAACCGATTGTTCCGCGGTCACGATTGTCAGATGAAACATAATGTTGATTCAATGAACGTTAAGACGTTTTCTCGTGTTTTTCACGGGCCTGTTCAATAGTACCTACCATATAAAAATCCTGCTCTGTCAGATCATCATGTTTGCCGTCAATGATCTCCTTAAAACCGCGTACGGTATCCTGCAATTTGACATATTGGCCGGCCATATTGGTAAACGCCTCCGCTACAAAAAACGGCTGTGACAGAAAACGTTGAATTTTGCGCGCGCGGGCAACCAGTTTTTTATCCTCTTCCGACAGTTCATCAATACCCAAAATGGCGATAATATCCTGCAAATCCTTGTAGCGCTGTAAAATGCGCTGAACTTCGCGCGCCACGGTGTAGTGTTCCACGCCGACAACATTTGGGTCAAGCTGCCGCGATGTGGATTCAAGAGGATCAACGGCTGGATAAATGCCCTGCTCGGTAAGCGCGCGGGAAAGCACCACCGTTGAATCCAGATGCGAGAATGTCGTTGCCGGAGCGGGATCAGTCAAATCATCTGCTGGCACGTATACGGCCTGCACGGAGGTTATGGAGCCATCTTTTGTTGAAGTAATACGTTCCTGCAGCGCACCCATTTCGGTTGCCAGATTGGGTTGATAGCCCACCGCGGATGGCATACGTCCAAGAAGGGCCGAAACTTCCGATCCAGCCTGGGAGAAGCGGAAAATATTGTCAATAAATAGAAGAACATCACGTTTTTCCTTGTCACGGAAATATTCTGCAATTGTAAGGGCAGTTAGGGCAACCCGCAGACGGGCTCCTGGCGGTTCATTCATTTGCCCAAAAACAAGCGCTGTTTTATTGATGACACCGGATTGCTTCATTTCAACCCAGAGGTCATTTCCCTCACGAGTGCGTTCGCCAACGCCCGCGAAAACGGAAAAACCGCCGTGTTCCGTAGCGATGTTACGGATAAGCTCCTGAATAAGCACTGTTTTGCCTACTCCAGCGCCGCCAAACAGACCAACCTTGCCTCCTTTCGCGAAAGGACAAATCAAATCCACTACCTTCAGGCCTGTTTCAAAAATCTCAGTTGTCGGGGATTGGGCTGTAAAGTGCGGTGTTGGGCGGTGAATTTCCCATCGCTGCGCGCTTTCAATTGGACCGAGACCGTCAATAGGCTCTCCAAGGACGTTTAAGAGCCTTCCAAGAGCTTTTTCACCAACCGGAACACTAATTGACTTTCCCGTCGCTATCGCTTCCTGGCCGCGCACCAGACCATCCGTAGAGTCCATAGCCACCCCGCGCACCTGGTTGTCCCCAAGCTGTTGTTGAATTTCAACAACCAGGTTTTTATTGTTCCCAATGATTTCTACCGTTTCCAACAATTTCGGCAGCTCGTTCGGAGCGAATTCAAAATCAACTACAGGACCGATGATTTGCGTTATTTTACCTTTTGTCATATGTATTTACTGTTAAAAAATATTTTTGATGATTGCGCGGCGCCACGGC
>CAYHVY010000042.1:0-8556 GCA_964360095.1 uncultured Candidatus Peribacteria bacterium | reverse complement strand
TATTCACGGCCTCGCGTATTGTCTCCTCTTCAAAAGCTTTTTTCTCCCCCAGAAAAAGTCCATGGGGAATACTAAGAGTAATGTTACGTGCATTTATTTTTTCCCAAAGCTGGTTGTAATACAGCAAGTAGCCGCCCCGAAAAACAACACTGTCCTGGTTTCGTGTTTCACTTGTCGACAGTTTATATCCATAACGTATCTCAGCGTATGGAAGATACTTTGCTAGACTTTCTTCTGATCCGAGAAGAACCAGCGCAGCTACGGTAATCTTATCATCTTCAATTAGATGTAGATTCTTGAGAAGTTGATCATCATTAAATGTATCAATGTTCTGTTGAAGGCGACCGGATTTTTTTAGTAGAGCCCTAAGCTCTTTAATGGCTATTGGAGAAAGATCGCCAAACGTGGCTCGTTCAACTTTTACTGAGGAATAATCCATGTTTGTGCCGTGATATAGAATGAACCTCCGATGATATTCCTCCCGAAGCATTTTAGGGCTAGTCGAAGCAACTCGAACATACGCTACATCTTGAAAAACATGATATGGGGTTGAACTCTTTGCCACAACAATTTTTATTAATTTCTTCCCATCATCCTCCTCAATGGTAATACTTGGATAAAGACGCGGTTGTATATTGTCACCGTAAAGCTGAGAGAGTTGGCGTATGGTTTTTTCGTTTACGTCCTGTAATCCAAGCTTTTCGCCATTATTTTTTATACCGAAATAAATGGTTCCACCGTTCTTGTTGGCGAAAGCACACAAGTCTTTTCCGGCCTCTTCCTTTTCGGCGAGACTCTGCTTAAATTCGATTGTTTCTGATTCTTGCCAGGATGTAGTAGCGATATGAATTAAAGTTATAATTTAATGATTATTGCTGATCTGTTTTAAGCTTATCAATTTCTTTGTCTAAAGCTATACCAAGGTCTTTATATTCCTTCTTTACATCTTCCAGTGCAGGGGACATGATTGAATCAGGGAAACTACCAGTAAGTTTCGTAAAAAAATCTTTACCAAGTGCATCATATTCTTTCTCAATTATGTCCATGTGCTGCATTAATTTTTCCTCTTCATCAATTTGACGATCTACTACGGTTGAATCTTTTAGAATTCCCTTCTTGAATTTAGTAGCATTTTGATAGATTGAAATTTTTAAATCTGCTAGCTGAATTTCCGCATCCGTTGATTCATCAGATTTTTCTAGCAGCTTATTCACGTCATTAACGGTAAGTCCAAATAAAGCAAAATATTCAGCGGGTAATTTAAGGTATTCGCTATAAAAATCATGGAATAATTCTTTTTTCTTTTCCAGCAAGACAATTCCCCCCGTAAGAATTCTGATGTTGCTTTCTAAAGCTTCAAAAGTCATAGGTTTATCTTCGTAATGCTCATAAAGTTTATTTTGTTCGTTGATAAGTGCCACAAGCTCTATTTTTGATTTCTCGTTTTTGTCCTTAATTTCAGCCAATAAATTACTGTTATCTTTAGCGACCTGCGTAAGGGTCCTTAATTTCGCCATTGTTTGACTCCTTTCAATTAAGCCAGTAGTCGCAGCAAAAGACATACCCATCACAAAAATACTTATAATCCCAGCAATAATCTTTATGGCAAAATTGATCAGACTATTGTGTTTTTTGTTTAAGAGATTCAGCCAACGCACAATTCCGACATATAGCAATACTGCCGCGATAATAAAACCCAAATGTATAAGATCATAATAATCATAATCACCTAATATGCCTTTTATTTTCTCGGAGCTTTCTTTAAAGAGAGGTTCAGTTAATTTATAAACGCTCATAGCAACAACAACAGCTCCACCAAGGTAACCAGGGAAAGGCTTTCCCTTAGGTTCCCTGTGTGTTTTTGTTTCATGTAATTCACTCATTTCATGCATGCATTTTTGGCAATATTTATATTTTTCGTCCTGCATATTTCCACATTTTGGACATGGGATTTCTTTTGATAATTCATTCATATGGATGTAATTAAGTCATCAATTGAAACATCTAGTGCATCGGCAATTTTCAGAAGTGTTTTTATCGTTGGGTTATCATTTCCGCCAGATTCAAGCTTGATAATCGTCGGGTAAGTTACGTCTGCAATTTTAGAAAGTTTATCTTGAGAGATTCCTTTTTTCTTACGTAGTCGTCTGATATTGAGTCCAATAGAGAGCTTTTCTTTTGACATTCTTATAATATATTACTAATATTAAATTATCAATACTTTATACTTAATAACCAATACATAATTTAATAGATTTT
This sequence comes from uncultured Candidatus Peribacteria bacterium, assembly GCA_964360095.1. Taxonomy (GTDB): domain Bacteria; phylum Patescibacteriota; class Gracilibacteria; order UBA1369; family UBA1369; genus CAYHVY01. The sequence goes on along the minus strand of CAYHVY010000042.1, from coordinate 6,297 downwards.
CGTTTATGTGTAAAGCAAAAGGGCGCATGCAGGCATAAAAGGTCGGGCAGTGCAGTGGCGCGCCAAAAGAGGCTGGCGCGCCACAACCAATTTGAACAGATTTTGCACTTGGCAGGCCCTGCAGGAATCGAACCCGCGCTAAGGCGTTTGGAGTGCCTTGTACTGCCATTATACGAAGGGCCTAACTTTTTGGCGATACTATTTTATACCTATTCTATTTTATCATCTGCGCTGGCACAAGAGATGCAAGAATTACAACGAAGGCCGTTGTTTTTTTCCAGTGAAATTTTTCCTTTAAAAAGAGCAGGGAAGCCAGATAGGTTAACAAAGGCTGAAGGGTGACGATTAGAGTGGTGAAGACAATGCCGGTTTTCTGGTAACTCAAATAATACAAAAGCCAGCCAACGCTGGTAGCAATATTGGTGAGAACCTGAAGAACGGTTGTTTTTGCTGTGGAATTTTTCGCATCCTTAAAAAACAGAGAACCGAATACAATACCCATAATGATGGAACGAACCAATAGCAAAGCCACAGGATCCCATGTTTGTAGGATAATTTTTAAAATGATGGCATCCACTGGCGCGGAAATAAGAGTCCACAGCAGGTAGCGCAGACTGTTTTTTGCGATTTTAAAATGATGGTGTTCCCAGTGCGACCAAAGAACTGCCATGGAAGCAAAAAGAGCTACGAGAATCACAAGAAAATTGCGTTCATCGCTGAAAATAATGCTGGAAAAAATAATAATTGGAATATTGCGCAGCAAATATAGAGTTTCAATTTCTCCCAGACTGTCATCGTGTAATGCTTTGTAGAAAGTAATATTTGAGATGAGAGATATTCCTGTCGCTACAAGGACTAAAATCCAGGCAATCCCAAGAAAATTTCCGGTGCCAAAAGATGGCCTGATGATCAAAAACAAAACAATGTTTATTAAAGCAAAGATCGGGAAACTGATCCCCAAATATGTTTTAAAAGTTGTCTTGCGCGTGGAGAGGATGATTTTATCCAGCGTATGAGCGCCCGCCTGTGAAATTGCCGAAAAAACCGGTATTAAAAAATTTATCATAAAAAGATGTATTTTATCCTTATGGTTAAGCCAAAACCAATCGTATAATTGTACTACAAAAACGACCTGAAAACAATGGCGATGGTATGAAAAAATAGGAAAATGCCATGTTTTGAGAAGGCTTGAATTTTTAAATGGAAAAGGTAAAATTATTGCCAATTTATTAAAATATCGTGATACATGCGACCGTTTTTGAAGAAAAATTTGCGCAACGTTGAACCTCTTCAAGTGAAAAACCTTCTTGCCTATTACAAAGAAGGCTGTAAAAAACCCGAGGATGTTGCTATTGGCATGGAGGTAGAAAAGCATGGCATTTTTCAGGCGAATAATAAGCCAATAACATATTTTGGAGCCAACGGTCTTCTCAAAATTCAAGAAAAAATGATAGAAGAATTGGGATGGAAAATTTCTAAACAGGAGGAAAATTATTTATTAAGACTTAAACGGTGCGGCAGTTTTTTAACCCTTGAAACTGCTCAAAGTATGAGTGAGCTTTCTGGCAGAACGCACCAATCCATTCATAGTCTTGCGCGTGAGCTTGATATTCATCAGCATGAGTTTAGTGTCATTTCAAAAATATTTGGTGTTCTTTGGTTAGGCATAGGTATTCAGCCGTTCGCTAGTAATGATGTTATCAAATTACTTGAAACGCCGCGTTATAAAATGTTGCGCAATTATTTGAAATCCCAAGGTGGATTATGGCAGGAAGAATTAAAAAAAACAGCTTCCGTACAGGCCAATATTGATTTTGTTTCTGAAATTGACGCCTGCAAAAAATTTCAGACGCTTTTACGGCTTTCCCCATTTTTGGGCGCCATGTATGCACATTCTCCCTTAAATAAAGGTAAATTAAGCGGTTATGTAAGTTACCGCATGCATGTTCTTAATAACAACGATCCAAAGCGTTTTGGTATCAGAAAATTCTTTTTTGAAAATGATTTTAGTCTAAAAGATTGGGTCAATTTTTGTCTTGATATTCAAATGATTGCTGTTAAACGCGGAGGAAAAATGTTAAATATCAATGCGATAACATTCAGACAATTTATTGAAAAAGGATATAAAGATTTTTATCCCACAATTGAAGATTGGGTTATGCATACATCCATGATTTATTCTTTTGTACGTATTAAACGCTATATAGAGTTACGTATTTGTGATAGCGTGCCTTCTTTTTTAATTCCTTCCATACAGGCTATTGTAAAAGCGTTTGTTTATCATCCGGATGGCGGAAGAATTTTAAAAGATATCACTAAAAAATGGAGTTTTACTGATTTTAGTGACAGCTATGAGGCTATCGCGAAAAATGGTATGGATGCCGTTGTATGCGGCAATAAAATACTGTCTTATTGTAAAGAAATTTTAAATGTTGCCACTGACAATTTGCGTTCGTTCAAAATTTTCAATGAACGCAAATTTGATGAATCGGTTTATTTGATCCCGATTAAAGATTTTGTTTTTGTAAAGGAAAAATCGCCCGGGGCGCATGTTGCCGAACTTTGGCAAACGGAATGGGCAGAAAATCCTGAACGGCTTGTTGAGTGGTGTAGGCACGATTAAAAGACATCTCAAAATTTAATCACTTTTTATCCGGCGGGATGCTGTAATAGTCAAACAGATATTCCATGATCTCATGCAAAAGGATGCCGGAGGTGGCATCGGCCCATTCTACGGTGCGGGGATGGTCCAGTTTCGCGAGAACGACAAATTTTGGGTTATCTATCGGGGCGAATCCGAGGACGGTTGCAATTGTTGTTCCCACGCCGCTAAGCGCCTTGCCGTTGCGATACGTCTGGGCGGTTCCGGTTTTTGCGCCAAAATAATGGCGCGGCAAACGCATGCGTCCATAACTATCGCCGTTTTCAACGTTATTTACCAGCATGGCTGTAACCAGATTTGCCGTTTGTTCAGAGACAACGCGTTGCACTGAAGCAGAGCCGGTGACCATAGTTTTCCCGTTTTTTTGATTGATGCTCTCAACGATATGAGGTTGCATCAAAACACCCTTATTGGCAATTACAGAATATGCGACCGTCATCTGTAACGGCGTGACTGTCATACCCTGGCCAAAGGCATGCGTGGCGAATTCACTATCAGTCCATTTTTCAAACGGGTTAAGTTTTCCCGTGCTTTCATTGTCAAATTCAATTTCAGTTCTTTCCGTGAAGCCAAATTTGAGGATATAATTATAAAACAGATTGCGGCCCATTTTTTGCGCAACCTGGGCGATGCCCGTGTTGCAGGAATTTTGAATAATCCACGCCATGTTGACGCGGCCCGTGCATTTTGCGGAAACATTTCTGATTTCGTAGTCGTGTTTTTTTGTGGATGGATTCCAGTCCAATTGTAAAAATCCAGGATCGGTGAAGCTTGTGGAGGTTTTTACATCACCATCATCAAGAGCGCTGGCCATGGTCACGATTTTGAAAATTGACCCGGGTTCGTAATTCTGGGCGATACCCTTGTTTTGGTATGCCTCGGCGCCAAATGTATTTTTATACTTTTTATAAACGACGACACCATCGGCCGAAGTTTCCTTAAAAATTTTAATGCGGTCAAGAGTTAGAACATTGCGGTAAAACCAGAACGTGTTTTCTTCATTTTGAATTGGAACGAGTGCGGCGATTTCTTCCTGTTTTAAATTTATCAGATCTTTCTCAAAAACGGCGCTATAACTGTTGGGATCAAAAGTTGGATAGTTGGCCATGGCTATGATTCTGCCGGTTTTTGGCTCAAGAATTATAACCTGGCCGTTATCGGCGCGATAATCTGCGACCGCCTTCGCGAGTTTTTTTTCCACGGTCATCTGTATTGAACGGTCTATGGTGAGTACGACATCCTGGCCGTCAACTGCTGGCTGAATAATACTTTCCCCCACGGTTATTTGCCGTCCCACACTATCTTTTTGTGTTTGAAAAACACCCTTTTTTCCCTGCAATTGCGTATTAAATTTGCTCTCAATGCCATATTGGCCGATGCCGGCGGAAGTCACAAAGCCAAGAATATTGGCGGCAAGCGTTTTTTCCGGATAATAACGATAATATTCTTCTTTCAATCCAAGGCCTATAAAATTTTTGTCTTTATTTTGATTGATCAGTTCTTTTATTTTGGCGGAAGTTTCAGGTTTCAGTTTTCTTTTTAGAATGATGTAACGATTCAGTCCTTTTAGAATATTTTCAAGTTCGGAGTCCGGCATCTCAAGATAAGGAGCGAGAGCTGTAGCCACTTGCGTGCGATCCAGAATTTGGGGCGGATACGCAAAAAGTTTATTTTCCGTTGTCTCTATGCCGGTTAAATGTAGATTATTGATCGCGGCAAGTGTTCCTTTTTTAAGCTCATTGCTCAAAAGAATTTTCTGGCGTTTTTCCTGATTTATTTTTTCCAGCAAATCTTCAGAAAACTTTTTAAAAAGCTCTTCATCGTTTAGGACCCTGATGCTGTTTCGCTCTTCGGTGGTTTTTGTTTTTGCCATATCTGTTTTTACACGTTCCATATCCTGTTTTTTGGCTTCTTCAAGATCAAAAATAATTGGCGTGATGCGTTCCGCGACCAGTTTTTTGTTTTCAATCAGCGTCGGATCGGCGTATAGAAGGTCCAAAACGCTATTTGTAGCGACTCTTACCAATTCATGCGACGCGTAATCTTTGATGAAAATTTCTCCGCGACGTGCCGGCAACTCCAAATAGCCAAAGTGTTCTTTTGCCGCCACCTGTTCATAGAAATCATGCTTTATAACCTGTAAATAAAAAAGGCGGATTACCAGGATTGTTGTAAGAAAAACAAAGAAGTAAGTAAGAAACCTGATGCGGTATATCGGCCTGTCTTCCGGATTTTGATGCTTTTTACCCCTCATTTTAGTTTTTTTGATTACAATGTAGCCTGCAGTATACTATAATGCGCCCATGCATAAAACAGTTCTTGATAATCAACTTAGGGTTGTGACAAAAAAACTGGCAAATACCAAATCCGTGACGGTTTTGATTTTGGTTGGCGCGGGTTCCCGTTACGAAGTAAAAAAGCTGAATGGCATTTCTCATTTTTTGGAGCACATGTTTTTTAAGGGCGCGAAAAAATATAAAAATACCAAAGAAGTTTCGGAGGCCATTGACGGTGTCGGCGGAGATTTTAACGCCTTTACCGGGAAAGAATATGCCGGCTACTATGTCAAGGTGGCCGATCAACATGGGCATTTAGCTCTGGATGTGCTTGCGGACATGCTGCTCCATTCAAAATTTGAACCCGCTGAAATTGACAAGGAGCGCGGTGTCATCATGGAAGAATATAACATGTACCAGGACACGCCGATGTATCAGATCGGTTGGGATTTTGAGAAACTTATTTACTCCGATCAGCCCCTTGGTTGGGATCAGGTGGGCACAAAAGAAGTCATTCACGGCGTGAAGCAGGATGATTTTCTGCAATATAAAAAAGAGCTTTATACAGCGGAAAATACGGTTATTTCCATTTCCGGCAACTTTGACAGCGAAGAGGTTTTAAAACAGATCAGACAGCTTTTTGTTTTTGACGGTTCCAAAAAAGCCTATCACTTCAAACCCTGTGAAAAGACCACCGTGGCTAAACAATTATTTTTGCGCAACAAAAAGACAGAACAGGCGCATGTTGTTGCGGGTTTTCAAGGATACGCGGAACAGCATCCGCGTCACTATGCCGCGAAACTTTTGGCGATTGTTTTGGGTGGCAACATGAGTTCGCGAATGTTTTTGTCTGTGCGTGAAAAACAGGGTCTGGCTTATTACATCAATACCACAACCGATGATTACACAGATACGGGTACCATTTCCACAAACGCCGGCGTGTCGTTGGAGCGCATTGATAAAGCAATTTCAGCCATTGTCACTGAATATAAAAAGGCTTTGGACGAGCCGATTCCGGACACGGAATTAAAAAAAGCAAAGGAGTTTTTGAAAGGAAAAATGGTTTTGCGTCTGGAAGATTCTGAAGAATACGCTCATATGCTTGGCAAATTTGAATTGTTGTACGGCGAAGTGCGGACTCCGGAAGAAATCATGAAAAAAGTGGATTCCGTTACCGTCGCTGATTTGCAGCATGTCGCCCGAGATCTTTTTTTGGAAAAAGCTCTGCGGTTGGCTGTTATCGGGCCGTATGAAGATGAAGAGCGCTTTGCTAAACTGTTGCGGTTTTAGGGTTAATCTGATGCACGGCATTTTTCCAATTGAAAACCTCTTTTTTAAAAATACCGATATTATTTCTTT
>CAYHVY010000041.1:0-8848 GCA_964360095.1 uncultured Candidatus Peribacteria bacterium | reverse complement strand
AAAAAATACCCATGACAGAGGTAAAAATACATAAATCCTGGCTGAATGTTTTGCATGAAGAGTTTAAAAAAACGTATTTTGAAACGCTTGTCCGGTTCGTAAAACAGGAATACGCCGCCAACACCGTTTACCCCAGCGGGAAAAACATTTTTCGGGCGTTTGAACTCTGTCCGTTTGAATCCGTAAAAGTCATCATTCTCGGACAGGACCCGTATCACGGACAGGGCCAGGCAAACGGACTCGCCTTTTCTGTAAACGACAAGACGCAACTGCCACCGTCGCTTCAAAATATTTATAAGGAAATTTCAGAAGATCTTAGTGTGCCAATGCCAAAAACGGGCAATTTGGATTATTTGGCAAAACAGGGCGTGCTGCTCCTGAATGCGACATTAACCGTCCGCGGGAGTCAAGCAGGATCGCACCAGGATAAAGGGTGGGAATTATTTACCGACGCTGTCATTAAGACTGTTTCAGAAAAAAAAGATCATATTGTGTTCCTCCTTTGGGGCAAATACGCACAGGAAAAAGGCAATATCATAGATCGTTCAAAACATTGCGTGTTGACGGCCCCGCACCCGTCCCCTTTCTCGGCGAACAGAGGGTTCTTTGGGTGCAGACATTTCAGCAAAACAAATAAGTATCTGGTATCAATTGAAGAAAAACCGATTGAATGGGTTGCGCAATAAAATTGATGTATAATAACGACGTTATTTCATAATATTTATCATTATGGGCAGAGGCGACAGACAAAAAAGGGAAAAAAAGAAACCCAAAAAAAAGGATAAGAAAAAATAAGGCTTTAGGGCTTGCAATTGACCTGTACGGAGTGTTATACTAAGTATATAGAAATACTACTTTAGTAATCCTTTTATATACCTATGCCTTCCCAGCTTATTCAAATCAAAGTAAACCCGTCTTTAAAAAAGGACCTATCCGATATTGCCGAATACAGGGGGATTCCAGTGACTTCCTATATTAAATTAACCCTGACCGCGGTGGTGCGTAAAGAAAAAAAGGAGATGTTTACCGCAAATGGGTTGACCGAAGGTGAGGAATTTGAAATTTTAAGAAGAGAAAAGGAAACCCTTTTGGAATTGAAAAAACGAAGGCCAAAAGGCAAGTCTGGATCTCAAATTTTGCGCGAATTGAATGCTTAAAGCCCTTTATCATAAAGATTTTAAATAAGATAATTCTATGCGAAAAACCTGTAAACAATGGGCTGTGTGATATACTCTAAACAGCCTCAAGATCGCAAACATGAATCTTTTTGAAAACGTATTTCGCCGTTTGAACGATGCAAAAATAAAGTATCTTGTAGTAGGTGGTGTCGCGGTAAATCTGTATGGATATGTTCGTTTTACCGGTGATCTTGATCTCCTGGTCCTTCTTGAGGAAGAAAATTTGAAAAAACTCGATAAACTCATGAAAAAAATGGGCTATTACGAAAGGGTGCCCGTTGCTGTACTGGAATTAAGAAATCACAAAAAAGTAAAAGAATGGCTCAGGCAAAAAAATCTCAAGGCCTATTCTTTCACTCCGCCTAAAAACAGTCTGCTGCAAATTGATATTATCATCGAAGAATCGTTAAAATTTGATAATTTTTATAAGAAAAAAGTTACGAAAAATATTGATGGGGTGAAAATACCTATCGTTTGCCTGAATGATCTCATTAAAATGAAAAAGAAGGCCAATCGGGATCAGGATATTTTAGATCTTAGATCACTTATTCAACTAAAAAATTTATGAAATCAAGCGCTTCAAAAAATATCGCTAAAAAATCTTCCGTGGACATCAAAACCCTCAAATTATGGAAACACTCTTCAACTAAAGCAAAATTAAACTGGCTTGAAAGCGCTTTCTATTTTGGAAAATTAAAAAAATTCAAAAAAACTCCATAAAATATATTCATGCAAAAAACCTGCAAACAGTGCGCTGTAAGCTTTGAAATCACTGATGAAGATTTGGTATTTTATGACAAGGTGTCTCCTGTTTTTAACGGTAAAAAATATCCGGTTCCACCACCCACGCTGTGTCCGAATTGCCGCATGCAGAGGCGCATGGCCTTTCGCAATGAAAGAAAACTTTACAAACGGAAGTGTGATTTTTCAGGACAGGAAATAGTTTCCATTTATTCTCCAGACAGCAAGCATAAAGTATATGGCCAATCTGCGTGGTGGAGTGATAAATGGAATGCCATGGAATACGGCCAGGAATATTATTTTAACCGTTCATTTTTTGAACAATTTCGTGAACTTTTATTAAAAGTTCCACGTATCAGCCTGGAAAATCACAGGAATGAAAACAGCAGCTACTGTAATGACACTGAAGGCATGAAAAACAGCTATCTCTGCTTCAATACAATAACAATAGAAGATGGTTATTACTGCACCACCGGCGGCATGAAGTCAAAAAACTGCGTTGATTGTTTTTGGTTTCTGACGTGCGAACTCTGCTACGAATGCACAAAAATAAATAACTCCTATCACTCTTTCTGGTGTTATGACGGAGAAAATCTGAGTGATTGTTATTTTTGCGTAGACTGCCGGAGCTGCAAAAACTGCTTCGGATGCGTAGGGTTAAGGCAGAAAGAGTACTGCATTTACAACAAACAGGTTACAAAGGAAGAATACGAAAATTTTATAAAAAATTTTTCATTTACGCATACATCTGTAAAAAATGAAAAGCAAAAACTGAGAGCTTTGCGATTAAGCCTACCATGCAAAAACCTGAATATTCAGAGTTCCGAAGATTGTATGGGAGATCACATTGGATATTCAAAAAACTGCACAGAGTGTTTTGACGTAATCCAATCGGAAAATGGCAAATATCTTTGGGATGCCATGGCAAATAACAGCTACGATTGCTTTAATTCAGGAATAGATACAAATTTTTGTTATGAATGTATGGCAAGCTATATCGCCAACAACGTAAAATTTTCCGCCAAATGCCAGTACAGTTCAGACGTGATGTACAGCGATTACTGTTTTAATAGCGAACATCTTTTTGGCTGTGTTGGCTTAAATCACAGGAAATACTGCATACTCAACCGACAATTTTCAAAAGAAGAATACGAAAAATTAGTTCCCCGTATCATTGAACACATGGGTAGCACGAAGGAATGGGGTGAATTTTTTCCAGTCGGGCTTAGCCCTTTTGGCTACAATGACACCATTGCCATGGAGTACTTCCCGCTTTCAAAGGCCGAGGCGGAAAAGCAGGGCTTTAATTGGAATAATTACATACGTCCAAAACCTTCAGGAACTTCAAATATTCCAGCGGCAAAATTGCCGGAAAGTATTCAAAAGACAGGTAAAGAAGTCCTGACTTGGGTTATTGAATGCGAAAACGATCAAAAGCTTTACAGAATTATTCCGCAGGAATTAGAGTTTTATAAAAAACATTCTCTGCCGCTTCCACGTCTGTGTCCGGACTGCAGACATTATTCAAGAAAAGCATTGATCAATCCACGCAAACTTTGGGATAGACAATGCATGCAATGCCAAGCGAATATGAAAACCACTTACGCGCCCGACCGCCCGGAAATCGTTTATTGCGAAGAGTGTTATTTGAAAGAGATTTATTAGATTTTGCTATTTTTTAGTGAATTTGATAATGTTTATGTGGTCTATTCACTAATTTTTAGAGAGTATGGCAATCACTGCTCCAATAAGAAAACGTCTTCAATCTCTTAAAAAAGAGTTTGATAAACTTCGCAAAGGCAAAGAATCTCTTCTTGGCATGATTGACGAAGCAGAGATCCCGGAAAGCGTCTACAATTCAAATGCCATTGAAAACTCTACTCTCACCAACGCTTTGTCCGGATTGCCGTTTGCAACGCAGACCTCCATATAAATTATGGATAAGACAATGCGAAAAGTGTCATCAACGAATCAAAACAGCTTACGCACCTGATCGTCCCGAAATCGTCTACTGCGAAAAGTGTTATCTAAAAAAGGTTTATTGATTTACAAATAAACTTTCAAAATTTTCCTGCGTGACGTGTGGCCGGAAATAATTTCTATATTTGAAATGCCAACACCAAAATACCTGGAAAGTGCTTTAATGAGAGCTTCGTTGGCTTTACCATGTTCCGGAGTTTCTTTCACGGCCACAATAAAATGCGTTTCATCAATTTTTTTGATATATTGCTTTTTAGAGCCCGGTTTGGCAGATACAAAAATTTTCATATATTATAGATTGATATTTTCATTTGTATTTATATCAAACTTTACGCAAAAAAACTGCCCAATTGCAATTGGGCAGTTTTTTTAATTTTTTACAAACCAAGGTCAACATTAAGATTCTTTTTGGCTTTTGCACGAATCTCAGCTGCAGCATCCAAATCAGTTTTAGTCTCCAGCTTTCCCTTTGCCTCCCCCTGGATCTGCAAACGACCCTGTTCCTGTTCACGCGTTTCACCTGTTCCATTGATTTCACGTTTATCTTCGTGTTTTTCTTCCTCTGCTTTTTTTACTTCAGATTTCTTTTCTTCCTCTGCTTTCTGTTTAGCAGATGCTTCAGCTGACGCGCGCAACTCTACCACACCTTTTAACACTGAATGTACATCATCAATCACTGAATCAAGTCCTGAATTTATTTCACCTGTATCTGAAGATTTTGACTGCAAATCGGCTTTTAAACGAACCAGAACCTGTTCGTGAGCTCGCAACGAAGATTCAAATTTAGAACTGAGATCAACCGCGTTATTAAAGTGGCCCCTTGCCTGAAAATCAGCGATGCGTTCTTTCACTCTATCAGCATGGGTCTGGAAATTTTCTTCAATTTTTACCAGCACGCCGCCTTTCAGATCGGCTTTGGCAGCAACTTTTTCAGCTTCCTGCAAACGACGATCAGCGCGCTTGGCTTCAAAGTCGGCTTTAAACTCATTATTAAAAGAAGAAAACAATCCGCCAACTTCCTCATTGACGTTAACTTTTACTGAATAGAGAACATCTCCAGGCAGTGCAGATTCGGCAGCCAATGACGTACCGATACTGACGATAAAAACGATAAATAGTGCGACTGGCATAGGACGATAAGTTAAGAAATAAAAGAGATTATGGAGCCTCCATGGAAGTAGACGCAACTCTCTTTCATCTCTTACAGGATTTTTTTGCATAAAAGCGACAATTTCTTTACGGATATGCATTTTTTCCTCTTTTTCAAGATGATTTTTTTTTGCTTCTTCCGTGATTTTTTTAAAAATATTATTCATGGCTTTGGTAAAAAGGTACGTAATTTTTGAAGAGCCCGGTTTATCCGCACAGAAACAACATTGGCGCTGACTCCAAGAATCTCTCCAATTTCCTGGGGCGAGAGATCATCAATATACCTCATAACAACAACCTCACGATATTCCCGGCTCAATTTTTCAAGGAGAACAAAAAGACTTTTCCCGTCAATATTATCTTTTATATTTTCATCAGGAGAGCTTGGGGCAAAACCGTGCTCCATCGCTTCTTCAAGAGATAATGCTCTTTTTTTTCTCACCTCGTCAACAATCAGATTATTGGCCACGCGGTAGAGAAAAGCGCGAATATTGTCTAACGATTTTTTTTGTTGAGTGAGATACTGCCACGTGCGCATAAAAGCCTCCTGCATAAGATCTTTCGCGAGTTCCCTGTCCGAAATTCGAAAGTAACAGTGTCTGAAAATAGCATCCGAATACTTGTCATAGGCTTCAAGAAACTCGTCCTGAAAGTGTAAATTTGCCATCAATTACAAATAAGCTGACGGAATAAGGGAAATTCTCTTACGATATAAACAATACCAATTTTACTTGATTTTGCAAAAAAATTTGATATTATTGTACCTTAAAACTTAATTTTACCATTTATGAATTACGAAGCAGCTTACAGCAAATACAGAGACGCTAATCCAGTTAAATTGCGAGAAAAAGCCGCATTACTAAGAGCAACAGGTTTGAACAAACATCATGAAAATACAAGAGTTCCAAGAAGCATAGCAAGAGGGGTTCGAGCGCTTTTAGTCGCGGCAAATTATATTGAGAATGGTGCAAGACAAAGAGGTACGTTGCAAAGAGCCCAAAGATTGGAGACATTCCAGGGAGTTGAGTATACAAGAGTGTGTAGAGAAATCACATATTATGACCCGGGTCATAAAAAAGATATGCAGGCTTTTAAAATCTTGGAGAGTAAAGATGGATCATTTCGTGTTATTGCATATAAAAATGCACCGTATGTGCTGCAAATTGCACCTGCAAATAATTTAATTTACGCAAGTGAAGCCGAAGCAGTTGAAGCAGCAGAAAAAGAGGCAAAAATTTTTGAGCATTACAGAGCCCTGTATACACCTGCCATAATAAGCGATTATCGTACCGGCTCGGACAGAATTGCAATACCTGACCCTTATTAAAAATATTTTTGTAATTCACACATTAATATTCGTCGGTTAAGAAACCGCCGGCTTGCAGTTTGAACATTTTTCTATAGACACCATCCGGTTTTCTGAGCAACTGAAGATGGGTGCCTTCTTCAACGATGCGTCCGCCATCAAAAACAAGAATACGATCCACAAATTTAATTGTACTCAAACGGTGGGCGATAATAATCGCTGTGCGGTCAACCAATAAATGGGCAATGGCATCCTGAATGAGTTTTTCTGATTTTGAATCAAGAGAACTGGTAGCTTCGTCCAAAATCAAAATGGGATAATCGGCAAGAAGTGCCCGTGCGATAGCCACACGCTGACGTTCTCCACCGGAAAGTTTGATGCCACGCTCCCCTACCAATGTTTGATATTGACGTGGTAAATTTTTGACAAACTCGTCAATATTAGCCTGTTTAGCGGCCTTTTCAATTTCTTCTTTTGACGCGTGCGGACGGGCGTAGGCAATATTTTCCAGTAAACTTCTATGAAAAAGCAGAGAATCCTGAGGCACAAGAGCGATGTTTTGACGTAAACTGGTTTGAGTTACTTTAGAAACATCCTGTAAGTCAATCAGGATGGTACCCCTCTGAAGGTTATAAAACCGCTGAAGAAGCTTCACGAAAGTTGTTTTTCCACTACCGCTATGGCCCACCAACGCGACTTTTTCTTTCGCCGCGATGGTCAAAGAAAAATCCTTAAAAATTGGTTTACGTTGATTTGGATACTGAAAAGTCACGTTCGCGAACTCAATTTTTCCATTTTTTACGGTCAATTTTTTAGGCTTCTGAATATCAGCAACGGCAATCGGCGTATTCATGAATTTCACAACATCCTCCATATCATTCATGGCCTGATTGAGGTCACGAATGCGGTCACTGATGTTTCTAAGATACACGGATAACGACATATAGCTGGCGGATACAAAAACAACATCACCCGGAGAAAAATCGCCTTTGTACCAAAACCAGATAGCACTGCTCAAAATAACGATTTTAAACAAAATCATCAAAAAAGCTTTTAATAGAGCGACAATATTCCCACGCGTCCATGAATGGCGGGCTACATGCATCCAATCCAGAGAAATTTTTTCAAAATACGCGTTTTCGCGCTTTTCAGCCGCGAATGCCTTTACAATCTCATTGGAAGCGATTGTGTCGGCAAGAGTCGCGCCCAGGCGACTGTCATGAATATTTGCCTGCCGATTAGAGGGAACAACAAGAGAAAAAACCAGAATAAAACTCAATAGAATCCAAAAAACGGTAAAAACACCAAAGGCAAGACTCAAAAGCGGCTGCCTGAAAGCAATAATAACAATCAAACCAAGAGAAACACCTATGGCGGGGAAAAAATCATAACAGATAATGTCATAAAAAGTATGAATCGCGCGCATAGCCCTGCGAATTTTCACCACAGTCGCTCCGACAAAAGAATTTGCGTGCCAGTCAGCTGAAAAACGCTGCACGCGCTCCAAAGTTTCCGCTGCGACAAGCCGTTCCACCTCGGAATCCGTCCAGCAATTTAAAAAATGCGCCACGCGATAACTTCCATGAAAAATCAGACTCTGGCCAAAAATAATAAAAACTATGAAAATGGCCTGGCGAAAACGTTCAGCCATTTCAATTTTTCCGGATGTAATAGTATCAACGAGCCAGCCCATAAGTACAGGCGTGGCAACATCGGCCAAAATGGATACCGCGATAGCCAGATAAGCCAAAATCACCATTCCATAAAAACGACGGAAATAACTCCAGACAAAATGGATAATCTCTGAAAAGGAAACAATAATCATTTTTTGCAATCTAATTGGAAAATAAATTGAGCTGGAATATTGTGCTTTCTTAGGATACAATAAAAACAATAATATTTTAACCCCTCTCAACTATGCAAGGATATTGCGTTAAATGTAAGTCAAAAAGAGACTTTTCTCCAGGAGCAGCCGAAGTTTCCTTCGGTAAAAAAGGCAGACGGGCCATGAAGGGAAAATGTTCAAAATGTTCCACTGGGATGTACAGAATTTTGCCAGTGAAGAAATAGTTTAATGGTAATTGATAATTGAATATTGCCTATAAGGAACGATTGTGATCAAAATCGTTCCTTTGGTGTTGTTTTTTAAAAAATATGGACAAAGGAGAATTTTGGCATCAGTTAAACAAACCGATCATTGGACTTTCCCCGATGGACGGCGTTACGGACGCGGCTTTTCGTTATATTACAGCCAAATATGGCAAACCGGATATAACGATTACCGAATTTACCTCTGTGGAAGGCATCTGCGCCGGCGCGACAAAAAATCTTGACGCATTTTTGTATGACGCAAGCGAGAGGCCAATTGCAGCGCAAATTTTTGGTAGTACGCCGGAGGCATTTTATAAGGCAGCTTTCGTGGTAGCGGAACTGGGTTTTGACGGTATTGACATCAATATGGGCTGTCAGACAAAAAATGTTGCTTCCAGAGGGT
>CAYHVY010000040.1:0-8860 GCA_964360095.1 uncultured Candidatus Peribacteria bacterium | reverse complement strand
ATGGAAAGAACTGAAAAAAACCACCGGAATACTTAAAGAAATTATAAAAGATTTAAGGAAAAATAGATAAATCCATGTTACAATATCCTCCCGGGATTATTAATCATAAACAATGAACGAATTTTCTTATATCATTATTGCGGCAGGAGGGTTGGCAGCCGGTTTGTTTCTCGGCCTCTTTGTTTTAGGGCCGCGGAAAATACACGACCTGGCCCATTTTCAAGGGAAGGCCGATCAGGCTCTTGAAAAAGCTGTGATGGAAAATGAAAAAACCACGGAGCAAAGCCAAAAACGCATTGTGGAGATTCATCAATATCTTGCAGAGCTTGAGGAAAACAGCAAAATGCAACAGGAAAAACTTGAGAACCTTATAGCTTCCAAAGAAGAACAACTAGGTTATAAAAATACAAAATTATTGGAAACACAGGCGTCTCTTGATAATGAAATAAAAATAGTTGAGGCCCTTCGTCAACAGGGCAAAACACTGGAAGATAAAATAAGGCAAAAACTCATTGCTAAAAGCAGCACGTCATTTTCCGACGCAAAATCGGAAATTTTGAATCATCTTGAACATGATTTGGCACTGGAGCGCGATGACCACTTTGTAAAATACGTTGGATATCTTGAAGAAGAAAAAGAAAGACTGGTAAAAAACATTATTTCAAACGTGATCCAGCGCTATTCGGCCCCAACGTCCGTAGAGAAACGAAACTCAAATATTACAGTCAGCCACGATGAACACAAAGCCAGAATTATTGGCAAAAACGCCGAAATTGTCCTTTTGATTGAAGAAGCTACCGGGGTTGACATTATTTTTAATGATGCGCCGGATGCCATTATCGTGTCATGTTTTGACCTTGTTAAACGGCATATTGCCCGTGAAACCATCCTTAAACTTCTAAAAGAACGCGTTGTTACAAAAGAAAAAGCTGAACAAAAACTAAAGGAATCACAGACGGAAACGGAAAAAATTCTTATTCAAATTGGAAGGGAAACCGTTCAAATGCTTGAGCTTGAAGGCCGAAAATTTCCAGATGAATTTTTGAGAATTATCGGAAGGCTGAAATTTCGCACCAGCTATGGTCAAAATATTCTCAAACATTCCTTTGAGGTTGGTTATTTTACGCTGATGCTGAGCGGTGAACTTGGGTTGAACATGATGACATCAAAAATTGGCGGATTTTTCCATGATCTTGGCAAAGCAATTGATCAGGAGGTTGGCGGCTCGCACGACGTGTTGACAAAGGAGATTATGGAAAAATATGAATTTTCCGAAGAAGAAATTCACGCGGCCTGGACACATCACGATGCGATTCCGCAAAAAACCGCTGAAGCCATGCTTGTAAAGGCGGGCGACGCCATTTCGGCAGGCCGCCCCGGAGCCAGACAAGAATCCATTGAAAAATACCTTGAACGCATTCACGCAATTGAGGGCATAGCAAATTCATACGAAGGCGTGGCGAAAACGTACGCAATTTCAGCGGGACGCGAAGTACGCGTTATTGTTGATCCGCAACAGTTAAAAGACGATTATTTACATCCGCTTGCGGGCAATATCGCCGAAGAAATTCAGGAAAACGTTGCCTATCCGGGTAAAATTAAAATCAACGTTATTCGCAGAACAAAAAATGTAGATTATGCAAGACCAGGTAAAGCAAAATAGGGACAATCCCATTTATGATGTTGCCATTGTGGGTTGTGGACCGGGCGGTTTGAGCGCGGCTGTTTATACGTCGCGCGCGCAATTAAAAACCGTTATTTTTGGTGATTATACAAAGGGCAATATGTATAAATCCCGCATCATCGCAAATTATCCCGGTTTCACTGAACCGGTTTCTGGCCCAGACCTCACCCAGAAAGTTGTTGAACACGCGAGAAGTTTTGGGGCGGAAATGATAAAAAATGAGATTATTGACATTAAAATACGGGAAAATAATACTTTTATCCTTAAAGACAGCCAACAGCGCCATTATCAGGCGAAAACCGTTATACTTGCAACAGGTCAAAGTTACGCGTTAAGCGGAATTAAAAATGAACAACTTTTTACGGGCAAAGGGGTTTCATATTGTGTTGTGTGTGACGGTTTTTTCTTTAAAAATAAAAAAGTCGTTGTAATTGGTAACGGTGATTATGCCGCGGAAGAAGCAATGCAGCTTTTAAGCTACACCAGGGATATTACTATTCTCAGTCATGGAAAAAAATTCAACTTTTCAAAAGAATACCTAGAGCAACTACAGAAAAATAAAATCACGATCCGTGAAACAACAAGAATCAAAGCCATTACAGGTATAGATAAAGCTGAAAAAATTATTCTCGGTGATGATACGGAAATGTCTGCGGAAGGAGTTTTTATGGCCATAGGAACTGCGGGAGCAATCGCTTTCGCAAAAAAACTGGGTCTGGAAACGGCCAATAGTTACATTAAAGTTGACATGGACGGAAAAACAAATATTAAAGGTCTTTTTGCCGCCGGCGACTGTACCGGTAGCCCCGCGCAGGTGGCCACCAGCGTCGGCAACGGTTGTAATGCGGCCCTAAGTGCGATAAAATTGCTTAGAGGCTTAAGGGTGTATATTCAATACGACTAAAATATGTTTAAATTTTTCAAAAAAACACATCAGGAAAAGAAAAAGTCTAAAATTGATAAACTGGTTATGGGAGCCATTATAGGCGGCGCGATCGGGTCCATCGTGGGCATGAGTATCGCTCCTAAAAAAGGGCAGGAAACCAGAGAATATCTTGGCCAAAAAAGTAAGGAACTTTTTAAAAAAGGCCAGGAAATATCAGAAAAAATTCGCAATTCTAATGAAAAACATCCTCTACCATCTTCAAACAAAGGATTTCTTAAAAAAATAATAGGATTTAAAAATGTACTTTTAAGTCGCCTTAAAAGAGACAGAAATACCGATGCGAAACAGCTTAGAAAAATACCAAATGAACATATTGAAGAAGAAAAAATGGATATTATTAAATTTTAAATTCGGCATCACATTTTTTGTTTTCCTGGTGGCGGGTATTTTGCCTTTTGTTCAACGCGCCAGTGCTTTAGAGATAATCAATCCCAGCGCAAGTGGGGACCAAAAATGGACATTTGAACCATCAACAATTCCAGATGCCGTGAATATTGAGAAAAAAACCATGCTGAAAATAAAAAATACAAATATGTATTTTCCTATTGTTCTTGATGATGCAACAATCGAAATTTTACCGGACAGCATTTTTGAAATATTTACAATTACGGAAACTAGCATAAATGAGCCAAAAATATGGACATATCTGGAAGAAAAAATCACTAAAAAAATTGAAAAACCGGCTTCCAATACAAACATATATCGAGATCAAAACGGCAATATCGCAATTGATGGCAAGACGGAAAATGGCTTCAGTGTGGACAAAAACCGTTTTATTGAAAATATAAATTTTGCTCTAAACAAAAATATAAGCCGGGTTCAAATACCTGTCATTGAAATTCGGGCGCAAATAACAGTTTCGGAAAATTTGAAAGAGCTTGGTATAAAAGAACTTGTTGCCACGGGCCACAGTGCTTTTGTCGGTTCTCCAAAAGGGCGTTTACATAATATTCGCACGGGGATTAAGCGTTATAATGGCTTATTGGTGAAGCCCGGAGAGGTTTTCTCTTTCAACAAACATTTGGGGCCCGTGGATAAAAAACATGATTTTCTGGAAGAGCTGGTTATAAAACCGGAAGGAACTATTCTTGAATATGGCGGCGGTTTATGCCAGATTTCTTCCACTTTGTACCGCGCGGCGCTGTTCGGAGGGTTTCCCATTGTGGAGCGCGCGCCGCATTCCTATGCCGTTTCTTATTATGCCCAGGTTGGCGGTTATGGACTGGATGCAACTGTTTACCCGGGCGCGCGTGATGTGCGATTTTTGAATGATTCGCCGGCGCATCTGCTCATCCAGGCATACACCGATGGCGACCACGCTTGGTATAAATTTTATGGAACTCCGGATGATCGCAAAATCCGGCTTGAAGGACCCGCGATAGATAACCGTATTTCCGCAGGACCTAGCGAGATTATTGAGACCGACAAACTGTCAAAGGGTGTCAAAAAACAGGTAGAAAAAAAACACAATGGGTTTGATGTCACCTGGTATCGTTATGTCATGAAGGACGGCATAGAAAAAAAAGAAAAGATTTTCAGCCGTTATAGAGCCATTCCCGAGAAGATTTTGGTTGGGAAAACTGCGCCGTAAGGACATTGTAGGGACAGAACAATGTTCTGTCCCTACAATGTCCTTACGTGGTTTTGCCTTTCATCATCTCCAGCGCCATAGCATTATCCGCATCTAGAAGCAGAATTTCATCCAGAAGTTTTTGTTTTTCCGCGGCCATTTCGCGGTCATGGTAAAACTGCGCCAGGGTGAGAAGATAATCAATATTTTTTGCATCCAATTCAATAGCTCTCAAGAAGTACCGCAACGCTTGGTCAAATTCCTGTAGCTCATGAAAAATCTGGGCAAGACTGAAAATTCGTCCTGCTCTGGTCGCATCCAGTTCAATAGCTTTCATATAAAATTCTTTGGCTTCTGCAAGCTTATTTTGTTGATACAGAGCCAATCCTAAATTACTGTAATACGCGGGATCATCGGATGTGCTGAGCAAAGATTTTTGTTCTCTACTGGCTACCAGTTTACGGTACATCATTTCGGCTTTGCCATACTGCCCCTGTTTCAAATAAAAAAGCCCCAATTGGTGATATATCTCCTTACAGGCCGGGTTCAAAGACAGACTTTGAATTAACGTTTTTTCCCCATTTTTTACATCTCCTTTCTCAAAATATGCTTCAGCTCTTTTAAGAAGACTGTCGGCTTTAGATATTTTTTTGGGATCAATGGTTGATATATCAGGAATAATTTCATTAGCGGTTATCTCGTCCGCCTTGGGCGAATCAAATAAATGGTGAAAATATTTTAACAAATCCTTCCGATGGCTTACTGGCTTCTTTCCTTTTTCAACAAGTATATATCTGCGGGAGAAAATGCCCACTAGAATAACAATACCGATAACAATAATAAAGAACTGAATCATAATGACAACATAAGATTTTCAAGAACCAGTCGTGAGTTCACATTCCGCTTTAACATGCTATGCGCATCTTCTACATATCTGATGGATTGGACCGTTTTTGTGGCCTTTTTAAAATCAGCATGTTGTATTTCTGCATACATTTGAGTACGCAAAACGTGTACAAGGGCATCCAAAAAATCTTTTATTAGATATGGATTGGGCAGCGAACTGTCGCGATCGTTCGTTGCGCCTTTCTTTTTGACAATAATATCTTCAATAAAAGAAAATCGTTGAAACGGATCCGGATTAGCAAGAAAACCCTCAATTTGTTGCATAAGATCTGCATGACGCTCTAACAATCCAGCATCTTTCAAATAAAACTTACATAACCGCACGCGTGAAACCACCGTCAAGAGTACATCATGTAAATGGCTCGTGGTTAACAAAAAAATCATTTGCGGAGGAGGCTCTTCCAGTGTTTTTAATAGAGCGTTGGCGGCCTCGGCAGTCATTTTTTCAATATTTTTTATAAGTAAAATTTTATGGCGGCTTTGTGGTTTTGTATAAAGACTAGCCAGAATTTCCCGAACAGTATCAATTTTTACGCTCTCATCCGTGCCGACAATTTCCAGAGTATCGGCATTATAATCCCTGCGGATTTCCAGACATGTAGAACACGCTCCACACCCGCCGTTTTCACACTGCAGAATCTCGGCGAAGCGCTTCGCGACCGTATATTTCCCAATATTTTCAGGGCCGGAAAAAAGATATGCGTGAGCCAGGTTATCTTTAAGAAGATCCCTTTCCAAAGCCAAAAGCTCTTTCTGGTGGCCAACAACATGCCAATCGTAATGTAGTTTTTGAATCATATGATAAATAGTTTGGAGAATTTAGAAAGAATTTAGATCATTTGATATTGTTTGGAATTTGGTGCTTGATTATTGGTCATTTTCAATATTTGGTGCTTGATTATCTATTGGTTATTGGAATTTGATTATTGGTCATTTTTCCCCAGCCATTCTTTTTCCTGCCGCACCAGCATTTTTTCGGCTGATTCCGGCTCCTGCATCAATATTTTTACAAGGCGTTCCAGGCGCACATTATTTTGCGAACCTTTTACGAGAACGGTATCATTTTTTTGCAATAATTTTTTAACGGCGTTTGCCGCTTTAAGCGCATCAGGATGATGAAAAACAGCCTTAGCCTTAAAGCCATGTTTTTGCGATTCTTCACCGATCAGCTTAGCATGTTCTCCAACAGTAATTAAAATATCCGCTTTCCCAACAACATATTGTCCTATGTCACGATGATATTTTCTTGTGGAACTGCCAAGCTCATTCATATTGCCCAGGATGGCGATCCTGCGCCCGCGCGCGGTCTGTTCAAGAATATCCAGAGCTTCTTTCATTGTTGCCGGCGAAGCGTTGTATGAACTGTCAATAATAACGGTATTCAAAATCCCTGGAATAACACTCATACGTCCCGGCGGAAGACGATATTCTTGCAGTGCGTTTATGGCTTCTGAGAGAGAAAAACCATGTGTAAGAGCCGCCGCGACAGCCGCTAAAATGACGTATATTTGGAATTTTCCGAGCATGGGCAAACTGCCGCTCGCAACCTGATCTTTATAGGCCAATGTAAAATCCAACCCTTTCAGAGAACCCTCAAGTGCCAAACAGCGCAGATCAGCCGTTTCCGACATTCCATAAAACATTTTTTTACAGGAAGCATTTGTAAAACTTCCCGCCAAATACGGATCATCCGCGTTTAAAATGGCAATACCCTTTTCCGGCAGAGTGTGGACCAGTTTGCTCTTTTCAAGCAATATATCTTCTTCATCTTTGAATTGTCCTTTATCCAGATGAACCGGCTTAATGTTCGTGATAATCGCAATCTGCGGCCGAATCAATTTTAACAAATAATCCATGTCTCCAGGCTTATCCACGCCCAGTTCCAGTATCATCATTTGTATATCATGGCCGCTCCAAAAAGCGCTTATAACGCTTTTTGCCATAATTTGCAGCCATCCCAATGCAGAAGAAAATCTTGATGGTTGCTCTAAAATAGCAAGCGGAAGACCAAAATCAGTATTATAACTCTTTTGATTCCTAATGACTTTATATCGCTGCCGTAAAATGGTATATACAGCCTCCTTGGTGCTTGTTTTGCCAACGGAACCCGTGATGGCTATAATGAACGGGCGTAAACGATTTAAGCGTATCCGCGCGAGCCACATCAAAAAATACAGGACGAACTTTTTACAATAATTTTTCATAAGATTGTGAGGCTCAAAACATAGCAAAAATGGCTTTCAAAAGCAATATATTATTATTTAACTTTCAAACACCATGCGATCCAAATTTTTTCTTCTTTTTGCAGCTGCAACTATGTTAATATTGGCAGGTTGCGGACAGCCAGAATTAACCACACCGCCTACCGCTGAAACTTCTCCTCCCATGACCTCAACAACAACTCAAAAAACAACAAATTCTCAACTTGAACTTCCGCAGGCAGGTGACACAATCGCAGTTGTTGAAACAGACCTTGGCACAATCAAATTCAGACTTTTTACAAAAGATATTCCCGAACTCACTAAAAACTTCAAATCACTCGCTTCTGAAGGCAAATACAATAATGTGCCATTTCATCGTGTAGTTAAGGATTTTATGATTCAGACAGGGGATTTTACCAATAAAAACGGCACAGGCGGCTACAGCTACAAAGGTCCGGGAACAAATTTACCAAACGAAATAAACCCAAAGTATAAACATCTTTACGGGACCGTTTCAATGGCTAAAACTGCCGCTCCAGTCTCAATTGGAAGCCAATTTTTCATTGTCACCAACAAAAATGGCGCCGCATTTCTGGACGGCAGTTATTCCCCAATTGGACAAGTTTATGAAGGCATGGAAGTTGCTGAAAAAATCGCCGACCTTCAGGTTCCCGGCACTGAAAAGCCCAGCAAAGTCGTCAACATGAAAAAAGTGACCGTTACTTCTTACAAATAAATGAAAAAACAGGCGATTTTAACAATAACCGGTCGTATGCGCAAAAAGTTGACTTCAATAGAAAAGAAAAAGCTGGATGTGGTGTTGCAGGATGTAGAAAAAGGCAGAAATTTAGAAGGCCCATTTCATTCAGCGGAGGAATTTATTAGCAGTTTAAAAAAATAATGAAAATATAAAGGGTGTAATTCCATTGATGCGGCTTTTGATTTAAGAATTATTTTTAAACAAGAAAAAAAGTATGTCACAGTGGTTTTGCTGCAGGTTGGGAGTCATAATCAGCTTTATTAAAAATAAATGAAACAACAGGCGACTTTAACAATAACCGGCAGTGTTCAGGGCGTTTTTTATCGTTCAGAAACGCAAAAAATGGCGCAAAAACTGGGGCTCAGCGGTTATGTTAAAAACAACGCCGATGGGAGCGTTACTGCAGTTGCCCAAGGGGATGAAATCAGACTGAAACAATTTATTGAATGGTGCAAAAAAGGCCCAGAGGGGGCCGCGGTTGATAAGGTTATAACGACACGGCAACCTCACAAAGGACTATTTACTGGCTTTGAGATACAATAAAAACAAAACACGAGAAAATGGCATTTCACGAGACTTGCACACTATTGATGTAAAAATAAGTTCTGCTGTTCTTCTCCTAACTTAAAAGTAAGCGGCATATTTTTCATTGATTACGTTTCAAATATACACTTTTTGCGCTTTTTTTCAATTTTAAACTTAACCCCTTGCCGCTTCCACAAACTTTGCAAACACCTCAGGATTGTTGACAGCCAGTTCAGCCAAAATCTTGCGGTCAACCTTTATTTTTGCC
>CAYHVY010000039.1:0-9204 GCA_964360095.1 uncultured Candidatus Peribacteria bacterium | reverse complement strand
TTCCCCCTTGAAACGATCCATATAAAGGCGTTCGTTTCCACTTTTAGTTTCTTTATTATAATTCGGATCCCAAGGCTTTCTTCCATATTTACAGAACTGCAAGAAAATGACTCTATTAGCTTCAATGTCCAGATCAAAAATGACTTTACTGATTTTGTTATTACAAGAATGAAATAATCTCTACTAATGATTTTTCTAATAGGTGTAGATCACCAAATTCAGCACAATGTATGGGACGGAAATAAAGCAGGAAGAGAAGACCTGATTAATTACCTTATAAATCAATCTAAGCTCTTAAAAATAACCCTAATTGCAGAGGAATTTAGTGAACAGGCTTTAGGGAGTGGCACTCAAATAACAGCACAAGAGGCTGCAAAAATTTTGGGGATTGAGCACAGACTTTGTGATCCTGATTTAAAGGAAAGGATCACATTAAATATTAAAACTTCAGCCGACAGAGAAAATATTTGGCTTGAAAGAATTAAGGATAAATTAGGATCAGAAATGATTTTTATTTGCGGTTCAGATCATGTATTAAGTTTTGAATCTCTATTAAAGAAAAATAAAATTGGAGTGAAAATTTTAAAAGAAACATTTTGATCTGACAACTTCATCCACTTGATTGACGTACTCGTATGTGGCTTACAAAAACTCCACCAGCACCTTCTCATAAACCAACCAATTAAATCGCCGTATATATTTACGGTTCCCATGTCTTTTGACGATACCACTGTAACTTGAAATATTATCAGGCCCCATGCGATCACGAATACGAGCGAGATTTCTCCGCGTTAAAGTTTTACCGAAAGGCCAAATCTTCATTCCCAAAAATTTAAGCCCCTGCATCGGTTTAATAATTTTATCGCTCTTCAAATTTACGCGAAGTTTAAGTTCATTATTCAAAAAACTGACCACCTCACCTTTGATGAGTTCCAATTTTTCACGATCATTTTCCAAGATGATAAAATCATCGCCGTAACGCAGATAAGACCGCACACCCAAATTATATTTTACAAAACGATCCAGTTCATTCAAATAAACATTCGCAAAAATTTGGCTGGTGAGATTGCCGATTGGCATGCCAACCTTCGTTTCAGGAACGGCCGTATAATTATTAATGACCTCGCTTAATAAATTGAAGGTTGTGGTATCCTTGATGCGAAACGCAAGAATCTTCAGCAACGTCTCGTGATCAACACTATCAAAAAACTTTTTTACATCCGATTTCCATACCCATTTAAATGGCTTGCCATAGCCGTTTTTAAGGCTGTAGTGGGGTACGGCCAAAAACGGCTTCAGAAAGCCCTGCGCGCGCTCAATAGCAGCTATCAATCCTTTTCCTTTTCGACACGACCACGCATCGTAAATAAAAGTTTTGTCGTAAATTTTTTCCAGATATTCATAAATAAGACGGTGGACGATGCGGTCGCGGATCGAAGCTACCGAAATTTCGCGGCGTTTGTTTTCGTTGATCACAAATTTTCGGTATTCACCGTGGCGGTAACTTCCGTTTTGCAAATCTTCCCACAATTCATAAAGATTTTTTTCGAGCGAGTACTGAAAAGTATGCATCTCAATACTCACGCGTTTGCCTTTGCGGAATTCAAACCAACTTCGCCAAATATTTTTTAAACTCAAATCTATGGAATCACTGCCAATCATCAATAAAATTTATGATGTTTATAAATGCATTATAGAGCTCAATGACCAAATGAAGAAACGCTGGAAGAACAGTTTGGGATTAAGTCTGGAAAATTCAGTTTTGGCGTGTTTGGAAACTTTGATTCTCGCCAAAAATGCACCGAAAACCATGAAGGCCGCCTATTTGATGAAGGCGAGCAGCCAGCTTGAAGTAACCACCTTAAAATTGCGGTTGATACTTGAACTTGCTGTAGCAAACGAGACAAAAGTTTTTCAGTTGCAGGCAAAGGTCGCCGAGATTGGAAGAATGCTTGGGGGTTGGTTAAAAGCGACCCAGACTCAAAGCAAATAACCTTCACCGACGGCCGCCCGCGAAGGTTTTCATTCGTATTATCTGGATCATTCGCATTGAAGTTCACCTTTCGATTCTCTGCGTTGAAATAGCCATACGCCACATTGGACGACCTATTGACCGATCTTGTCCGTAAAATATGCGAAGGCCGCAGCCTTCCATATCGCATTGGTTTGCTTTCTCACCTCCTGTGGCTCCGCTAAAGCGAAGTGTGGAGATAAAATCGGCTCAACCGTGCAGGTTTATTTGCTTGTAATGGGCATGCCGGTTACTTGGTGGTGCAAGGCCGTTGATTGCATGGACATTTTACGGTAGCCCGCATTCCATAAATAAAAATGAAAATCGAGTTGCTATTCACCGTGCGTGAGAATGATAAATTTTTGCGCGCAAAAAATAAAGAAGAAAATTAAAGAAGCGTTAAAATTCAAAGATTAATAGGTGCAAACCTGCACCGACGGCCGCCCGCGAAGGCTTGCATGCGTATTACCTGGATCACGCGCATTGAAGTACACCCCCCGAGGCTCTGCGCCGAAATCGCCACACGCCACAGGGGACGAATTTGTCAAATCAGCGTCGTCTAAACAGGTAATGGTGTCATTTGAAGTCTCATAGAAATCCACGATTTCGCTCGTGTCGTTTTCTGTTTTTTGATATTCACGGAGTGATCTTTGCATCAGCATCGCATATTCATTCGCGCTAATAAGTTTCATATTTTTCCTCTGATAATGTTCCTTAAATTTCGCCCTTCGTTGGTCGAAACGCAGGTCTGAAGGAATTCCATCAATGTGTGGCATATGTTGCGCGCCATCCACAATGCTAATAACCGTTTTTGTCATAGGCTTTACCGTCTCAAATGGAGCGCCTGCATCGGTCCAAACAAAAGTTTCGTTCTGATTTTCATATTTTGGGTTTGCATCCATGGCGGCTTTTTTGTCCATGAAAGCATTTTGGGGTATCACCAGTAAAGTTGGCTTGGCGAATTGCGCGATCTCTTTAATTTTTTCCGGGCCAAGTTTTATAACTTCAGCCAAAACCGCTTTAAGTGTCTTAATTTTGACGTTTGGGCAGATTTCTTTGGCAGTTGCTACGGATTCAGTATAGCCATTGAACATTTGCCGCAAGCTCTCATTTTGCGCTTTGTTTAATCGCAACGACAAAATATAAGTTTCAAATTCTTTGGTTTCTTCACGAGAAGGCCGTGGGGCAGCGGACGGTGCAATATTCAAAACTCCGGCTAACTCTTCTTTAAGGCCATCTAAAATGCCTTTAATTTGTGCTTTTGATCTCTCTGTGTCCTCGACAGTTCGAAGTTCTGCCACCGCTTTATCAACAACCGTACGAACGTCCTCACGATCGTGATATCTAGCGGTACCAGTTATTTCTGTAATGATTGTTTCTGTATCCATGTTGTGGAATTATTTTTGTAAAAATAAAAATTAAAGAAAATTAAAAATCAAAGATTATAAAAACTGCACCGACGGCCGCCCGCGAAGGCCGCCATCCGTATTACCTGGATCAAGCGCAGCGAAGTTCACCTTTCGAAACTCTGCGTAGAAATAGCCATACGCCACATTGGACGAATCTGTCAAATCAGCATCATCTAAACAGGTAATTACTTCGTTTCCAGTCTTATAAAAATCCACAATTTTACTCGTATCGTTTCCCGCTTTTTGATGTTCGCGGAGTGAGCGTTGTTGCAGTGCGGCATATTCATGAACATTGATAAGACGCATGTTTTTCTTTTTAAAATGTTCTTTGAATAAACGTTTTCTTTCATCAAATCGAGAGTTTGAAGGAATGCCGTCAATATGCGGCATATTCGGCGAGCCATCCACAACGCTCCAGGTTGCTGCGGTTGGTGTCTTTACTTCTTTATATGGGCTATTTGGATCTTCCCAGTGCCATGTATCAGCCTGTCTATCGTATTTTTTGTTGAGATCCATACCTGTTTTTTTCTCCAAAAAAGTATTTTTAGGAGTGAGAACTAGAGTTGGTTTTCCAAATTCAGCAATTGCTTTGAGTTTTTCTTTTCCGAGTTTTAGGAAAGCTTTAGAAACTTCTAGAAAAGATTTTATTTCAACATTCGGATCCAAGTCTTTGGCCGTGGCTGCGGCTTCATCATAGCCTGCAAGCATCTCTTTGAGTTTTTCTTTGGCTTGAGGATTGAGAGATAATTTATCGATAAGTTTGTTAGCACTAGCGAGATCGGCTGGGGCGTTTTCTGGGGGACTTGGCTGTGCAGGTCCGCCAAGCATGTCTTTAATGTCGTCTACTGTTGCCTGTATATCAGCGTCCTCTGGAGCATCTTCTGGTGAATAAGGGTCGTCTTCCTGTTTAGGAGTATCTCCCAGTAAAAAGCCCATTTCTGACGGAAGAATATAGGCTTTTTCTTTGTTATCCGTTTTTGGAACTATTTTTACTTCCTCAAGCGTGCTGCCTTCTTTTAAAACACCTTTCAATTGAAGGATGGCCAGAGCGAGTTTGCGCTCTTCGGGCGCGTTGATATTTTTAGGATCGTGCAAAAATTCATCAAGTTCTTCACGTAAATATTCGCGTAAAGATTTACCTTTGCTGCGTTCATAATCAAATTTCGCAAAAAGTTCCAAAAAAGTTCCCGGGTCCAAAAAGTTTTTAGTAATCCGAAGATCATCAATGCCGGTAGCGGTTTTAATGGCTTGAGCGGCTTCGCCATCTAATGCATTTTCATGGCACATTTGCATCAGGTTTGCGGCATCCGCTAATTTTTCAATAAGTTGAATGTCCGATTTTGAGAGTTTGAGAACTCCGCTTTCATCCATAAGTTTCGCCATGACAATTTTCGCTAATTCATTTGCAGGCATGTATTCAACCTGAATACCTTTCATCATACGCAAAATTGCCGGATCCAAATCTTCACGTTCCTGAGTCTGCTCACTTTTTGGATTTCCGGTAAAAACTTCCATCAGGATTTCTTCGTTGACCTGCAAAACAGTACCGTTCATTTCGGGAATTTTAAAAGCCTGTCCCGGACGTAAATTCAGATAAGGTTTCATACCCATCATGGTTCTGGTGGAACCGGCCGTAATTTCTTCATGAATGACACCGCGACCCTTGGTGTAACCGCGAACCAAAGGACCGGGTTTAAAGGAACTCTCCACCTGTCCGGTAGCATTTTGAGTGAGCTGCATTTGACCCATAATGTCTTTAACGACGGTGCCTTCATGCCATGGGATAATTTCGTACTCTCCGGTTACCTCATTGACCGCGTAAAAAGCGAGCTCAGTTTTACCCGTACCGGTAGAACCTACCAAGAAAACTTTTTGCCCTGCCATGGAATGTTCAACTATTTTTTGGAGTAATGCACGTCTGCTTGGGGTAAGTGCAAAGCCTTTTTCTTTCATCTGTCTTTTGTATTCTAAAAGTTCCTGAGTTGCAATAAAACCGCGCTCGGTGCTATCGGCGTTTGTTACCGTTTCCTTTTTTTCTTTTTCAGCTTTCCCCACAATATCTGAAAGTTTTTCAATTTTTTTGCTCGCAGAGGCAACGAGTACCCCATGGTTTTTTCTTTTGCTTTCCAGATAGGTGCTATGCATATCTAATGTTGCGCGTTCAATCGCGTGTTTCACTCTTTGAAGTCTTTGCAGTTTGGATTGAGCATTTTTGAATTTTTTCAACTCTTTGGTGAATTCTGTTCTTAAAAGATTTCTTACCTGCGGTATAGCCAGAAGTTTTTGGATTTGAGATTTAATAAGGCCGCGGTGCTGGGTCACGAGTGCGCGATGGTGCTGGGCGGGGTCTTGGTCGGTTTCACCGGTTTTTTCTTGAAATGTTTCCGGCTCTTTGTCAGTGTCCAGTAATTTCAAATAGTCATCCAAATCATTAACGCCTTCCATTTCAAAGCCGGAAGCAGTTCGTTTGATATCCACTTCGCTGGTCGGCTCGCGATAATACTCTTCCATTAAACCGAGTGCTTCAAAGCATTTGTCTTTTATTTGATTCGTATTCAACTCAACTGTTTCGTCTTTTAAGTTTTTAAAACTTCTTCTAAATAACAGCATTGGCGAAGTCGCCAGACGGGTTTCACGTCTTTTTTCAAGCGCTTTTTTCTGCTTTTTATTTTCCTGGGATAGCTGTGAACTCTCCATTTGAATGAGCTAATAAAATCTTATAATTATACCATATTTTTAGAGCTTTTTTAAGTGTTTTACGAGGATTTTCTGCCTTGCGAGCGTAGATTTACTCACATTATCAACAATAACGGCACTTTCAGGGTCATTTTGGTCTTCACAAATAAGGCGAATTGAGCGGGCATTTTCAGTAAAGCCGATGCCTTGGACCACAACTCCCATAGCACGCAAAGCCTGCACCTCCTTTTGAATGGCGGTAATGCTTGCACGGTGCATTTCTACATTGCAGGATTCATGTCCGCAAGAAGAACACCATAAATTTCCATCGGAATAAATGGTGAGCAGTTTTACAAATTTTCCTGATTTTAATTTTTCTGCCAATTCCGCAGTGATACCTTCACGATATTTTTTTAATGCGCTTAAAAGGTCGCCAACGCCCGGAGTGGTAACATCAAGTTCACGAGCAAGATTGACCATGACTTCTTCCGTTAATTTTTCGTCTGCGGATTTTAAACAGGCGTAATTCCCTTTGTTTTTTTTGCCACCGTGAATTGAATAAATCGTCGATTTGATGCTTACCGGTTCGCGCATTTGGCTTACGGCTCTGGAATCGTTGAGGCGTTCGTTGAGTTTCATTATTTGATACAGCAAGGCAAGAATCGTTTTCTTTTGTTCGACACGCATGGTATTACCATGGCCGTCTACATCATCCATTGAACTCGTGAGGTCGATAATGGCATCTTCGTCGAACTCGGTAATGTCTAAAATATTTTTCTTTTTGGTGGCTTCCATTTCGTAACCACCGGGATCCGGATCGCCCGACATAATATCAATATATGCGTCTACCGGATCACGTAATCTGACCCCTTCACTTTGCCGCACCGGTCCGCGAAACGCTTTTGTTTTTATCGCACGATTTTTGCAGATAAGACAGAAAAGTTTTTGCCATTCACGTTCCAGTGTTCCTTTTGGAGCGTTAATTTGTGCAGCATATGTTTGCATAAAAGCTGGCATTTCGGGAATTTGGGCATCAATGGGAACCTGTGTTTTATTCACGGCATCAATAAACTCTTTAACTTTTTTCCAATCGGCGGCATTGACGTTTGTTCTCGCTTTAAAAAGTGCTTCGGCAATGTCGGATTGGAGTGGTTCAACGCCTTCAAGGTCGGTTTGCAATTGCGCAAGTTCTTCCGGAGTAAGATTTAAAACACCCGATTCTTGTAACTCACCATCTCCTTCTTCAAGTTGATCGGTATTTTCGGTTTCCTCTGCTTTGGTGGCCTGGCCTCCGTCGCTCTTTTCCTTCTCATCTTTTTCTTCATTTTCCTGAGCGGGCGTGGCATCCATTTGAACCCAAGGATCTTTTTCTTCCGGTTCATCAGGATTCCAAATTTCACTCCAGGCATGGCCGATGCCACCTATTGGTGCAAAATCAACGTCGGGGTGGCGTTGAACAAAAAATCCTGAGGGTACGCGACTGGGAATTTCCAATCTTTTATTGATTTCTGAAGCGGCAATGTTCGACCAGTGACAGTCCGTGATGGTGTGCTCCTCGATGGTGGGCATAAGAGCTGTACCGGCTGCGAGATATTTGCTATCCATTTCTTGACGTTGTTCTTCGGTTGGATATTCCATGGTTTTGCGAATCATGACAACTGTCGCACGGGCTTTATCTTTAGGTGAAAGTAATTTTTCGTTCGCTAATTTTTCGCGAAAAGTTTCAAATTGCTCACCTAAGGAGGCATCAATTGTGGCAAGGTCCTCTTCCTCCGGTTCATCATCAATGCGGTTATCTGCTGTTTTTGCGAGGACGAACGTAAATTCAAAAGAGGTCTGTTCATTTATAGACTGACCTTTCTTTGGTTCTAGAGAAAAAACACCCGCTTTGCTGCGCAT
Organism: uncultured Candidatus Peribacteria bacterium; assembly: GCA_964360095.1. GTDB lineage: Bacteria > Patescibacteriota > Gracilibacteria > UBA1369 > UBA1369 > CAYHVY01. The sequence goes on along the minus strand of CAYHVY010000039.1, from coordinate 1,209 downwards.
GAGAGTAAAAATGTCCGCGGGTTTTATTGTTGCAGGAAGCGGTAAACTATCTTTGCGTAACGGAATAATATTTTCTTCACCGGGAATATAGATTCCTGAAAATTTGTACTGTTGTAACTCTTCAATATTTTCGGGTATTTCCTGCGGATTAAATGCCGTCTTGGTGCTTACTCTGGCGACCAGTCTTTTTTCTTTAGGGTCGTAGCGAAAAACTTGTCCGCGATAAAGTCCACCTAGGAATGGCGTAACTTTGAAACGAACTTTTTCGGGATCCATCGGCTCCATTTCACCGGAAAACGGAGGAGGCACGTAATCATCACGTTCAGTTTTTTTACTTTCATCTTCGGTGGCCTTTATACTATCCGCAAGGGCCTTTACATATTTTTCATACAGTTCAACCGCGCTGGCAAAGCTGCGATTTTCTTGGACGATAAAATCCAGAACATTTCTTTTGCCATCCGGTGAAAGTTTTGCAGTAGTGGATTTAATTTCTTCGCTCACTTCTTGAGGAAATTTTCCGGTTAAAAGATACTGCTGACAAAACCAGTCAAACTGCTTTTTTAGTGTTAGGGCTGATGGAATTATTTGCCCTGCTTCTTCAGCTATTTCCGGCTCGTGGGTTTTTAAATAAGAGATAGCTTTTAAGCGCATAACCGCTCTTGCAGCTTGTGGATTTTCTTTCATTAAATCAATAAACACTTCGGCTGAATCTGAGGCAGAAAGTTCTTTTTTCACGGCTGCAAATGTTGACGCTTCAATCGAGGCAGCTTGAGTAGCCTCTTCCGGAGTTTTATATTTGGTCGTGTTAATTTTAATAATTCTTCGTCCTTTTTCATCTTTTTCTACCGACAACTTTTTGCCGGTTTGAGCAAAAATTACCGGCACGTCAAAAATGACAGTATTTTGAAGAATTTTTTCCGAATTTTGAGGGGTTTCTTCAGAGGCCATAGGACTCTTTATTATATCATAAAAAGAGCGTTTTTAAAACGGCTTGCATTAGTAAAAAGCCCCTCATTTTGTGAAGGGCTTTTTGATGTTTATTGCAAATCAATGTCAATTTGATCTGACGAGAACTAAAGTGGTTCATGTTAGCGGGGCTGGCTTCCTTAGTTGGGGGTTTGCTCAAAGAATGTTCGAACATCAGTCAAAAAACACCGCCAGATGGCTTCTGCAAGCCATTTATGATCCTATTACCCGTAAAAGTGGCCA
>CAYHVY010000038.1:1370-9537 GCA_964360095.1 uncultured Candidatus Peribacteria bacterium | reverse complement strand
AGGCCGGAGCGTAGCGTAGGCCCTAGCCATCAAGTGCCCGGAGGGCTATCCTTTTCAACGCAGAGTGTCACAAGTCAAATAGAGGCGGATTTAAAACCTGCCTCTACGGAAGAAATGACAAACAGGCCGAGCCGCAGCGAGGCTAATACAGAGCCGTCCCGCTACGGCGGGACATCCTCTAGGCCGGAGCGTAGCGCAGGCCCTAGCCATCAAGTGCCCGGAGGGCTATCCTTTTTGAAACCCGCTTCTGCGGGAGAATTATTGCCGGATGCTTCTTTGAACAGTTCCGCGCTTTTAGGTGACGGTCAAAAAACTTTATATGAGAAGACGGCGCCGTATGTCAAATCAGCGCCAGCACCGGCACCGACTAGGCTGGAGCGTAGCGGAAGCCCTAGCCATCAAGTGCCCGGAGGGCTATCCTTATCTTATTCAAAAAATGGCAAAATTTCACCAAAAGAAAAATTGCCGGAATCAGGCCCGGAGGATTTTCTCTATATCGCTCTTTTTGCTGGCATTCTTTATTGGCAGAGTAAAAAGCGTTTTCGCTGCCCGGCAAAATCTTAATAAACCTCCTTGTTCCGGTATCTTCGGGCTTAAAAATAACAAAGATATTATTAGGGGCATGAGGTTTGTCTGAGAATATAATATACAATTTTCCTAACTCCGGCATATTTGCTATACTGGCTGCGGTTATTTTTTTTCGTCTGTTTTTTTATATGCGTCGTCTGCAGCAAAAAGGGTTTTCTGATTATCTTCTGCCATTTTTTGTAATCGTGAGTATTGGTGTCATCGGCATTCTTGGTTTTCGTTTGTGGAGCAGTCTGCAGGCCAAGTATGGCGATGTTTATTTTTATGTTGTGTCCGGGAAGGCCAAAGTTCTGAATTACGGCGCAAGTGAGTGGGAAAACGCTTACAGCGGGACCAAACTGCTTTTGGGCGATTCGCTTAAGACACTCCAAAATGGACGCATCGTCATGCAATTTTTTAACGGCAGCATTGTGCGTTTGGGAGAAGGCAGCGAGGTTACACTTACGGATTTAAGTAAACGCAGCGATAGTGAAAAAATTGGCTTGACGCTCAGCAGCGGGGTTATATGGGTAAACAAGGGTAAGAGCGAAGGGGTTAATCAATCGCTTGTTGAAGTGCGCACGGCCCACACTTTAGTGAGTGATGTCGGAACAATTTTTGAAGTTTCCAGCGGTCAGATGGAAACTGTTCGTGTTCTCCGTGGCAATGTGAAAGTGGGTGTTCTGGACAATGAAAACGGAAAAAACCGCAAATTGGAGACAATTGATGTCGGTGTCGGCCAGGAAGCGAATTTTGATTCCGCTGTTTTGAAGGCTTTTCTTAACCATCAGAGTCCATCAGTACTCATGGCGTTGAGTGACCAGTTTAGGGCTTCAGATTGGTATAATTGGAATGTTCAGGAAGATCAACATGTCAATGCTTTTTCAAAACCACCGCCAGTTTCATCAACGCAAAGCGTTTTGGAACAAACGCCTGTTGCAACTCAGCAAGAATTGTCGGCATCCCAACAAATAACACAGCAAAAGGTATCGCAAAAAACGCAGCAGATGACTCAACAGAAGGCACAGCAAAAAACTCAGCAGACAACCCAGCAAAAGACACAGCAAGCAACGAAAAAATCTTCTTCAGGCGATGCGGGTAAAACACAGGAAGTAAAAACTTCTTTACCGCAAATCAAACTTAAAGAGCCATTAACAGCGCCTTTTGTGCTTACGTTTAATGGAGCAAATATTTCAAGAAATTCAATGTCCGTTGAGACCAGCGTTGGCATCGTGAAGGTGGAGGGCGAAGTCCACGGGGCGGCGAAAGTGGTTGTAAATGGCTTTACATTGGGAAAATTTCAATCCGGCTCCACCCGCTGGATTTATTACGCCAATGAAAACGGAGACAACCTGAAGCCTGGCATCAATCAGTATGAAGCGTATGCAATTGACGCTGATGGTAAAGAGAGCGAACGGACGAAATTTGAGATTATTTATAACAAAGTTGTGAAGCCTGCGCCGGATACGGTTGAAGAAAAAGCACAACACAAACCTTAGGCCTATGTGTAATTTCAAAAGAAAATGCAGCTTTTCCTTATCCATAAGCCATTTATTACTCTTTCCTTTCATCTCCTCCTTTTACGACATATCATTAGGAGACAACCTTCGATCTCAAACCTACTACCAAGCCTTTTCATCGCACGACACCCGGCACATTATCACTGTTTTATGAACGCCTTCTAAATTCTTCCTAAATTATTAAAAAATCTTATCGTCCACTATAATTTCAGTGCAGGTATTTTCTCTTGTTTTCATTATGTTCTTCATTGGTTTTAGCATAGACCACCTCGCCTGTTTTTGGCTTTGTGAGGTAATAAAAGTAAGGTGATGCTTCGGGTTTTAATGCGGCGTTGATGCTGGCGATACCTGGATTGCTGATGGGTCCCGGCGGCAGGCCGGCGTTTTTGCGGGTGTTGTAAGGGGTGTCTTCCTGGAGTTCAGTTTTGCCGATTTGGCTGCTGTCTTTCAAATATAGCAATGTGGCGTCGGCGCCAAGCAGCCAATTATTTTTGAGTCTTTTCCAAAAAATGCCGGCGACAATCGGTCTGTCTTTTGCTGTTTTTACTTCTTTTTCAACAATGGAGGCTACGATTATGGTGTTAAAAAGGTCTTGTATCTCCTGTTTTTTGTTTCCCAACAGTTGTGCGGGGAGTTTTTTCTGGAAATTTTTCAGTATTAGATCAATCAGATTTTCATTGTTGAAATGGCCCGGATCAATAAAATATGTATCCGGAAATAAAAATCCTTCCAGCGGATAGAGGAGTGAACGTGATTTTTCCTCATCAATAAAAGAATATTTGTTATAGTTATTAAACTTTTTTACCGCTTGTATAAACTCATTCGGTTGATTCAGTCCGTAAGAAACCAGTTTTTGATCAATATCCCTGATGGTCATTCCTTCCGTGACGGTAAATATCACGTCGCCCTGTTTTGGATCGGTAATTTTTTGAACAATTTCAGGAATGACCATATTTTGACTCAGCATAAAGCGTCCCGCGACAATTTTTCGGTCAAGGTTTTTATTTTTAACATAGGTTTTTAAAGCATTTTCATCCAGAATAAGATTTTTTTCAAAAAGATTTTTCGCGACTACAGTTGACGTTTCGCCCTTCCTGATGCTGAAAGAAACATTCGTGATGTTTCCGGGGCGAACCGGCGTTTGAAGAAAGTACCGGTAACGTGCCCCATTATAAACAGTGTAGAAAATGGCCCCCGCGATGGCCAAAAATAAAAAGAGCAGAATCTTCTTGATCATATGATTATAAAAATCCGAAATCCGCGTAAGGAACAAAGATTTTTGTTCCTTACTAATTACCAGCCCCCAAGCCGAGTTCCCCCATCACGCCTTTCATTTTTTCTGCGGCAATCTGCTGGGATTTTTTTATCCCTTTATTGAAGCATTTTATAAGGTTTTGTTGCATTTTTTGAGGATTTGCCAGCGCTTCCTGGGGAATCGTTATGGAAATAATTTCCTGTTCGCCGTTTATGATAACGACAATTCCTTCAACTTCGGATTCAATATGAATGTTGCGCAGCTCTTTTTTGATCTGCTTGGCTTCCCGCTGTAACTTAAACATGTTTTTTGCTTTCTCAAACATTGGACGAGCCTGAATGGCTTGTTAAACAACTAACGCCCCGAGCTTGCTGAAGGATAGCCCTCCGGGCACTTGATTCTTAACCTTCGCTTCGCTGCGGTCTAGGGGCAACTATGTGAAAAACTTACCAGAAAATTTGAGTTGCATCAATGTTTGTTTTTGGCTAGACTCTTTGCCGTAGTCAAATTTTTTATTAAATTTCATCCATAATGCAAAAAATTGTTCTTGAAGCCAGCGCGCGCGATTCTAAAATTCCAGCAAAGGTTTTGCGGCGAAAGCTGCAAATCCCAGCCGTATATTATGGGCATAAAGTGCCAAACATGGCTATACAACTGGATTATCAGGGTTTCAAAAAAGTATTTGCGCAGGCTGGCGGCAACCAGATTGTTGAGCTCAATATTGGCGGTGAGGTTAAGCCGGTTTTGATTCATGAAGTTCAATATGATCCTATCACTGACCGGTTTGACCATGTGGATTTTCTCCATATCAATATGAACGAGGAAGTGAATGCCGCTGTGCCGGTCGTTTTGAAAGGCATTGCGCCCGCGGTGAAAAATCTGGGCGGCATTTTAACAACCCTTAAACACGAAATTGAAGTTCGTTGTCTGCCCGCCGATTTGCCATCTGTGATTGAAGTTGACATTTCCGGGTTGGAACAGTTGCACGGTTCCATCCACATGCGTGATTTATCCCTGCCGGCAAGAGTCAAATTTCATGCGAATATGGAGGATGTGGTAGTGACGGTAGCTCCGCCAAAAGTTGAGGAAGAAGCTCCGACAACGGAAGCCGCGGTGCCACCGGAAGGCGTTCCACTGGCCGGCGCTGAAGAAAAAGCGAAAGCAGCGGCGGAAGCCGCTGCGGAGAAGGCGGAAAAGGAGGAGAAGAAATAATTCCGCAAGTACTTGACGAAAGAAAATAAAGGCTTTAGATTGGCCGTGTATTTTTTTATTTAAAACTATGAGTGAAATTAATAATCCAAAAGTTGAATGTAGCGAAAGCCAACGCCCTAAAATATATGCTATAGCGGCAGTTGCGCTTTTTGGAGTAGGAGAGAGGCTGGTGTCGCCTATACTGCATTGAAACGTCCTCCTCTCAACAATGAAATAGTTGCCCAATGTCAAAAACAAGCTGATGTCGATAAGAAAGAAGCTGTTGCAGAGTGTGAAAAAATATGCAGTGGAATTAAAGCATTGGCAATTAAATTATGTAGTGAGGCTCCTGTTGGTAAAAGACCGCCGGAGTGCGCAAGTATCAATAATTTACAAAAATAGGAAGCGATTTATCATTTAATTTAAAAATTTATGGAACAAGGAAAATCCAATCTGAACGCAATCATTCTTACCGCCCTTATTACTGCCATTGTGGTTGGTGGCATGGTTTAAATGTGGCAGTTAATCAGCGCTTCCAGCATTTTTACATAACAACTTTGCCCTGTTTTTTTGTAATTATTGATTAATATCAACCAGTCTCAAACCCTTTATTTTTTTGAAATCTCTATGGTTTTTTGTAATCAAAGGACTTTTTGTGTGCATGGCTGTAGCGGCAATTAATGCATCGGGAAGCTTAATCTTGTTATTTTTTCTTATTTCGGCGGCAATACGAATAATTGTTCGGTCTAAATTTATAAAAATAAAATTTTCCTCCAGAAATTTTTGCGTAAGCGTGTATTCTATCTCTGTAAATTTTGAAAAAGCAAGAACTTCAGCTTCAACTACTGCTGGTAAATATAAGAAACCTCCACGTAGTCTCCAGGAAGTAAGTAAATCAATTATTCTTTTTTCACCTGCCAAATAAGCAATAATGATATTGGTATCAATGGTCATTCAGGCATAGTGTTATTGCCATTCTTGGCGAGCATTTTTTAAATATTCAGAAAATTGTTTTTTCTTCTTTACTAACATGCCAGCGGATAATCCCCAACTTGGCGATAAAGGCTTGTAGGTTTCAAGTAGCTGCGAAACTTTAACATGAATTATTTTATCTTTTTTTGTTGTTAGCATAGTTATTTGATGTAAAAATCTGTGGAAATTTTATCATAAATCATTGATTTTGTCCCTGTTTATTAATTTATCAACGCCTCCAGCATTTTTTGGGCGGCTTCTTGAGCTTGCGGGTTTTTTGGTCCTGTTCCGATGTGGCGAGTTTTTGCCGCTGTGACGATGTTTTTTACTTCTTGCGCCGGAGTGGGCTTGAGGCAGATCGTAAATGTATCTCCAACGGTAATTTGATTTTCAGAAGCATCCAGCGGCCAGGCGATTTCCTGACCTGTGTCGGCAATTTGGAGAATGGCGTTATCATCCATAATGGCCGTTACAACGGCTTCCAGAGGCGCAAGGAGCATATAAATAATTTACAATGATCAATTATCAGTTATCTAGTTATCAATTGCTACTTGATAATTGTGGCAATAAGAGGAGCTAAAATCAAAGCGATGGTGTTTACAACCTTGATGAGCGAATTGATCGCGGGGCCGGCGGTATCCTTGAAAGGATCGCCGACTGTATCGCCGACAACGGCGGCTTTATGCGTATCGGAGCCTTTTCCACCATAGTGTCCGCTTTCAATGTATTTTTTAGCGTTATCCCAGGCGCCGCCGCCGGTGCACATTTGCAGGGCCAACAGAAAACCGGAAATAATGATACCGGCGAGTAAACCGCCAAGTCCAAGCGGTCCAAGCAAATACGCTACCGCAATAGGGCTCAAAACCGCCAAAACTGCGGGAAAAATCATCTGGCGGAGGGCGGCTTTGGTGACAATGTCAACACAGCGGCCATAATCCGGTTTCGCTTTGCCGGTCATTATACCTTTAATCTCACGAAACTGGCGGCGCACTTCCTCAACAACTTTGTAGGCCGTTTTGCCAACGGATTCCATGCAAGATGAAGCAAAAAGAAAGGGGAGCAGTCCTCCAATAAAGAGTCCAATCATCACAAGGTGGTTACTGATGTCAAAATTAAATTTCAGTGTTGGAGCATGAGCGGCGAGTTCCTGTCCGTAAGCCTGAAAAAGAACTAGAGAAGCAAGGGCGGCTGAGCTGATGGCATAGCCTTTTGTAACAGCTTTTGTCGTATTGCCGACCGCATCCAGCGCATCGGTATGTTTGCGTACTTTTTCCGGCAGTTTCGCCATTTCGGCGATGCCGCCGGCGTTGTCCGTAATCGGCCCATAAGAATCGGTCGCGATGACCATGCCGGTTGTGGAAAGCATAGCGACCGCCGCGATGGCAATTCCATAAATTCCGTTATGAAGAGCGGAAACCTGCCCAAAATAATAGGCAAGGAAAATCCCGAGCGCTATGAGCAAAACAGGCAAAAATGTGCTTTCCAGGCCTACGGCGAGGCCCGTGATGACATTTGTACCCGCGCCGGTCTGCGAAGCTTTTGCGATTTTTTGAACGGGACTGTAAGCGGTGGCTGTATAATATTCGGTTATGATATTGATAAAAAACGTTATGCCAAGCCCGACAAGCGCCGCATAGAAAATGTTGATGTCGCCGATGTAGCGCTCATTTGCAAAATAAAAAGCGACAGCAGAAATAATTCCGGTTACGAGCATCCCTTTATACATTGCTCCCATAATATTTTTTTTGCGTCCAAGACGAACAAAGAAAGTGCCGATAATAGACGCGACAACAGCGATGGAGCCCAGTAACAAGGGGAATTCAACGCCAACGGCGCCGATTTTATCCATAAGTGTTGTAGAAGCCAAAATCATGGCGGCGATCAGGGTCACCGCGTATGTTTCAAAAAGATCGGCGCCCATGCCGGCGCAGTCTCCAACATTATCACCGACATTATCCGCTATGACAGCGGGATTTCGCGGATCGTCTTCTGGAATATCTTTTTCAATTTTTCCAACGATATCAGCGCCGACATCCGCCGCTTTGGTAAAAATACCTCCGCCGACGCGCGCGAAAAGGGATATCAGGGAAGCGCCAAATCCAAATCCGATGAGCAGTTTTGGGGCTTCATTAACTGGAATATTAAGACGCGTGGTAAAAATGTAGTAAAAACCGCTTACACCGAGCAGCGCGAGCCCCACAACCGCAAGTCCGGTGACAGACCCACCGCGAAATGCCACGGAAAGGGCGGATTGAAGGCTTGTTTTAGCGGCTTCCGCCGTGCGTACGTTGGCCCTCACGGAAACACTCATTCCAATATACCCGGCAAGTGTGGAAAATACGGCTCCAACTATAAAGCCGATACTTATGAGAATACCATCGTTATGAAGACCTTTTGGAAGAATCACGCTCAGGACTAAAAAAATGGCTGTCGCAAAAACTAAAATTGTCAAAGACTGACGATTGAGATAAGCGGAAGCGCCTTCCTGAATCGCTTTGGCGATCTCCCGCATTTTTGGAGTGCCGGTTGGTTGACGCAACGTGACAATGGTAAGAAAAAGCGCGTAAACAAGGGCAAATATACTGACGCTGATGGCCAGGGACGAGAAGGGGAGGAAGCTCATGTGATTGAATTAGAAATTAGAAATTGTGAATTGTGAATT
>CAYHVY010000038.1:0-1270 GCA_964360095.1 uncultured Candidatus Peribacteria bacterium | reverse complement strand
TGAATTGTGTGGAATTTTAGCTTAAAAAGGCAAAAAAATGAATTTTGGTCACGGAATTTGGTTTGATAAAAACGGTCTTTATTGTTTGATTTTGAAGGCATTTATGGAAAAATGAGTCTAAAAGTCGTTATCAATAAGCTGTTTTTGTGCTAAAATGACAAGATGGATTTGTGAATTAGGAAGAATGAATCAGGAATTATGAATAAAAAAATAAAATAAATTTATTTCTTAATAAAAGCACATATATGCAAAATAAAAAATTACTTTTTATTCTTGGTGGAGCTGCCCTGATTGCCGTCGTTACAAGTGCAATGTATTTTTCACGGGGAGCGCTTTTTAAGGGAGGGTTTTTTGGATTCCAGAATCCTGTTGAAGAATCCGAACCACCTCCACCTCCACCTCCACCGGTATCTATTACGTGCACCGGAATTTCCAGTCCAGCGAAGGCCACCAGCAAGCCGGTTACATGGGAAGCAGTCGTAGCTAACTTTACAGAACCTCCAGAAGATTTTTCTTATTCCTGGGATCTTCTTACCAAAGCCAATAAGCTGTTTCCGCCATCCGCGAGTTTATCTTATGAAAATGCAAATAAATCTGTTATTGCGCAATATTCTCTATCTCTAAATGAAGCAACAATTCAACCACTAGTCAAACTTAAACATCCCGGGAAGGAGGATGAATTTTTGTCAGGCAAACCATGTACTATAACGTTAAAAGATGCTCCTCCTCCTCCTCCTCTTCTTGAGATGGCAACAGAATCGGTTCTAGTTTATGAAGCACCACCACCACCTCCTCCTCCTCCTGTCGCTACTGTCGACAAAGCCAGTTTTAAACTTGACAAATTGATTATTTTCACAGGAAGCGCGACAGCAGAGGAAAAATTGGTTTCTATTAGCTTCAAACTTAACAAGAACAGTAGAGTAAACTTATCAGTGCTACGGGGTACCCAGACCATTAGGGTAATACAATCTATGACCCTATTAGAAAAAAATGCATATTCATACAGCTGGGACGGTAAGAATGATGGAGGAACTGACGCTGTACCTGGCAAATATATAATTCGTTTAGGATTTGGCGATGATTTTACTTATGAATCTTTTGATCAAGCGGTAGAGGTTAAAACTAAAGAACCTCCACCTCCACCTCCACCAGTTCCTCCTTCTGCCGAAGGTTGCAGCGGACGAGGCTGCGGCAGAAAAATAGTAACAGATTCCGATGCCGAAGCAGCAGTGGCGGAAAAAAGGGCCGCCGATGAAGCTGCAAAGAAGAT
>CAYHVY010000037.1:0-9598 GCA_964360095.1 uncultured Candidatus Peribacteria bacterium | reverse complement strand
AGGCCAGAGCGTAGCGGAGGCCCTAGCCATCAAGTGCCCGTAGGGCTATCCTCTATAGCCGGTTTCATAAAATCCCAAATGAGCCGACCAAAGGTTCATGAAACCGGGTCATTTCAAGGCTGGCTGTCAAACATTCAGGCGGGACTGTTTTTCGTTGTGGGCGTGGCCTTTTTGCTATTTGCCGGTTTTTTTCTTTTTGAGAAAATTTTCAAGTCGGAATCATTGGCGAACTTCCTGCCGGCAGACAATACGGTAGCCTATTTTGAGCTCACCGTAGATAAAAATGCCGGACAGGTAAAAAACTTTTTCAATATCATGGGAAAACACGAAGTATATCAAACGGATCATCTTATACAGGCCGTGAAGAATATTATTCCATTTGATTACGCAAAGGATCTTGAACCGTGGATTGGAAGAAAACTCGGTTTGGCATTAATAAAACCTCCCGAACAGAGTACGCCTGCCAAGCTGGCGCTGTTTGTTGAAATGAGAAAAATTAATAAAACTATGGATTTTCTCAAAAGCCGTATCCTTGCAGGGACCGGCGATGAATTAATATCTGAATCCTATAAAGGTTTTTCATTATATCACTTCAAACTTGGCCAAAATTTTAATGTGTTGTTACTGGGCAATTATGCAGTTTTTGCGGAAAACGCTTCTTTGCTGCTGCAAATTGCCGACGGTCAATTAAAAGCGCGCGGCAAGTTGAAAAATGACGCGACGTATCAAAAAGTTGCGAACAATCTTCCACATAACGCGCTTGGTTTTCTGTTTATTAATACCAATAAATTCTTTAACTTGTTTTTAACTGATCCTCTTTTTCAAAGTCAAAAAACAAAGGATCTTTTAGCGCTGCAGCCATTTTTCAAAATTTTTCAGGCTGAAGGATTTGTTCTTTTGGCTAACGGCAAAAATCTCAACATCCAGTCGTTTACAAGCGTGGATCAGAGTGAACTCAATGGCATGTCCTACCTGACATTTAGCGATAAATACAAATCGCAACTGCTGTCATTGGCCGGTGAAAATCCTGTTCTTTTGGCGGGAGGCCACAATCTCCACAAGGAACTTCAACGTATCCAGGAAATATTAAAGGCGGGGACAAAGGCTTCATCGGTAATTTTTGAAGGACTTCTTGAAGCGCAAAAACAGAAATACTTCGGAAAAAACCTCTCAATCGCGCAGGATTTTTATCCACTGCTGAAAAATGAATATCTGATTACAGTGGATAATAATTTTGAAAAGCCCGTTATTAATATTTTCCTTGAAATCACCGACAAAATAAGCGACTCTGAGCGTTTTGAAAAAATCATCAACGCTTTCATAAAAACAGGAGCAATTTTTTCCCCACACATTCAGCAGGTAACCCTTTCGGATGGAACAAAAGGTGAAGAAATTGTCGCAAATACTGAAGAGATAACCAGAAGCAGTGAACAATATGAAAATACCAATATCACCATTTTAAAACCCGGTAATTTACCATGGAAAATCAACTACGCTTTTTTGGATAAAATCCTTTTTGTCAGCACAGATCTGGAAACACTCAAAAATAATATAAATCGCCATACTGGACATGCACCTACGCAAAATTTTACCAAAACAGATTATTTCCAGAGTAGCATAAAACCGCTTTTATACAGCGCTGACGAATTTTTTCATCTGAAAACCGGAGCGCTCACGGACATTTTGGGACTAAAAGAAAATCCAAATCTGAAAGACTTTCTTGATCCGTTCACCAATCTTGCGGTAACGAAGAACTATTTTGACGACGGCATTTCCACCATTTATCTTATTGACGTTTTGTAAATGAAAAAATATTTATCGGATCATGTTTTGGATCTTTCAACTTTTGGAAAATCCAGGGTTGTTTTTTCAAATAATCCAAAAAAAAGCATGAATGACATTAACATGCCCAGTCTATATCAAGCGGATAAAAAAATCTCAAAACAGAAAACGGTTTTCATTGTTATGGACGCTAAACCATCGGAGTCACATCGTTATAGTGAGACTATGCGCGTTATGGCAGGCGGAATAATAATTTTAATGATGATTCATTTTGTAAATATCGCGGAGAGCGGCCATACGATAAAAGACTTAGTTGTCGCGAGGGCTTCAAGCGGTTTTAGTTCTTTTATGGAGGGGCGAAAGCAGGTTTATCAGGCATCATTTGAAAAAGCGCAGGATTCTTTTGCCACAGCGGAAAATCAATTTAAAAAAGCCATGGATGCCGTTAATTTTCTATACACAGATGAGGCAATTTTAAATCCGCCGCGGACGGACGCTTTTTATGTAGCGCAGAATATTCTCATGGCGGGTAAAAGTCTTTCCAGGGCAGGCGCGCTTTTCGCAAAAGGTATAGAGCATTTGCGGCAATGGCCAACGCTTTTTTTGCAAAAAAACAATTTTTTACAGGAGGACGGTAATAATAGTTTGCAATTCTCACTGACAAAGGAACTCAAAAAAGATCTGGTGTTTTTGGAAGAAACTCATGAAAAGATAAAAATCGCGGAGAACAGCCTTAACAACGTCAGTCCCTCCAACCATTCTTATATGCCGGACTATGCAAGCCGGAAAATAAAACTTGCTATTCAGCAATTGCTTGAGATTTTAAAGAAAGTTGAAAAGGATATTCCCATAATTCTCAAATTACTTGGAGACAGACAGATGCATCGCTATCTTATTTTATTGCAAAATAGCGCCGAAGCGCGTCCTACTGGAGGGTTTATTGGCAGCGTGATGCTTGTTGATGTTTATAATGGGAAAATTATCAAAAACACTTTTCATGACGTGTATGAATTTGACGGTCAACTTGCGGAAGAAATTGCCGCTCCTGAAGAAATCACCAAAATCACAAAAAACTGGCGCCTCCGTGATGCCAATTATTCATCTGACTTTCCAATTTCCGCCGAAAAGGCCGCCTGGTTTTTACAGAAAGAAAAGGGCCCAAGCGTAGACACCGTTATCGCCGTTAACCAGAATATTTTATATGATTTTTTCAATCTTACAGGGCCTGTCTTGCTTGAAGGACTTGAAGCTCCTTTAACAAAAGATAATTATCAATTGATTCTTTCCTTCATCATTGAGTCAAAACTGCATGGCGCGTCTGATCCCAAAAAAATCATGCGGGATTTCATTCCCATTTTCCAGAAAAAACTTTTTGCGACTCAAAAATGGAATGACATTCTGAAGATTTTTGCCAACGCATTTCTTGAAAAAAATATCATGTTTTATTCACGCGACCCGGATGTGCAGACTTTTTTTGATGAAAAAGGAGTTAGCGGAAGGGTTTATAATACAAAACCCGGTGAAGATTATCTGCATATTGTCAACACTGCCATAGGGGGCAACAAAAGCGATGCTTTCATTCAACAGACGATTGAACATACTACATTAATCAGTCAAAATGGCCAGGTAACAAATGAACTTGTTCTAACAAGAGAACATTTATGGCAAGAACAAAAATGGCAAAAATGGAAAAATATTTTCAAGGAATTTCATTTTGAAATTCCTTCAGAGGGTGTTCAGAGTATCCTTGGCAAAGGAGATAACAGGTCTTCGGTAAAAATATATGTTCCTCTTGGCAGTGTGCTTTTGGAGGCGGACGGCGCGGATAAAGACAATATCGTTACCCGGGAAGATGCGCAGTTAAAAAAAACATATTTTCTTTTTGAGATGACAACATCGCATGGCGAAAAAAATACCGTGCGCATAAAATACAGTTTACCTCGCAACCTGGAATTGTTCGCGGCGGACAGTTATAAATTTTTCTATCAACCGCAATCAGCTTTTCGTCCAAGTCATTTGAATAAAGTTGTATATCTTGATAATGATATAAAAAGCTATGATAAATATCCGCAAAATCTCACTATGATAAATGAAAAAACTTTTGCTCTTTCCCGGAAGGAACAAAAAAACATGTATCTTTCAATACTTGTTGGCAGGTAACTATTTGTAATTACGGCCAAAACGTTTCTTTAATTCTTCAGATGAAAGTGTAATTATCGTTGGACGACCACGAGGACAGTATATATGGCTAGCCGGAGTAACTCAGGGGTAGAGTAACTGTTTCGTAAACAGTAAGTCGCGAGTTCGAATCTCGCCTCCGGCTCCAACAACCAACAACAATCAGCGATTATACGGTATTTTTTTGATTTTAAAAATCGGCATCGTATACCGCGATGTTTTTGGCAGTTGAACATGTGATCGGCCGATTTTACGCCTCTTTATTCTTTTTGGTAAAGGCATTGGATCAAACAATCGCGAGTTGATGATGGGTGAAAAAAAGCGTGGAAGCATAATGAATAAAATAAAAAAATAAACAAAATAAATTAAACGGGTCAACAGCTTTGCGTCTCTACTTTTTATAAAAACGAAAAAGACCCGTCACAACGCCCTGAATATAGAGTTCGTTTTCAGGGTAGATATTTTCGTATCTTTGATTTTCCGGCTTAAGATAAACGCGATCTCCATTTTTCATATAACGCTTTACGGTGCTTTGGTTATCAACAAGAGCGACTACAATATCAAACGGACGCGGTTCCAGTTCGCTACAGACAATCACGATGTCATCTTCGTAAATACCGGCATCAATCATGCTGTCGCCCTTCACGCGAAGCAAAAAAGAACCTTTTGCCTTATAAACCAAATCTTTGCTCATGGTTATCCAGTTTTCAACATATTCTTCACTGAATACCGGATTGCCGGCCGGCACCATGCCGAGGAGCGGCAGCTTCAATTCTGTCGTTTCAAGGCGCGCTTTTACACTTTCCAAAAGCTTGATGCCACGGGGAGTGTCGTCTTTTTGGATATATTTCTTTTCTTCAAGAGCTTTAAGATGTTTTACAATGCTGTTATCGGAATGTACGCCAAAATATTCACGCATTTCACGCAGTGTTGGGGAAGAGCCATTTTTCAGTTGATATTCCTCAATAAAACGAAAAACAGCTTCCTGTTTTTCCGTGAGAATTGCAGCCATACTTTTGAGATAATGAAATATACGGCCGAATTATAGGTGAGTATATACTCACCGTCAAGCTATTTGTTCTGGGGGCAACCTACGGTTTCCCCCAGGCACTTCTCGCTGCGCTCGGAGCCCCCTTCCCCTTCGTTCGCCTTAGGTTGGGAACCCACGAGACCCAACCTTCGGCTCTATTTATATTTTATCAGGCTTCAAATTCAAAAATGTGCATGGAACGCAACCCCAATGGGCTTAAAAATGGCTTTAGCATAAAGAAATTCACCTTTCCATTATATGACCGGATTCTTTGATTATAAACATTCTGAAATTGCTCAACATGCTTACCGATGGTATGAATTTCACTGCTTAATGAAAGAAAATTAATATCCTTTTGAAGGTCAGGATGTTGTTCGGCCTCTTTCCAAAGAGCATGTAAAGCGGCACTGATGTCAAGTTCAATATGGACTTTATGTATGGAAAGATCTTCAAGCGGCCAACTTTTCTGTCGCATCCGGATAATATCAGCAATCAATTTTGCATCAGAAAATGAATAACGTTTAATCGTTTCAATCATATGCGGAATCATGTCAAGACGGAGGCGTATTTTTTCAGAAATTGCAGCTCCATAATCATTGATTTCTTTCTGAAGGATTTTTATGTACAAAACAAAAAAAACCAAGACAAGGAAAACAATCAAAAGAAAGGAAAAAATGGAAACAGAGTTCATAAAATTGAAGGAACTTCATTCAAACCGGTCATCGTCGGATCCATACAGGCTGACGACATCATTCAATAAGAAATTTTTTGAAGACATAGGAGTTGACTGTTCTTGTTTTACAGGCATTTCAAGGCTCTCATGCGGCCGTTCCTGTTGTTTATCCTGAACACGCTGTTGAATATAAATTCTTTTTATCCGATTTACAAGCCGAAAATGATAGTCCGGATTTGGAACATAATATATCCTTTTAATATCCGAAGACGACATCATGATAATTAGAACACCAAAGCGCAGAACGTTTTTCCAAAAACCATCCTGCTGTTTTTGAATATCCTGTATTTCTTTCATGTCAAACGTCTGCTGGGTATCCCGTATAAAAATAACAAAAAGCACCTTGGTGACATCTACAATACGAAAATTAGTCAAAATAACCGTGTGTAAAAAGTGATTGAAAAGTCTAAAGAAAAAACGGTGAATAAAATATGTCAACAGCGCCAACAACGTCAGGAAAAAAAACTGTGGGAAAAACTCTTTCATGGAAAAATTAACCGCATTCACAAAATAAAATCCTGATATCAGCAACATCATTCCAAAAACGCCATACATCAGTAATTCCGGAAGGAGGGTAATCCAATGTTGGCGGAAAAAAGTAATACACTCTTCATCGTAGTATTGGCCTTTAAAATACCGATCCTTATTGCTCTGGACATATTCTGTCATTTTTGCATGAGGTAAAAAGCAAATAACGTTGATCCGGATATGAACAGCAAGATGGTTATAATATAAGCGGGTATAATATGTTCAAGTCTAATAAACCCAAACAGCATGGTAAAGCCCGATTCCTCCATTTTATAGCGTTTGATGTAATGAACCAGAAAATGAATGCTGATAATCAAAAATAGCAAAGAGATACCATGAATGATGACAAAAACTGTCCAAAAAATACCCATGATGATTAAAGTTATGTTTTTCAGAGATTCCTCCAGGCCGCAGCGCAGCGGAGGCCCTAGCCATCAAGTGCCCGGAGGGCTATCCACAGTTAACTTTAAGCAATTTCCTGTAAATATTCATAACCTTAGTTGCAGTAGTTGACCAGGAAAAAGGACAACGGTAAGTTATCAGTTTTTGTTTTTGTCTTTGATAAAAAGCCTTATCGGTCAACAGTTGAATAATCAGGGATGCCAAAACTTTTCCATCATCAGACGGACAGAAAAGCGCGACATCTTCAGCAATTTCTTTATGAACCGGAATATCCGAGGCGATCACTGGAACCTGGCTCACAGCCGCTTCCAGAAGCGGCAAATTACAACCTTCTTTTTTAGAAAGATTGATAAAAACGAAAGAAGATTGATAAAGAGCGGAAAGATCTTCTTCGGCAACAAAGCCTGTCAATATCAGTTGCCCCTTCAGCGCTTTTACCCTACCCGTATGCTTTAATTTTGTCAATCTATCAAAACTTCCATAAAGAGAAGATCTGATACTTTTGCCGCCCGTTAGCACAAGGTCAATTTCATAATGAGGCGCGATATAATTTAAAAAAACATCGGCAAGCAATTCTACATTTTTTCGTTCATCAAACCCGCCGATATAAAAAATATACTTTCTTTCAGGATTTATTCCATATTTTTTTAAAACAGATTTTTTTTGATTTTCTTCCAAAGGAAGAAAAAAAATCGGATCGGGCGCATTGCAGGCAACAGATATTTTCTCTTCCGGCAAAAACGGATCAAGGCCCATCAGTTCTATTTTTGTGGCTTCAGAAACGGTAAAAATATGATCGGCGTGCTTTAAGGCTTCACGGCACTGATTTTGATATATTCTTGTACTCAATTGACGACGGTATGCTTTTTCCGACCATGGGATTACATCGTGAACCGTCACAACTACCGATTTATCCAGTTTTCGCCATGGATTAGCGGGGTATGGAAAATGAAAAAGATCAACTTTTTTACGTTTTAAAAAAGATGGAACCTGACATTGTTCCCAGTATGTTTTACGCATGCCTGCCGTGCCCGGAAAATTTTCACGCACTGTAGAAATTTCCATATTTTGAGGTGTTTCAATGCCAACATTTTCAGGAGTTACAAGAATAAAGCGCGCGTCCGGATTTTGCCGCGCCAAAGTTAAAAATAAATGTTTTGTATATTGTCCAATACCAGTATATGGATGTGTCAAAAATCTTCCGTTTATGCCAATTTTCATGTGTTTTCAAGTAAATGAATAATAGCATCCAGCGGGGAAGATTTTTGTTTTTGTCCACTCGGGGCAGACTTCTTTTGTTTATGCATGGCGTGTTTTAAAAGTCTTCCCAGATCACTGTTAAATTGCTCACTGGAAAATTTTTCTTCATCAATAATGCCGCAGAAATGTGTTTTTGAAAAAACACCGGCGTTCACAATTTGATCACCGCGACTGGCTTTTTTAGGCAATGGAATCAAAAGAGCGGGCTTTTCAAAAAAGTCCAGTTCCGCCAGAGTCATGGCCCCGGCTCTTGAAATAACAACGTCGGCTGCCGCATAAATATCTTTCAGTTCATTTTTTACAAAAGAAAATAAGCGATAACGGGCCAGAAGCTGCTTTTTGCCATAAGGCAATAAATTCAAAAGAGCTTCAGGACTTTTCATATTTTTTTCACCACAGATATGAACAATTTGATATTGCTCCAGTAAATTACCCATGTCGGACCAGATTATTTTGTTGATGAAATCAGCTCCTAAACTCCCCCCCATGACTAAAAGAACAGGCAGCATCGGTACAAAATCCA
This sequence comes from uncultured Candidatus Peribacteria bacterium, assembly GCA_964360095.1. GTDB lineage: Bacteria > Patescibacteriota > Gracilibacteria > UBA1369 > UBA1369 > CAYHVY01. Next base: position 1,162 of record CAYHVY010000037.1, on the reverse strand, counting down.
AAAAAGCCAAACCGTCAAAACGGTTTCCAAAAACCATTTCATACCGTACAGGATTACCTGTCAATATAGTTTTTTTACCCCTGAAATATTTTCTGCTTTCTTCAAAGGAAAGGCAAATTTTACTTGTAAAAAAAGCGCACAGACGATTGGCAAGGCCAGGTATAACATCCGATTCATGTAAAATGACCGGAATTTTTAGTAACCAGCCGGCTACGGCGACAGGAAAACATACATAACCCCCTTTACAGAAAATCACCGTTGGCCTGAAAATCAACAAATGATAAAAAGCCTGGATAACGCCAACCGGAATTTTAAAAACATCCGTTATATTTTTCCAGGAAGAGTACCTTCTCAACTTTCCACAAAAGATTCCAACATAGTTAACATCAAGCTCACCAATAAGTCTTTCCTCCATGCTCTTACGACCCCCGATATATAATATTTTTAATTCACCTTCAGAGGTATGTCGCCGTTTCAGCTCATGAAGAATGGCGATATTGGGAGTAATATGTCCCCCGGTTCCCCCGCCGCTCAAAACTATTCGCATATTCTGGAATATATTTGGAAATATGAAGCAAAACACCCGTAGCTATCATAGCTGAAATGAGAGATGAACCGCCATAGCTGACAAAAGGAAGAGTTAGACCTGTAACCGGCATCAATGCGATGTTTACCGCGATGTTCATAAATGCCTGCATGGTAAGCCATGTAGTGATGCCAACCGCCGTCAGCATCATAAAGCGATTTGGCGCATTTATGGCAATTCTAAAGCCACGATACGCAATAACGGTGTAGGCGATTATAATAAAAACAATTCTAAGAAATCCCAGTTCTTCCGCTGAAGCTGCAAAAATAAAGTCATCGGAAGCCTGTGGCAGCCAATATGATTTTTGAACACCCTGTGTCAATCCTTTGCCCCAAAAACCGCCGCTACCTACCGCTATATTGGCTTGTACGGACTGCCAGCAGTAATCTTCCCTGCAATTTTTATCGGTTGCGGTAAAAGCTTGAAAGCGATTTTTGACATGTGTAACATTTGCGACAATGAGAAAACTGGCCAGCAGAGCGACAAAACCTCCAAGCGCCAGATGGCGCAGACGGGCGCCTCCCGCAAAAAACATTGTAACTGCAATGGCAGCAACCACCAGCGTTCCACCCAAAT
>CAYHVY010000036.1:0-9935 GCA_964360095.1 uncultured Candidatus Peribacteria bacterium | reverse complement strand
TAATCGGTTTAATGAAATAATCGGTTTTTGCACCTTTTGCATATGCATTTTTAATGGCTTTTAGGGGATCTTTTTCGATACAACCAATACCTTTGGAATAAAGATTATATGCTTTTTCGGTTCTATTCCAATTGTTGTAGCGGTCCATCGCGTAATACCTTCCAATCATGGTAGCCAGAATTGCCTCATTTTTTGATCCAGTACCCATGCCAAGTTCTATAATTTTTTTTTGTATCATTGTGATGTATTTTTTTGCGCTTCTTTCCGGGACGTCGCGGCCATCCGTAATTGCGTGTATAAAAGTTTTTTTGATTCCCCGTGCTTTTGCAATCTTCAGCAATGCAAAAAGGTGATCTATATGCGCGTGCACACCCTGATCTGAAATCATTCCCAAAAGATGCAGGGCGGATTTTCGCCCTGATTTAACAAAACTGTATGCTGATAAAATCTCCTTATTTTTAAAAAATGCACCGCTTTTTATTTGCCGGTTTATTTCTTCCAGGGTCTGAAACATTATTCTTCCCGCGCCAATCGTAAAATGACTTACCTCGGAACCTCCCATTGTTCCTTCAGGCGTTCCAACGGCGTTTCCGCTTGCCTGCAATAGAGTCAACGGATATTGTTTTCGCAGTCGTTCCAAATTTGGCATTTTTGCCTTTTTGATGGCGTTTCCTTCATAGTCTTTACCTTCGCCAAAGCCGTCCAAAATCATTAAATATACTTTATTCAATCGCATTAAAAATAAATATTTGAATACCAGGTCAAAATTTCCTCTCCATACAGTAGAGTGGCAAAACTCCCAAAAACCATAAAAGGAGCAAAAGGAATTTTTGATTTGCGATCCACTTTTTTCAAAATCAATAACAAAATACTGATGATCGCACCCAGCAAATATGTCAGCACCGTGGCCACAATCAAGAGCTTCCAACCAAAAAGAAATGCCATCCCGACAGCAACATACACGTCACCTTCACCAAGCCATGCTCCTTTTGACAGCAAGCGTTGTCCTCCAAAAAATAACAATGCCAATGCGACCGCGATCATCAAATTCGGAAAGTCAATATTGTGCATTACAAGGCTCCCTATCAGGCTTAGAGCGATGAAAGGAAAAACAAAAATATCCGGGATCCTGGTGTATTGCAAATCGTGAAAGAAGATACCAATGAGGAAGACGCTGTTTAGAGCGTAGAAAACATATTGCAATAGTGTTGCAGTATTAATGCTGTATGTCTCCGCGCCAAACTCCATTACAAATGGAAATTTCACATAAAGCAAAACAAAAACCAACGCGGATGTGATTTCAAGAAAGAAATACATCGGCGATATCGGCTTTTTGCAATAGCGGCATTTGCCCCGTAAATAGAGGTAATTTAAGATTGGAACAAGATCAGCCGGCGCCAACGTTTTGCGGCAATGGGGACAGCGGGAGCGGCCAATAATAATGCCCTTCTGTTGTTTTTCCACGCGGTGAATTATAACGCTTAGGAAACTTCCAAGGCTGGTGCCAAGAATGATCAGTAAAACGAGGATAATGATGGTCATATAGAGTGAAATAATTAATGATCAATGATCAAGCACCAAATTCCAAACAATATCAAACGACCGAAATTCTAAATTCAAAACGTTTCAAATTTTGTGCTTTGAATTTAGAATTTGTTTGAAAATTGATCATTGGTTATTGGTCATTCAAATATATTAGGGCCGCAATACATGGGCTTTCATACTGTCAGGTTTTATGCCTTTGTTGTTGGCGATGATAACATTATATCTTTCGGCGGCAATATTGCTAATGTTATTGCCAAGACCAATCTCATGCGCCTTTATGTAGTAGGTAAGCGCGCGCTCCGGTTGGCCTTTTTTTTCAAACAGTTTTCCAAAATTCAGATAGGCGGCATCCAGTTTATTGTCCATCTGCAGGGCTTTTTCAAGATTTTTTTCAGCTCCGTCCAGCTGATTCGCCCCAATTTGCGCCCATCCGAGCAGATTATATCCCATCGCCAGAGCCGGATGATTGTTGGCTGCCCGCTCCGCCAAACTAAGCGCACGTTCAGGTTGATTCAATTTTTCAAGATACAGCCATATGGGCCGAATATAATAATTAATGTTTTCGTCATTCAATAAAACAACGCTTTGATAATTTTTCGCGGCCTTGTCATATTGTTTGAGTTCCATATAAATATCGGCGAGTTTCTGCTCCACCTGTATGACGGGCTGAAACCCATTTTTTTTAGCCTGTTCAAGCGTTTCAGCGGCCTTTGGCAACTCATTTTTGCCATAATAACTTAATCCAAGAAAAAACAGAGTTTCAGATTTTTGAGAATCAAGTTTTCTGCCTTGTTCAAGAGCCTCTATCGCATCCTGATATTTTTCAACATTTAAATACGCGTAACCCAGAAGGACCCAGGCATCGCGATAATTTTTTTGTTCCTTGAGCGCATCAAATAGTAGCGGAATGGCCATTTCGTATTCACCGGTCTGATTGTAACTTCTGGCTAACAGTGTTTTTAGATGAACTTTTGAGCTACCCTGATTAAAATCAAATTCCCCATAAGCGTTCAGAAAATTTTGGGATTTTTTTGAAAGATCTTCTGTTGTGTGAAGCTCAAGCGCCATCTGAAGCAGCTTTTTGCTGTTTTCGTAATCTTCAAAATAGCCAGCGACAATTCCCTGATAATATTTTACGGCCTGCGTATCACTTTTGATTTTGTTAAAAATTTCACGCGCTTCTTCAATTTTCCGTTGCTGAAGAAGCGTACGACCAAGATATATCTGGCTATCGGTGTTATTTTGGTCTAACTTAACTGCTTCTTCAAAATTGGCCTGGGCTTGGGCGAATTGCTTGTTTTGCAGATGAATTCTACCTATTTTTATGAAAGGTTCCGAATTTTTTTGTTCAAGCTGGTGAGCCAGTTGATAGTCGGCGACGGCCAGACCGGTAAAGCCGTTTTTTTCCAGCAACATTCCGTGATTGATGAGCTCCAGATACGTTTTATCGCGACCAGTTTTCCCCACACTTTTTTCCACAATGAGAGCTTTTTTTTGTGAATTTTCCTGGATAGGCTTACTTTGATCAGCCGGCGTATTGAATGGTGGAACACCAGCGACATAAAGAATGCTTAAAATAAAGCCGCAAAAAAGGAGAATAATGAGAATGGACAGAATTTTTTTCATACAATCAATATACTGAAAATGTTAGAGGAATATGGGTAAAGTTTTCAAGCGGGTCTCGTGGGCTCCCGCTTGAAAACGTGCGAAGGGGGAGGGGGCTCCGAGGCTTGCCGAGGAGTGCCTGGGGGAAACCGTAGGTTGCCCCCAGAAGTAAGATGGTGAAATTTCATACTGTTTGCATGGCAGATTGCTACCGCCAAAGCATCGGCGGCATCATCCGGCGTGGGCATATATGGCAGTTTCAAAATGAGCTGCACCATTTTTTGTAATTGTTTTTTTTCCGCTTTGCCGTAGCCGCAAACAGCTTCCTTGATTTGCTGGGGTTTGTATTCAGCTATTTCATATTTTGCTACGGCAAATTGCTGCATCATTGCTCCGCGCGCCTGTGCTACTGTAATAGCGGTTTTCACATTTTTATTGAAAAATAATTCCTCAATCGCGATGGCCGTTGGCCGCCACTTTTTCAGCAAAATCTGCATATCTTTGTAGATCTGCTGTAACCGCTCGGAAAAAATAAATCTTGATTCAGTCTTAATACAGCCATAATCCAGCATCTGATAATCATAGTGATCCGTAGTTTCAATGACACCAAAACCAGTTGTTGCAATGCCCGGATCAATTCCTAAAATGCGCATAAGGAAGAAACAATTTTTAGGGGCGATCCACCGAATCGCCCCTACGTCTGGCGCATTATAGCAAATTTTTATAGATCATGCGATTTCATAACTTAATAGGCGTATTTCAAATTCTCATTACCGAAATCGTCTTTTCCTCCGAGCCTGCGTTACTGATTATAACGATCTGGTCTCCTTTTTTTACCAATTTATTTTTTGCCAACAGACGGCGGGTCTGCGCCACATGGTCTTTCCGGTCTATTGTTTCAACAAAAACGTGATGGATTCCCCATACGAGGGCCAGTTGCGAACGTACTTTGCAATCTGGTGTGATTGCAATAATTGGTATGTAGCTGCGGTGTTTGGCCGTATGCTGCGCGGTAAAACCGGAGTATGTGATGGCGACAATGAATTTCGCGCCAATGTCCAGAGCTAACCTGATACCATCAAAACAGGTTCCAAAAGCCACCGGCATCTTTTCCGGAAACAGGCGGTTCGCCATATAGTTGGTGTGTTTTTTTAATTCATGTTCCACGGCAACTGCCACTTTTGACAGTGTTAATGTTGCCGTCACGGGGAATTTCCCGATAGCAGTTTCGTTGGAAAGCATTAGCGCGTCAGTATGGTCAAAAACGGCGTTCGCGGCATCGCTGATTTCTGCCCGTGTTGGTCGTAGATTTTCAATCATGGATTCCAGAATTTGTGTGGCGGTAATAACGGGTTTTCCGTGAATATTGGCAAGATAGATGATTTTCTTTTGTTCTATAGGAACCTGTTCCGCTGCGATTTCCACGCCAAGATCGCCGCGCGCCACCATGACAGCATCGGCCTCCGTAATAATACTTTCCATATTGTCTATGGCTTCACGCTGCTCAATTTTTGCTATAATCCTGGCCTGTCCATGATGATGTCTAATGAGTTTGCGCAGTTCAATAATATTGCCGGCCGATTTCACAAAAGAAAGCGCCACATAATCCACGTCATTTTTTATGCCAAAAATCAGATCTTTTTTATCTTTTTGCGTGATGGGGTTTATCTGTATTGAAGCCCCCGGAACATTAATTCCCTTATTGGCTTGTACAAGGCCTCCAGCTATGACTTGACAAAAAATGTCTTTTTTCAAAACACGTTTGACGCGGAGTTCAATCAAACCATCTTCAATGAGAATGTGGTTATTTTTCTTTACATCATCCGGAAGTTTTTTGTATTGCACCGGAATATATTTTGCGTTTCCCTTAATGCGCCGCGTCGTCAAAATAATGCGCGCATTTTTTTTCAAAAAAATGCCCCCTTCCGGCATTTTCCCGACGCGGATTTTCGGCCCCTGTAAATCCTGAAGTATGGCGATTGGAATATGCAGTTTTTGCGATACAGCCCTGATGTTATGAATCAGCCTTTCAAATTCTTCATAATTTCCATGTGAAAAATTCAGCCGCGCCACGTTCATTCCGGCTCGCGCCATTTTTTCAATGATTTTTTCACTTTCTGAAGCGGGTCCCAAGGTACAAACGATTTTTGTATTTTTATGCACGATTATTTGATTATTTATTTAAGCGTATCCAAATTATGAAAAGCTGCCTGAATCATACTACTACCTTTTTGAACGGAAGCATCATGATTTTTGTCCAGCATAATGGGCGGAAGTTTTTCCGATTGTGATTCAGAGCCTTCCGATGCCGGTTTTTCCGCGAGGCCGAGCCGCAGCGAGGCTAATACAGCGCCGCGCCCAGGGGGCGCATCCTTTTCCTGTAATTTTGGAGCGGAGTCCGCAGGTGGAGGCATCGCTAATTTTGGTTCTTCAACCTTTTGTCCGGGTTCCGAGACGCTCATTGTGAAGATGATAAATAGTGGATTTTATATTTGCGTTATCTGTGTTTCTAAATCTGAAAGCGCTTGTGCTTCCCTTTGCGCGTGAATTTCCTCAAGCGTTTTCCGTGTCTTGCTGCCGCTGATATTGATGTTGTTTTTGAGTTCATTGAGTGCTTCGTCCAGCAGTTTTTTTTGTTCTTCAAACACTTTTTTTCGTTCCTCCAGATTTTCTTCCGGCGTTTCTGTCAATTTTTGCTTTGCCTGAGCCGTTATTTCATCACACCGCGCGTTGAATTTCTGTTGCAGTTCCGCTAAATAAGCGCGCTGCTGGTTGATGGTCTGTGTGTAAACTTCGTCAATGGTTGGCATTTATTGTTGATGATAATTATTAAGGGTTTTTTCTTTTAATTATACAGCAAAAAAGCCGCTAATTCCAGTCAGCGATGTTTAATTGTTTTGGCGAATTTGCTTATCCCTTTGAGCTACAATGGCAAATTGAAAAAAATAGTTATCCAGAGCTTCAAGATAAGTATCATATTGATTTTTACCAAAGTAAATATCGCACAAAACTTCACGAATTCTGGCAATTTCTTTGTAACCTTCTTTCCAACGCAGATCAGCAAGAGTGAGGTCAATGAGTTCCAGAGTACGGTCAAAAGCGGCATCAAAGCGGGCTTGATCCTGATTTTTTTGAAAAAGAATCAAACGATGCACTTCGCTTCCTATATTTGCCATTTGTTCCGGCAAAGAAAGTTCAAACCATCGTCCGTGAGCAAGGGTTGTATGCAGCATATTATGATTCTATAAGTCTATCTGATGTCGATGCGTTTTATCGCGTGTTTGTAAACCACTGATCTATGCTGAATTAAAAAGATCTTCAAAAATTGATTTTCAATTTTAAAAATAATACGGTAATCACCAACCCGTAATTTGCGATAGCCATTGAGAGATTTCCGCAGCGGCTTGCCAAAAATTTCAGGGTATGTCGTCAATTTCTGTTCTATGGCATTTTTTACACGTATCTTTGTGGTTTTTGAAAGACGGGGAAGATCTTCTTCAATGACCGATTCATGGTAACGAATTTCAAAACTCATATCCAGGCATTCTTATGAGATACAAATTTTGCATCCTTTGTATCTCTGTTTTCTGCCAAAGTATTCCAAATCCCATCTTCATCAATCTCCAACGCTACCTGTATAAGTTGAACCGCCTTGGTTGCCTGAGGCATATTATCACGTTTTGCCAGCTTTATGAGGGCTTCATCTATATCATCAGAAACACTGATGTTGATGCGTTTTTTTGAAGTTGCCATAAAAATTTTCAATATTATGTAACACTATAACTGTAACAAAAGTGTATCACCTTTGCAGGTTTTTGTATAATTTTTTTCACTAGGCAGGAGCGTAGCGGATGCCCTAGCCATCAAGTGCCCGGAGGGCTATCACTTCACCGTCACGCTCTTTGCCAGGTTGCGCGGCATGTCGGGGTTGTTTTGGCGCAAAACGGCCAGGTGATAGGCTAAAAGCTGGATGGGGATGATGTTTACGATAGGGGAGGCGATGCCGACATCCGGCACCCTTATCCAGTAGTCAAAAATCTGGTTATTATCCGGCGCAATGCCGATAATGTAGCCGCCGCGAGCTTTGACCTCACGTGCGTTGTTTAGAATATCCGTTTTGGTGTCATCATTGGCAACAAGGGCAATGCACGGCGTATTTTTGCTTATCAGGGCAATAGGTCCGTGTTTCAGCTCACCGCCGGCGAAGCCTTCGGCATGAATGTAAGATACTTCCTGCAACTTGATGGCCGCTTCCAGCGCCATGGCGTAATTTACGGCCTTCCCAATAACATACATACTTTCACAATCTTTCAGTTTTTGAGCCAATTTATAAATATGCTCTTCGTAGCGCGGATTCAGCATGTCATTGATTTTTCCCGCCGTTTCAATCAGAAGCATTTTGCCTTCCCGCAATTTTCCGGCGCAGGTGTATGCCAATAATGTTAAAATAGCCAACTGTGCCGTGGTCGCTTTTGTTGATGCTACCGCCTTTTCCGGGCCGGCTTTGATGTGCAGAGTCAGGTGTGACGCGCGGTCCATTGTAGAACCTTCTACATTCACAATGGAAAGCACTTTACAGCCCTTTTTTTTCGCAACTTCAATGGCTTCAAGCGTGTCGGCCGTTTCGCCGCTTTGGGATACCGCTATTACGAGGCTTTTTTCTTTCAAAAAATCCTGATGGCTTGGAAATTCCGAACCAACAATCACATTCACATGTTTTTTGGCGACTTTTGCGAAAATATATGAACCGGCCAAGCATACTTTACCCGCTGTGCCACAGCCAATAAGGAACGTTCCATATGCTTTTTCTATCGCGTCTGCGATTTTCTGGACACGAACATCAGTCTGGTTGATGGCGCGGTAAATTGTCTCTTTTTGTTCCATGATTTCCTTGATCATGAAATGCGGAAAATGGCCCTTTTCCACATTCTCGGACCGGGCTTCAATTTTTACGATTCTTTTTTTGAGCTCACCGGCGCCGGCAATCTCATAAAAATGGGGTTTTTCTTTGATAACAGCCATTTGATTGTCGTCCAAATACATCACGTCGCGGGTATATTCCAAAAAAGCCGGAATGTCGGATGCCACAAAAAATTCATCTTTACCAATTCCGATGATGAGCGGCGAGCCGCGGCGAGCCGCGATAATCGTATGTTCTCCAGCCTTTATTGCAAGTATGGCGTAACGTCCGTTGATTTCCCGCATTGCTTTTTTTGCCGCGGCTTCAAAACTCATTTTTTTGTTATATTCTTCAATTAAATGGGCGATTACTTCCGTATCAGTTTCCGATTTAAACCGGTGGCCTTTTTGAATGAGATTTTTTTTCATTATTTCAAAATTTTCAATAATTCCATTATGGACCACCGCTATTTTTTGCGCTTCATCGCAGTGTGGATGGGCATTTTTGACTGTAACGCCCCCATGCGTGGCCCAGCGCGAATGTCCAATAGCCAAACTGCTTTCAGGAAAATATTTTTTTTTATTATTGAAATCACCAATTTTGCCCACTTTCCGCTTTAGGCCCAGTTTTAAATCAGGCTGTTTGCCAAGATCGTAGGCAACACCCCAGGAATCGTAACCGCGATATTCAAGTTTCTTCAAACCTTTGACGACAATATCTGCCGCATGAGTTCTGTGGCCTGTATATGCGAAAATTCCACACATAAATTTAGGATAATGATACCAGTTTCATGGAATGCGGGTTGTGGAATATATGACTTTTGATTATTTTCTCCACTTTTGCCCCGTTTTTTGTCTTGATGGACCAGAAAACTCCGCGTTCAATTTTGATGATGCTGTCAAAACCGTCATGGTTCACAAGTCTATTTTGAATGCTTTTTCCCGTATAGTTATCGTATTCCTGCGCCAGATAACATGAATCCGAAAATATCGTATTATTATTATCAATAAGCCCTTTTTGAGTGTCAAAAAGATATGTTTTATTGTTGATGAATATGGTTGGGATTTCTTTGTTGATATTAAGAATTTCACCGCTTCTGATCAGTTTTTCCGCCAAAATTTTTACTGTTTCTTCACTGCGACTTCCTTCAAAATAAAATCCAAGATATATTTGTCGTTTAAGAGCAATATCCTTGTAGCCAAGCCGCAAAAGCGTGTTTTCAATGGTGCGTTCCTCATTATCGGTTATGACGAGATTGATGAGCATTACAAGGTCAGGTTTTTGAAATTGACCATCTCTTTTTTCCTCTAACAAATCTGGTTTTTTTATAATTTTCATTTTTTCCACATGCGTTTTTCGCCCCTGTTCCAGATATTTTTTGAGTGAATCAAAAATGGGTTGTCCATTAATGGTGCGTTCGGGATGCGGCATCAAAGCCAAAATATGTCCCTGCGGATTGCAAACGCCGGCCAGATTGTAAATTGCACCATTTGGATTGACAGGAAATTCATTTGTAAATTTGCCATTTTTATCGCAGTAACGAAAAAGAGCCTGTTCATTTTCAATCAGACTTTGCAGCACTTCTTTTTGGCGGGTGGTAAACCTTCCTTCACCGTGCGCTACAGGAACGCGCATTGTAACATGCTGCGCGAAATTGTTAAAAACGCTGCGTCCCGGACTACATTGATTTTGAATGTACACCCAGTCATTATAAAAGCCGGTTCCAAGAATGATATTATTTTTTATTCGTTCATTGTTTGCCAGAGCCATTTCAAGATGATTTTTATTAAAACCCTGAATGAGGCCTCACTCAATTAGAATTTGCGCTCCGTTGCATATGCCAAGAACCGGTTTGCCTTTTTCTGATTCCCGTTGAATCACTTCC
>CAYHVY010000035.1:0-10042 GCA_964360095.1 uncultured Candidatus Peribacteria bacterium | reverse complement strand
AAGGATTTTACGCTGAAGGTTATTCAGCATCAAAACGGCCATGTTCGCGAAGCAATACGAAATACGGCCGAATGGCTGTATGTCTCTTTAACGTCGCGTATGGATCCTTTCGTGTATCCAAAAGGCAAAGAGCTTACCGATAAACAGAAAAATGAACAAGTTAAAGCGCGCAAACAGTATGAACAGTACATCAAGGATGTTGAAGCGCTCATTGATAGGTATGATGCCGGGAATGAAAATGCCGAATACATTGATGAAAACCGTCAGTAAACAAGAGCTTACAGCAGCTTTGGCATAGATTAAGCGAAAGTCATGCATACAGAAAACCCTTGGAGACGAGGAGACCGATTCCGTTAGAACAGGTATAAAACAACCTCTTGACCTTTCTGGTATAATCAACTATACTAGAAGTATATATTTCTAGTATAATCAACTATATATGAACCAGGAGCTCATTCAGTACCTACAGCAGCAAATCCGCACAACAGATGAACGGTTGAAGCGTTTTACGCATAGCCCGGATGGGAAAAAACACCCAAAACGCTTTATATTCGTGAAATTACAGAAGTACATAGACGATTTCTTAAGCAAAAAATCTGAAAATAGGATGGTGATAATTCCGGGATTTAGAGGTGTAGGGAAGACAACGGTGATGGCGCAGACCTGCACGGAGTATCAAAACAAAGTGGGCAAAATCCTGTTTTTATCTATTGAAGATGCAAAAAATTTGTTTGATGCGGGGATTGCAGAGCTTATGGCCGCTTACGAAGAGATTTTGGGAACGAATCTAGAAAGTGTAAAAGAACCAATCTTGATCTTTCTGGATGAAATTCAAAGCGATCACAAATGGGCGGTTTCGTTAAAATCCTTATTTGAGAAAACATCCAATATCTTCTTTTGCTGTACCGGCTCCTCAGCCTTGATTTTGCAAACAACAACGAACCTCGCGCGCAGAGCGGTTTTTGAAAAAATGCCTCCAATGTGTTTCACGGAATACGAAATGATAAAAAACGGAGTATATCCGCCCAAACTGAAAGAGAAAATCAGACAGGCGGTATATTTTTCTCCGAGCGCCGAAGATGTTTACCATAATTTATTGCCATTGCGGGCATCCGTTCGTCAATACTGGTCAAAAGTGAATAGGACCGATATCAGAGCCTATTTGGCAAGCGGCACGTTGCCTTTTTCTTTTGTAATGCCAAACGAAAGCGCGGTGTATGATTCAATTTCTTTGCTTCTGGATAAAATCATCAGGCAGGATCTGCCAATGCTGGGAAATTTTGATTCCAACACTCTTGGCGTAGTAAAAAGAATTATCTTTGCTATAGCGGAAAACGACACGACGAGCCTTAATGTTTTGGAAGAGAAATTCAAAATTAATCGCCTCACGATAGCGAGTATCTTTAATGCGCTGGAAAAAGCCGAATTGCTAATCAAAATTCCGGCATACGGATCAAACATGACGATTGCCAAAAAATCGAACAAATACCTTTTCATGTCTCCGGCAATCAGGATGTCATTTTTTTATTTTACCGGACAGGAAAGCACTTATCTCACAAGACAGGGAAAACTTTTAGAAGATTCAATAGGATCTCATTTATATCGGGAGTTTATTATAAGGGGACAGGGTGCTATACGTTATGACAGCGAGCAGGGCGGCGCGGATTTTGTTTTGCAGATATTGAATAACAAACAGATTATCATTGAGGTGGGTATGGGCGATAAAGATAAAAAACAAATTATGAGTAGTATGAAAAAAATCAATTCCGACTATAATTTGATTTTTTCCAGTTCAGAGCTGGTGATTGATAAGGAATTTAAAATCGTGTCTGTTCCTTTGGAATATTATTTTTTGATGTAATTATTCAAAACCGCTTTCCAAAGCGGAACAGTCTTTCCAGCTGCCGTCCTGATCGCGGAATTTAATGCTTAATTTATAGGTAAATTCATCAGGACTGCGGCTATAATGCTCTTTTAGTTTGCCGTCTTTTTCGGATGAGCTTTTTGTCAGCCGATGGGCTTTATCCAAAATAAGCATATAATCTGTGCCGTTTTTGCTGAACTCGTATGTTTCACGTGTGCCGATTTCCTCCTGCTCATTGGTTTTATGATTAAAATAAATCAGCGGCTCTTCCGTGAATTCGTGTTTAATGGCAGTCAAAAGGGTGTTTTTAATATCGTCCCATTTGTCTTCGTTAATGCTGATCATTTTTCATAAATTATAATTTTGTGTTATTTTTACACACAATCGCGATTTTCTCAATTTTTGTGTTCCAACTTTTACAAAACTGTCTTCAAAAACGTGAAAAATATCTGAAAGCAAATAAAATTAAAGCTTTTCGTCTTTATGACCGTGAGCGCGAAGAGCTGCAATTTGCAATTGATATTTATAATGACAATGCGGTAATTCATATTTTTAAAAAAATACAGGCGGCAAAATGTAATCAAATTGAAATGGTTTTGTTGAAATTGTTAAACATAAAAAGTTTTTTTTATAAAAATCGCACGCAGGAAATTTTTTCACTTCCTGTCGTTGCGGCAAAAACCACAGTCATAGAAGAATACGGACATAAATTCCTGATCAATCTTGCGGATTATCTGGATACCGGCCTTTTTTTGGACCACCGTGAAACCAGAAAATGGATCGGGGACAGGAGCAAAAATAAAGTCGTGCTGAATACTTTTGCGTACACTGGATCTTTCAGCGTATATGCGGCGGCAGGAGGGGCGGCACATACATACAGCGTTGATCTTTCTAAAACTTATTGCGACTGGATCAAAAAAAATCTGGAACTTAACAGGTTGAATCTAGAAAAAAACTGGGTTTACAAGATGGACACGCTGGAATTTTTCAAATATGCCAATAGGCCGGAGCAAAGCGCAGGCCCTAGCCATCAAGTGCCCGGAGGGCTATCCTTACGTAAAAGACTGATGTTTGACATCATTATCATTGACCCTCCGACATTTTCCCGCAATAAAGGCAAAACATTTTCCGTTCAAAACGACCATCCGCAACTTATCAATGCGGCTCTGGAGTTGTTGAATCCAGGGGGATTCATCCTATTTTCCAATAATAAACAGGATTTCAGGCTACACAAAGACAAACTCAATCCGTGCCGCATTCAAAACATTCAAAACAAAACCATCCCGCCCGACTTTTGCCAGCCAAATACGCACCACGCTTTTTTGATCAAACAGGCCGAGCCGCAGCGAGGCTAATACAGAGCCGTCCCGCCGTGGCGGGACATCCTTTCCGAAAATGTATGATATATTGTGCGCATGAAACCTGTTCCTGTAAAAAGTTCTCCGCGCGATGTTTTTTTGTATATGCTGACAGTCATTACCCTATACATGAGCGTGTGGAGGTTTATTGATCTTTGGTTTCAGTACATTCATAGGTTTTTCCATGATAGTTTAAAGGGATGGGAGGCGTCGGGCGATATTCGTTTTTCCATTGCCGCGCTCATTGTAGTGTTTCCTGTATATATTGGACTGACATGGTTTTTACGCAAAGATACGATTGCGCATCCGGAAAAACGTAAGATGTGGGTCCGAAAATGGCTGCTCAATTTCACTCTTTTTCTTACCGCTCTCACAATCATTATTGATTTGATTACGCTTATCAATAATTTTTTGAACGGCGAGTTTACGATGCGCTTTTTTCTGAAAGTTCTCGTGGTGCTTATTGTTGCCGGGGCAGTTTTTGGATACTATTTTTGGGATTTGCGCAGGGAAACACTGCCCGGTTCAAGGCCATCCAGACTGCTCGTTGTCGTTGCCGCGCTGGTTGTAGTTGGCAGCATTATAGGCGGATTTTTTATCATCGGTTCTCCCATGACGCAGCGCAATCTTCGCCTGGACGGTGAACGTGTGAATCACCTGCAGACGCTTCAAAACGAAATTATTAATTATTGGAGACAGGAACACAAACTGCCCGATTCATTGGATAACCTAAAGGATCGTATTTCAGGTTTTGTTTTGTATCATGATCCTGTTAGCGCAAAACCGTATGAATATCGTGTGACGGATAAACTTTCTTTTGAACTGTGCGCTGTATTTAGTGGAGTTACGCACCAGGGACAGGCATATTCATATCCTCCTCCAAGCCCCTATATGCCACAAATTAGCAATTGGGAACATGGTGCAGGAAGGACATGCTTCGCCAGTAATATTGATCAGGATTTGTATAAGTTGAAGACCGGGTTTGTTCCACGACCGATAAGGTTTGCTGATTGAAAATAGGGAAAAATTCTCTTCAAAGCGCCGCTGCCTCAGCTTCTTTGACGCTTATTAGTCTTTCATAAAATGCTTTTCCGATGATGGCGCCGGACGCGCCGATTTTCTTAAGGAGTTTTAAATGGCGGGCCTCGGAAATGCCTCCAGAAACGTAAATACGCAGGCTTTTCCCCGTGATAAGAAAAAGCCGGTCCACTTCATCATAATTGGGATGTATGAGAGTTCCCTCGCTGCGTTCATCCTTGTAAACGACTTCTTTTACTCCCAAAGGAACAAGTTTTTCCGCAAAATCCACAACGTCCGGCAGTTCGCCGCTGATACTTTTCCCACCACCCACCACTTCGCTTCCTTTGGCCTGAATTTCCATAATAATTTTTTCCGGACCGTAGACCTCCAGGGCTTTTTTTAGCAACGAAAGCGCGCGCGGACGTAAGACAATCTTACTCGCGCCAAGTTCAAAAGCAGTGGCAATATCCAGCATAGTATTAAAACCAGCCTCGATTTGCACAGGAATTTTAACCCCTTTTATGAGCCGTTCAACAACGTCTCTTTGTGGAAATCCGCCGTCGCGTCGGCCATTCAAATCTATGACATGCAGTTTTTTAGCTCCTTCATTATCAAAAAAACGGGCCATCTCCGTTGGACTTTTAAAATATGTTGACTTTTGTTCATAGCTGCTTTTATAGAGAGCCACACAACGTCCATTCAGAATATAAATTGCCGGAATAATTTCCATTTTATCAAACGTTAAAACGAAAATGCATAACATCGCCATCGCACACTTCATAATTTTTTCCTTCCACTCTCATTTTTCCTTTTTCTTTCACGATTGTTTCACTGCCGCAGGCAACGTAATCATCATACGCGATGACTTCCGCGCTAATAAAGCCTTTTTCAAAATCACTGTGAATAACGCCAGCGGCCTGTGGAGCGCTGTCGCCTCTGTGGATTGTCCAGGCACGAACTTCCTTGGGGCCGGCCGTGAAGTAGGTTAAAAGGCCAAGCGTTTCATAAGCGGCGCGGATAAGGCTGTTCAAGCCCGTTTCTTTGAGACCAAGGCTTTGTAAAAACACTTTGGCCTCCTCCTCGGAAAGTTCTCCAAGTTCTTCTTCAATTTTGGCGGAAATGGGAATAAGTTTTTTATTTGGAGTCAAGCCAAGTTTTTGCTGTAACAGTTCGGAATTGAAACTGCCAAGTTCTTTTTCACCGACATTTGCGATATAAAAAATGGGCTTTGCGGTGAGCAGATGAAGATCTTTACTTGCTTCTTTTTCTTCATCTGTAAGAGGATAATCAATAATTTTTTTGCCTTCACCGAGGGCTTTTGCGATTTTCTCAACCAGGTCGGCATATTCCTGTTTCTTTTTGTCACCGGACTTTGCTTCATTTTTAGCTTTCTGGAGGCGTTTTTGAACAGTTTGAAGATCTGCTAAAATGAGTTCTGTTTCAAGAATTTCAATGTCCCGTCGCGGATCAACATTTCCGTGCACATGAACAACATTTTCATCTTCAAAAGCGCGAATCACCTGGGCGATGGCATCACATTCACGAATATGTGCTAAAAACTGGTTTCCCAGGCCTTCTCCTTCTGAAGCGCCTTTCACAAGACCGGCAATATCCACAAATTCCACAATCGCGGGTATGACTTTTGCAGGTTTTACCAGTTCAACAAGCTTTTTAATACGTTCATCAGGCACCTCCACGACCCCTATATTCGGGTCAATCGTGCAAAAAGGGTAATTTGCCGCCATGGCGCCTTTGGAGCGCGTAAGCGCATTAAAAAGGGTAGATTTGCCAACATTTGGAAGACCGACAATGCCGATTTTCATGGTTGTATCAAAGTTATTTGTACTTTTCCAGTTTGCGGATCCAGCAAAGTGACATCTTGGGGCACGATCAATTTTGCAAACACGGGCTTTTCACTGGATTTCAATGTTTCCAAAGAAATTCCTTCCGTTTCAAGATAATTAATATTTTGAAGTATTTCTTCCTTTCCCTGGACAACAACAGTCATGGGTTCAATCAAAAGTTTTTTTGTGAACGAACCCGGCTCAATCGCGCCTTTCAACACCGGTTTCACGACAACCGTTTTTTGTTGAAGTTCAGCGGCTATAATCACCTCAGCCTCGGTCGTCTGCGGAACAATGGTAACATTTTTTAATCCGCCTAAGGTGGGCGAAAAATTTTTGTTTTCCAGAAGGGTTAAAAGCGCGTTTGTTGTAAAATTAGCGCTTTCCGAGGAGTCCAGTTTTATTTCCGCCGTGACAGTGGTGATTTTATCAATAAGGCTTTCTCCCGCTTTGATTTTCGCGGTCTGATTTTTCAATTTTACTTCTTTCACCACATAGCCTTTTTTAGGATTTCCAATGAAAACGGCTTTTATTTTAACTTCTTTTTCCGCAACTTCTTCCAGTCGCGCGCGCAGCGTTGCCGGTTCAACCCGCAAAATGGTCACTTTATCGTTTTTTGAAGTAGCCAGCAGCGGAACCTGGTAATCGCCGGCGGAAAGGTTTTTGAGATCCACAAAAATTTCAAAATCACTTTTACTGAGATTTTTCACAATATCCTGATTGCCGCGAATGCTGATTTTTGCCTTCGCAAGGTCATTGGCAACACTTAATCCTTGAGATACATTTATCGCATGCACCTCAAGCTCTTCAGGAAAACGAAAGGTGTTATTTTCAATTCCAACAACAAACAGCCAAAGAATAATGGCGCAAACAACGGCAAGAATTTTTAATTGAAGATTGTGTAAAAGCGGCATAAGGTTGTAATTATTTTCGTTTTTTCTGACGGCCCGGTTTTAGAAAATCAGTCAAAAGCACCTGCAGACGCGCCGTTGAAATATTGCGCTCCATGGAGCCTTTTTCCGCGAAAGAAATGGAGCCTTTTTCTTCGGAAATGACAATGATTTTTGCGTCCGTGTTTTCGGAGAGGCCAAGCGCGGCCTTATGCCGCGTTCCCAGAACCTGCCCATAACTTTTAAACGAGTGTGGTAAAACGCATGATGCCGCGACAATTTCATCATCCTTAATGATAACAGCTCCATCGTGTAGTGGCGAACGGTGCAAAAAAATGCTTAAAATAAGCTCTTTAGTGACGCTGGCATGCAATTTAATTCCGGTATCAACGTATTCTTTCAGAGGCACGGTATTCTCCAAAACAATCAATGCGCCTGACTTTTCCTTAGACAGAGTTTCGCACGCTTCAACAATGTTGCTAATGAGCAGATTAATGGCTTTTACCTTTTGACTGAGCGAAAACTTGGTGTGCCCCAACTTTTCCAGGGCCATGCGCAGTTCCTGTTGGAAAATAACCGGAATGGCCACAAGAAGCAGCGTTAGAAAACGGTCCAAAAGCCAGCCCAGGGCAAACAACTGTAGCGCTTTGCTGATCGTAAAAACCAAACCGACTATGATCAGTCCAAACAGCACGTTGACCGCGCGGCTCCCCTTAAGCAAAAGAAAAAGATAGTAAAAAAGAATTGAAACAAGAAGAATATCAATAAAAACCTGCGCGAACGAAAAATTCAACAGAGTCACATTTTCAAAGAACGTCTGCGCCTGTTTCCCGATAAATAAAATGATTTCCGCAATCCAACGACTTATGGTTTCCATAAAAAATGTGTTGATTACTTCTTCGCGTCTCAGTGTAACGCGCTTAAAAGGGGATTGAAAGGGTAAAAAAGGAAATGTTCTGAACCATGTGTCTGTCTGAACTATGATTCGTCTGATTAAATGAATACCATGATTAAGGATAGCCCTCCGGGCACTTGATGGCTAGGGCCTGCGCTCCGCTCCGGCCTAGTTGATGAGGATTGCATGATTTTTTGTTTTAGAAATAATTTAGAAGGCGTTCATAAAACAGTGATAGTGTGCGGTGCGTCGTGCGATGAAAAGGCTTGGTAGTAGGTTTGAGATTGAAGGTTGTCTTCTAATGATATGTCGTAAAAGGTGGAGATGAAAAGGATAAGGAATAAATGGCCTGTGGATCAACGAAAAGCTATTTTCATTGAAAAACTACACATAGGCCTAAAGTTTGTGCTGCGCGTTTTTAAAATTGGGAATTATTTGTGCCTTTTTACACCGGCAATAGCAAGCGCCCGAAAGCTTTTAGGGCGATTTTTTGTGTTACAATCGCTTGAAATAATATCCATTTTGGTTTGAGCAATTGTTTGAGGTTCAAGTCCATGTTTTCTTAAACATTCAAACAATTTTTCAAGTGTCTCTGTAGCTTTCTTTGCTTTTAATTTATTTTTCCTGCTGTATTGAACAGAATTTCTTTTGCCCGCGCCGTCGCTTTCTGAGTCAATAATTGTTTTTGTGGTAACGATAAAGCGTCCGCCAGCTTTCAACGTTTTTGCAATATTTTTAACAAGCCTATCGGGTTTTTCAACACGATCAAGGGTAAAATTGCTTTCCACAATATCAGTCGTATTTTCCGCAATTACACCTTTTGTTTGCCTTTTTAATTTATTAAAACGTGCGCAAATATTGCCTTTTTCGGCTTTAATGCCATGTTTCTCCAAATCCTCAATATATTCTTTAGCAAGCTCAATACCTATGAAATGGGAATCGGTATCGCGCAGTGTTACATCGCGCAATGTGCCATCCAGATATTCTGCTATACTCTTCCGGATTTTTTCTATTGTTTTTGAAGCAAGTTTCCCGGGAAATTTTCCAACAACCTCTTGCGGACAACCAAATCTCAAATAAAAATCCCTTATAAGTTGTTTAAGAGAGCCGCCATCACCGCAACCAAAATCCACATGTGTTTTGCGGCTTCCGTCGGCGGTATAATATAAATCCCGCGAGGACGGCAATTCAAGCAGTTGTCGTTTTTTCTCTGGAGACAGCCCCATGGAGCAATATGTGTCTTCCATTGCTTCAAGCTGATAGCGAAAATGCGCAAGTAAAATATCCCAGAGACGTTCCATTTGCTCATAACTTTTTGATGTATATGATCCATTTTCTACAATTTTTTTAATTTTCATTAAAAGGGTTTCTATGGCAGAAAATTCACTTCTAACAAGATTTTGATATTCAATTTTCTCTAACTCATTCTTTGCCTCTTTTATTTTTTCTAAAAATATTTTACGCTTTCTGATATGAGATTTTTCTCCGTCTCTTAAAACCCTGAGAAACTCTTCCTTAATAGTATGTTGATCTTCTAAAATTTCCTGCACTCGCCGAATGGCATTTTTCCTCTCGGTCCATTCCGCATCAAGAAATTCTCCGCGTGCCTGCGGATCTTCCGGTAAATAAACGACTTTAACCCCATGCTTTTTGGCAAATTTTTCCAAATGAGAATTTTTTTGTTGTTTTTCTTTACAACGTTCTGTTTCGCTGACAGCTTTTCGTGTTTCTCTTATTAATAAACCACAATTATTATTTTCGGCTGGTCTAAATCTTTTTTCAACCCTCTCTCCATCTTGCAAAGCGTGTATTTGTTCCATATTTTTCTGTAAAAGAAAAAATTTCCCGAAAGGCCACAATCTAAACACAAACATATTATTAGTCAATTAAGCGCACGTGTAAGTTAGACAATAAAGCCTTTTTTGTGATAAAAAAGTAGTATGATCCAAAGAATATTAATCAAGAAGCGCAGTGGCGTTTCCCTGTTAATCGCGCTCGGCTTAATCACCATTTTGCTCCTCGCTTCCATCGGTGTCACAACGACCGTTGTTTCTTCCATACGGCAGTCAGCAAATGTAACCGCGGCAACAGAAGCATATTACGCGGCGCAAAGTGGCCTTGAACTTGGACTGCTGGAAAACATCAACAAAGGCGCGGGGTTTACGTCAACA
>CAYHVY010000034.1:0-10726 GCA_964360095.1 uncultured Candidatus Peribacteria bacterium | reverse complement strand
TATGTTTGTCTTTTTAAATGGACGATTTTTGTCTCATGAAAAAACCCCTTTTAATGGGCGTTTTAAACGTCACGCCTGATTCTTTTTTTGATGGCGGCAAGTATTTGAGCCTTGATAAAGCGGTGAAACGCGCCCTGCAAATGATAAAAGAAGGCGCGGATATTATTGATATCGGCGGGCAGTCAACGGGGCCGGGGTCAAAAAATGTTTCTTTTGATGAAGAATTGAAACGTGTTTTGCCGGTTTTACAAAAACTGCGTCCGCGGACAAAAGTTCTTATTTCCGTGGATACGTGGAGGGCAAAAGTGGCACAAAAGGCTTTGGAATGCGGTGCCGACATGATTAACGATGTAACTGCGCTGCGCGGCGACAAAAAAATGTCCTCCGTGCTCGCGAAACATGGGAAGCCAGTCGTTCTGATGTATTCAAAAGATAAAACGGCGCGCACAAGTATGAGAAACGTACATTACGATGATGTCGTAAAAACCGTGAAGGATTTTTTGAAAAAACAAATTGCGGTTGCCGTGCGCGCCGGTATTCAGCGGAAAAATTTGATTCTGGACCCAGGAATGGGCGCTTTTGTGAGTTCTGAAGCTAAATATAGCTTGCAAATTCTTGCGCGATTGAAAGAATTTCAAACAGGCTGGAGCGTAGCGGAAGCCCTAGCCATCAAGTGCCCGGAGGGCTATCCTTCGTTTGGATTGCCAATTCTAGTTGGTCCTTCCCGAAAATCTTTTATTGGACAGACCCTCAATCTGCCCCTGCCTGAGCGTCTGGAGGGTACTTTGGCCTGTGTGACAGTGGCGGTGATGAACGGCGCTTCCATTTTGCGTGTGCATGATGTAAAAGAGGCTAGACGCACTGTGGATATGGTATATGCTATAAGCAAAGTTTGATAACAACGATTTTGTATGCTTATAAGCCGTGAATTTACTTTTGATGCCGCGCATTTTCTTACCAATTATCATGGCAAATGTGAGCGTTTGCATGGCCATACCTATAGGTTGCGCGTGACATTTGAGGGAAAAGTTCAAAAGAATGGCCTGGTAATTGATTTTGTTCTCATAAAACAGTTAGTGAAAAAGCGGATTTTAGATAAACTTGACCATTTTTTACTCAACGATATTATTAAAAATCCTTCGGCTGAGCACGTAATTATTTGGGTTTGGGAAGAGCTAAACAAAGCCGATTTTGGTAAGTCCGTGCGTTTGTATGAATTGCGATTGTGGGAGACGCCGAACTCATTTGTCACATATAGACCGGATGCTATGGCGTGATGTCATTTACACCGGATTCAATTTCTCTCCCTCTATGTTTAATGAAAATGTGGATTTTTTTCCCATCTATTTCAACAGTACGATCATAATTTTTCCTGTCCTTTGATTCTTGCTTTATCCCTGCTTTAAGCTCTTCGTCTATGTTGAGTTGTTCCAATGCCGCGTTGATGGTGGCTTGTCCTTCCATTTTTGTTTTATCCTTGAGCGCAGCGGGGTCCTCCAAATCTTCTTTTTCAAAAACCTTTTCTTTTTTATCTGCATCCGCAATTTCTTGTGGTTTTTCACCACCTGTGAAAAAAATAAAGCGGCTTTTTGCCCCCTCCTCTTTGAAAAGTTGAAAATGATGTTGTAGATTAAACATGGTGGACTGGAATTAGTTTATCTTATCATTCTACAATATTATTAATAATGCATCAAATATTCTTGGGACTCGGTTCAAATCTTGGTGATCGCGGAAAAAATTTGCAGGAAGCCCTTGTTTTGCTGGAAAAGTGGGGCGTATCGGTGACACGCAGTTCCTCCATTTATAAAACCGCGCCTGTCGGGTATGAAAATCAGTCTGATTTTTATAATATGGCAGTCAGGGCAGAAACAAAATTTTCACCGGGAGAGATGCTAAATGTTTTACATACTATTGAAAGGGCTTTGGGCCGTGTCCGGAGCAGTAACATGTTGCCATTCGGGCCCCGAACCATTGACCTGGATCTGCTTTTTTTTGACGATAAAATCATCAACAAAAAAGAACTGCGCGTTCCTCATCCAAGGGCTAATGAAAGACGTTTTGTCCTTGTACCAATGGTGGAAATCGCAAAACTGTATCTGCACCCCGTTTTAAAAAAAACGATTAAAGAGTTGTTGAAGGAATGTACTGATAAAAGTATAGTGACTCTGCTATGAACTCTTTCCGCGATCATATCCAGTTTCTGCAAAAAAAAGCGCTGCAACTGCGAATCCAGACTTTAAAAATGATAAACCGGGCGCAGAATGGCTCTACCGGCAGCGCTCTTTCTGCCCTGGATATTTTGGTAGCTCTTTATTATGGAAAACTTTATGACCGTCCGTTGATGGCGTATGATACCGAAAAACCAGGGTGGGAAGGACAGGATTATTTTGTTTTATCAAAGGGGCATGTCTGTCCGGCCTGGTATGCCGTTTTGGCTGATCTTGGGTTTTTTGACGCGAGTGAATTGGAACATTTTTCAGAGCGGAACAGTCTTCTTCAAGGCCATCCGGTTAAAAAAATTCCCGGAGTAGTTGTTGGCAGTGGATCTCCCGGACACGGCTTTTCGGGAGCGATGGGGCTTGCAATGGCCCTAAAAATGGATCATCAAAAAAATCATGTTTTTTGTTTATTGGGAGATGGAGAGCTGCAGGAAGGTCAGATTTGGGAAACAGCCATGTGCGCCGCTCGTTATAAATTGGATAATTTTATTGCCATCGTTGATGATAATGGCTTACAGGCGGGGGTTTTAACGCGCGCGGTTATGAGTATTGATTCCGTGACAGACAAATTTGAGGCATTTGGATGGAAAACAATTCCAGTGCGCAACGGTCATGATTTTGAGGAACTGCTGAGCGCTTTTGAAAGAGCTCTGGAAGTGCAAAGACGGCCTGTCGTATTGATCGCCAGCACGATATCTGGCTGCGGAGTTGATTTTATTGAGAACAAGCCATTTTATCATAATGTGGCGTTGAGTGACCAGGAGCTGGCGGCGGCGTTAGGTCAATTAAAAATTACGAATTAAAAATTAGAAATTGATGTTGCAATATTTCATGAAAATTTTAGATTTTGTTTATTTTATCATGCTACCATCCCCAACAAGGGCGGGAGGGGGATTGGGATGGTGTAAGGGAAAACAAAGATTGGCTTTTTGCGGATTTTTTTTGCTGTTTTTAACCGGTTGTGCCCTTAATTCAAATACAAAAACTCTGCAAATAGAATTGTCGTCAGGTCAAATAAAAAACTTCTTTGTGGAAATAGCTTCCACCCCTGAAACAAGGACAAAAGGCCTGATGTTTCGCAAAAATTTGCCTGAAAATAAAGGAATGTTTTTTGTCTTTGAAAAATCTGAAGTACTTTCTTTTTGGATGAAAAACACGCTTATTCCTTTGGATATTATTTTTCTTGATCGGGATAAAAAAATCATCAATATCAAAAAAATGGCTCTACCATGCGCGAAAGATCCTTGTCCGCTTTTTTCTTCCGTGGCGCCGGCCGAGTATGTCCTTGAAATCGGCGGAGGATTAAGCGATAAGTTTGGGGTTACAGAGAGAGCCCGATTGTCTCTCAAATAAGCTATTTCTAAATGTCTGATTCTTTGTTTCAACGCTCGTGGCACAATCAGCCGATTTCTACCGCTAAAGCTTTTGGCGACACGTTGCTTAAACTTGCGGGGCGGCACAAAAATATTGTTGTTTTGACGGCAAATTACAAACGTTTTTTAAATCTCGCGCCGTTTGAGCTGGCCTTTCCTGACCGTTATTTTTCTTTTGGAAATGCCGAACAAAATATGGTAGCCGCAGCAAGCGGTTTCGCCGCGCGCGGGAAAATCCCTTTTGTGTGCTCTTTTTCCATGTTTGTAACCGGAAGAGCGTGGGAACAGATTCATAGCGCCATCGCGTATCAAAATCTTAATATCAAAATTGTTGGAGCGCACAATGGTTTATCTTCCGGTGAAAACGGTGAAAATGGAGCCACCTATCAGGCGCTGGAAGACATAGCTCTCATGCGAGTTATCCCCAACATGAAAGTAGTCTGTCCCGCTGACGCGGTTGAAACAAAGTGCGCTCTGGAAGCCATCGTCAATGATTTTGGTCCAACCTATCTTCGTTTAAATTGTGATCCAGTCGCGCATTTATATCCTGAAACTTATCAATTTTCTTTTGGCCAGGGCAATATTTATAAGCCGGGGACGGATGTTTGTATTTTTTCTGTCGGAAGGATGGTCCATAATGTTTTGGAGGCCAGTCAGTTGCTTGAACGCGACAGTATTTCAACGATGGTGGTAAATTTGGCTTCCATAAAGCCTATTGATGAAAATCTGATTGTGGAATGTTCCAAACAGGCACGGCATGTCATGACTGTTGAGGATCATCAAATTATCTCCGGTCTTGGTTCCGCGGTCATGGAAGTTTTAAGCCGCAAATATCCCATGAAAGTTGTGTCTATTGGCGTAAATGGCTTTGGGGATTCCGGAAAATCTGATGAACTTTATAAAAAGCACGGCCTGGATGCGCAGGGGATTTATGAAAGAGTATTGTCCATCATTAATCCTTCATTCCAAGGCCCCTTCTGATCTCAGTTACTACTGGAGATAATTCATCTTCACCTTCATCTGTTGATCGCTATTAACTTTTAGAAAAAGTTTTTTAAAACGCCTATCTGATGCAGCTTGAATTGCTTCCGGAGGATGTTCGCTCATATTGATTATTTATGTTTATAATTGCATCTGCAAGCCGTTTCATAGGCATCCATCGTTTCAAACGGCCGCGTCCAGTGCCAGTTTTCTATTTCAGGCATGTCCTTGCCGTATTTGAGGATGTATTTGGTGTGCGCGATGAGTTTTTTGTGGAAATATGCTACAAGTTTTTTTGCCTTTTTTGCGATTTTTGGCTGGGATTTTACGCCCTGAACAAGTGCTTCCATGGCAAGATGATAGCGGTCGGTTTTATTCATAACCATCATGTTGAAAGGAGTGGTCGTGGTGCCTTCTTCCATGTACCCGTGGATGGTGAGGCGTGAAGCGATTTCGTGACCGTAGATGAGCTTTTTTACCGTTCCAGGGTAGCCGTGAAAATTAAAAATAACAGGTTTATCATTTGTGAAATAACAGCAAAAATCTTCTTCCCGGATACTCAGAGGATGCCGTTCGTCGCCGACGCCAAGCGCAGTCAGTTCGGAGACATTCACAAAGCGGATTTTGAGTTCAGGAGCCAATTTGTGAAGAATTGAAATAGCAGCCATGGCTTCCTGCACGAGTGCATCGCCGGATGCCGCTAAAACGATATCCGGATCGGCGCTGTGTTTGGGGTTGATCCAGTGCCACACGCCAACGCCTTTTTTGATTTCCTCACGCGCTTCTTTTATGGTCAGCCATTGGGGCATGGTCTGTTTCCCCGCGACAATGACGTTTATGCTGTTTACGCGCTTGAAACAGTCCTCCAGAGTCACTAAAAGCTGATTAGCATCGGCTGGGAAGTAAACACTGCAGAATTTCCCATGTTTTTCCAGAATATTACTGATAAAACTTGGATTTTGATGCGAATAGCCGTTGTGTTCCTGCCGCCACCCTACACTGGTCAGTAAATAATTGAGCGAAGAAATTGGCTTGCGCCAGGGAACCAATGCTGATTGTTTGAGGAATTTGGCGTACTGATCCACCATGCTCGCGACAATTGTTGCGAACGCTTCGTATGTCGCGAACATGCCGTGGCGGCCGGTCAGCAAATATCCCTGCAGCCAGCCCTGCAAAGTGTGTTCACTGAGCATTTCCATCACGCGGCCGTCGGGTCCGATGTTTTCATCATAAGAATGCACGGGCCACATAAAAGCGCGCTGCGTGGCCTGAAAAAGCGCCTGAAACTTGTTTGATTCGGTTTCGTCCGGACACATGAAGCGGAAGTTCTTCTCTTTTTTATTTAGAAGAAAGATGTCGCGGATAAAATCAGCGCCGGCCGTAGTGTTTCCGACCTGCGGTTCGCCCCGTTTTGTCAGATAAATACGGTATTTTTTCACCTCGGGGAGTTTCAACTCCTTTCGTAAATTGCCTCCGACGGCATGTCTGTTTTTGCCCATGCGGCAATCGCCTTTTGGAATGAATTCAGTGATTTCCGGCAAGGGGCAGCCGTGTTTATCCACCAATTCTATAATTTTGTAACTTTCAAGCCATTTTTTTACAAGTTTAAAATGTTCCGCATTGGTTTTTGGATCATTTAACGGAATGCCGTGAGAGTGATAGGTTCCCTCAATACGGTTGCCGTCAGCCTTTTTTATACCGGTCCAGCCTTTGAGCGAGCGGAAAATAATCATGGGCCATTTTGGCTTTAGATATGGCTCTTTTTGTGTTCGCGCTTTTTTTTGAATTTCACGAATACGATGATAGGCCCAGTCTAAGGCGCGCATCATTTTTTCATGAACGTGGCCTTCTTCCGGGTGGATATCGTTAACAATTTTTGGCTCATAGCCAAAACCTTTAAAAAGATTTTTCAGCTCTTCATCGCTCATGCTGGCGTAAATTGTTGGAGAAGTTATTTTATATCCGTTAGCGTGCAGAATGGGTAAAACAGCTCCGGACTCCGCCGGATTCAGAAATTTATTGCTGTGCCAGGAGGTGGCCAGCGGGCCCGTTTCGGCTTCGCCATCACCCACAACACAAGCCACAATCAGATCGGGATTGTCCAGAACGGCCCCATACGCTGTGGAAAGGCAATATCCAAGTTCCCCGCCTTCCAAAATAGCTCCCGGAGTGCCCGGATTGGTGTGGCTTGGAAAACCGCCCGGCCAGCTGAACATTTTAATTAGTTTTCCCGTGCCTTTTTCATTACATTTAAGCTCCGGGTAGTATTCATATAAAGTTTTTTCCGCGAAAAGATTTGCAATAATCGCCGGCGCGCCGTGGCCCGGGCCCGCAATAAATATCATGCTGGGTTTGTGCTTACAGATCAGGTAATTGAGGTGCGCGTAAATAAAATTCAAACCCGGCACCGTCCCCCAATGACCTAAAATACGGTCTTTTATATGCGTCTGTTTGAGCGGACTCCGCAGCAAAAAATTGTCCTTTAAGTACAATTGCGCCGCGCTGATGTAATTGACGTAGCGCAGGTATTTTCCAAGCCAAATTATCGCTTGTTTATCTATGAATTTTTGTTTCTGTGATTTTTTGTTTTTCATCTTCAGATTATATCATGATATTGCATATTTTGGAATTGGTGATATAATTGAAGCTAATTTCAACCTTGTTTTTATGCATGGAGTATTAAATAGAGCATTAAATGGTGTAAAGGTTAGTGGTGCATATGCTGTAGAGGGGAGGGAAGAAATGCCAGAGAATCTTCTACAGAAAAAACTTATAGGGTATATTTTCCATGAGTTAACCAAGGATGGTAAAATCCTTCAAAGTGAGCAAACTATAACTGGAGCTATAACAGACAGTATTTGTGCAAAGTTTCGCACGTGGTATGACGCGGAAACGCGACAACGTGGTTCAGTAAGCATAGAAAACCCAAGGAGTATATTGGAAAGCGTACTACGTCGTTTTGGTCTAACCGTAGATGAATTTTTAAATAACTTAAAATTAGAAATTGGAGGAATT
Organism: uncultured Candidatus Peribacteria bacterium; assembly: GCA_964360095.1. GTDB lineage: Bacteria > Patescibacteriota > Gracilibacteria > UBA1369 > UBA1369 > CAYHVY01. The sequence goes on along the minus strand of CAYHVY010000034.1, from coordinate 3,138 downwards.
ATAGAAAGAGCCAAATTTCATGATAGAATATTTGGGCAAATTCCCTGATGATCTAAAGTTCTCGTTCCATGCCCTGTCCGCTTAAAATTTTTTCAGGCTCGTCACATCCGGCGCTGGCGCGTGAAATAGCGCGTCATTTGCGCGTGCGTTTAAGCGAAATGGAATTGAAGCGTTTTGCGTGCAATGAAATATATGCCAAGCCGCTGGAATCCGTGCGTGGGTGTGATGCTTATGTGATTCAAACGGCCACCTCACGGGTCAATGAGGATTTTATGGAACTTTTTATTATTCTTGACTCGTTAAAACGCTCTTTCGCGCAATCAATTCATGTGGTGATTCCCCATTACGGATATGCGCGGCAGGATCGCGTTGCCACTCCGCGCGAGCCGATCAGCGCGAGACTCATTGCGGATCTTATTTCCGCCGCCGGGGCGCATCATGTCATCACGATTAATCTTCATTCGGATCAAGAACAGGGTTTTTTCAACTTTCCAGTGGACAATCTGAATTCAAAAAAACTTTTTATAGATTATTTTTTGCGGAAGAAATTAAAAAATGTCATTGTCGTGGCGGCTGATACAGGCGCGGCCAAATCGGCCAAACGCTTTGCCGATGAACTCTCCGCGGAATTGGCTATTATCCATAAGGTTCGGCCTGCCCATAATGTTTCTGAAGTTATGCATGTTGTGGGTGATGTTACAGACAAAGTTTGTATTATTTACGATGATCTTATTGACACGGCCGGCACGGTCGTTGCTGGCAGAGAGGCTCTTCTCAAAAAGGGCGCCAAGGATGAAGTATATTTGGTGGCTACCCATGCCGTGTTTTCACCACCGGCGATTGACCGGTTGCGCGTAGCGAAATTTAAGGAAATTGTCATAACCGACACCATTCCGATGATCGCGGAAAAAATGTTCCCCGGTCTGACTGTTCTTTCTGTCGCGCCATTGCTCGCAAAAGTGATTCGCAATGTTCATGAATCTAAACCGGTATCTTCCACATTAAATTAATTCAAGTCAATGTTTTCTGATCTCAAAAAACAGGCTGCGGAAAAGGCGTTGACCTTTGTTAAAAGCGGCATGATCCTTGGCCTTGGCACAGGTTCAACCACGGAAATTTTTATGAGGTTGTTGGCCGATCAACTTCATCAAAAAAAAATAAAAAATATCAGTGGCATTCCAACATCAAAAAAAACCGAAGTTTTGGCTGGTAAATTGGATATTCCTCTAATTTCGTGGAATGCGAATGTCATCCTTGATTTGGCCGTGGATGGCGCAGATCAGGTTGATGAAAATTTGAATTTAATAAAAGGGCTTGGCCATGCGCTCTTACGGGAAAAAATTGTGGAAGTTTATTCTAAAAAGCTGATAATTATTGTGGATGAATCCAAAATGACCAAAAAACTGGGCGTAAATTGTCCATTGCCCGTTGAAATTATACCATTTGGAGCAGAGGCGCATTTGCGCTGGCTAAAAACGCTTTGTGGTAAAGTTGAGTTGCAGGAGATAAACGGGAAACCTCTTAAAACTGATAATGGTGGTTATCTAGTCCACTGTTTTTTCAAGGACGGCATAAAAGATCCCTATAAACTAGCTGGAATTTTAGATGGAAGGCCGGGCATTGTTGAGCATGGTCTGTTTTTGAATATGGCAGATATTGTTATTGTTGGCGGTAAAAAGGGTGTAAAAATTTCAAAAAAAGGTCGTTTTGAGGTAAAATAAAGATATGAAGAATAAAATAAAAATAGCTCCTTCTATTTTATCCGCCGATTTTGGCAATTTGAACAAAGAAATTGCTTCCATTGAAAAATATGCGGATATGTTGCATGTGGATGTTATGGATGGTCATTTTGTGCCGAATATTACGATTGGAGCGCCGGTCGTGGCTTCTTTGAAGACAAAATTACCTCTGGATTGTCATTTGATGATTGCAGAACCTGAGCGATATATTGAAGATTTTGTGAAGGCCGGCGCTGCCAGTATTACAGTTCATCAGGAAGCGTGTGTTCATTTGCACGGGGTTATTCAACAGATCAAATCATATAAAGTGCGCGCCGCGGTGGCCTTAAATCCTGCAACTCCGCTGGAAATGATTACGGAAGTTATTGATGATGTTGATATGATCTTACTTATGACCGTAAACCCGGGTTTTGGCGGCCAGGACTTTATTAATTCAACATTAGAAAAAATCGCGGCCCTTCGTGAAATTGCGCCAAAACTTGATATTCAGGTGGATGGGGGGATCAACCCGCAAACGGCCAGAATGTGCGTGGAAGCCGGGGCAAATATTTTAGTCGCAGGTTCATATATTTTTGGCGCGAAAGATAGAAAAAAGGCTATACAAAGTTTGCTGGCAGTAAGCTAAATAGGCAGGAATTATTTTACGCCACCACCGCCCAACCTTGCGATTCCAGATAAGCATGACTCGCGATTTGCGCCACAAGTCTGCTTTTTTGGGGACGCATGCTGTGCCCTCCATATTTTTCAGGCAAGGTGATGTGAGTCACGCCTGGCCGGGCATCAAATGCTATTGTTTGAGAATTATTATAAAATATTAAGGGGACTGATGTTGCACCCTGCACGCTTTTTGCTTTACCCGGTATAATTCTGTCATTTGGACTTGCGATTGTAATGATCGGTTTTTGTTGACTAATTGCCATTTCCCCAATCATTTCATATTCTTTTGCAATCCTTGGGCGGTGCATATACTGCCTAAAAAAAGCCCAATGTGATGGTAGTGCAGGTTGAACCGGCACATCCGCATTCAGTGGTCCGTCAATTGCAACGAATGTTAATATGTTGTTTAATTTTTCTCTAACTGCCGCCGCCATTGCGATAAAGGCACCGTAACTATGCCCAAAAAGTATAATATTTTCTCCAATTGCCCTGATCTCCCTTATGGTGTTTTCTATGATTCTGTCAGGGTGCCAAAGAGCCCTTGTTAGTGGGGCGCCCTGAATCACCTTGCATGTTTTTGGCGCAAATGTTTCTTGAATGCTTTTTGCAAGATATTCAATACCTTTATCTCCAAAACCGGTCACAATAACAACATTTGTTCTTCCATTTTCAGGAGTCATAATGTTGATATTATTTATTTAATTATCTGTTCAGCTATCGCTGGAATTTCTTTTCTGAAGAA
>CAYHVY010000033.1:9419-10793 GCA_964360095.1 uncultured Candidatus Peribacteria bacterium | reverse complement strand
TAAATCTTTTATAATTTCTTTAAGTATTCCGGTGGTTTTTTTCAGTTCTTTCCATGTCGTTTTTCTCCCAAGAGTAAAGCGTAAACTGCTTTTCGCAATCTGTTTGTTTAATCCAATTCCCAACAAAACATGCGACGGCTCCACGGATCCTGAAGCGCAAGCAGAGCCTGCGGAAGCGCAAACACCAGCCATATCCAATCTTAAAAGAAGGGATTCAGAATTAACACCTTTAAAAGAAATATTTATGTTATTCGGTAGACGGTTAATCGGATCGCCGTTTAAATTAATATTTGGAATTTCTTCTTTGAGAAGTTTAATAAAATCATCGCGCAGTTTTGTAAGGCGGTTGAATTCCAATAAACGCCTGCCTTCAGCCATCTTAAGAGCTTCAGCCATTCCTACAATACCAGGAACGTTTTCAGTGCCTCCGCGCATGCGATACTCCTGCCCTCCACCATAAATCAGCGGTGTAATTTTTATTCCATCTCTAACGTATAATATCCCAACCCCCTTTGGACCGTATATTTTACCAGCGTTTAAGGTCATCAAATCCACATTGAGTTCATTTACATCAAGAGAAAGCGCTCCTGCCGCCTGACAGGCATCTGTGTGAAAAAGAATTTTCTTTTCATGTAAAATTTTTCCAATTTCCATGATATTTTCAATTGTTCCAATTTCACTGTTCGCATAGCCAATACTAACCAGTGTTGTTTTTGGCTTAATGTTGTCTTTAAGTTTTATTATGTTTATGTGGCCATTGCGGTCAACAGGAAGAAATGTAACATCAAACCCTCTTCTTTTAAGTTCATATATTGGGTTTAGAATAGAATCATGCTCTATTGTTGTTGTAATAATATGTTTTCCTTTTCCCGTATATACTTCAGCAACGCCAAAAACAGCCCAATTATTTGCTTCCGTTCCTCCTGATGTGAAATAAACCTCTTTTAGCTTACAATTAATAATACTAGCTACGGTTTTCCTTGATTCGTCAACCGCCGCGCGGCTTTTTTGCGCGAACCTATAAACCCCCGAAGCGTTTCCATAAATGCTGCTATAAAAAAATCTCATTTTTTTATATACTTTTTCATCTACATATGTTGCCGCCGCATTATCCAAGTAAATCATAATACTTTTGAACAACTTATAACCTATATTAACAATAGATCTACTGTTTTCAACTAATTATAAACATATTTTAAAGGTTTTTATTCAATATTTTTCTCTATTTTTCGCTGTTTTTAATTGTAAATTGGCTTATTTATCAAAAATAACCTATATTACCTTTCTATAATATATTATATTTATTGAAATCTTTACTACTACTAATTAATTATTTATATTATTTATATAATAAAATAGAAAAATAGTATTATA
>CAYHVY010000033.1:3148-9319 GCA_964360095.1 uncultured Candidatus Peribacteria bacterium | reverse complement strand
CGTAATCAATAAATATAACATATGAAATTTTCATGCAGCCAATTAAATTTGGAAGAGGCTTTAAATATCGTTAATAAAGCTGTAACACCAAATACAACCCTCCAAATTTTAAATAATATATTATTAAGAGCTGAAGGTGATAAATTGTATTTTTTCTCAACAAACCTTGAAATAGCCATTAAATATTTTATTCCATCGGATGTTTATTCTGAAGGCTCTATAACTGTTCCCGCAAAATTGATTACAAATTATATTTCGCTTTTAAAAAATGAAAAAATAGAGTTCGCATTAATAGATGGCAACACATTATCTTTAAACTCATCATCTTCACATACAAAAATTAAAGGACTCAGTGCTGATGAGTTTCCGTCCCCACCTAAAATTCAAACAGAAAATATATTTAATGTTAACGTAAGTGATTTTGATCTTGCTATCCTCCAAACAGTGTTCTCGGCATCTGGAAACACTTCAAGACCAGCTCTTTCTGGAGTTTTATTCCAGGTGGATAAAGATGTTTTAAAAATTGTAGCCACAGATAGTTATCGCCTTGCAGAGAAATGCATTCTATTAAAGGAAAAAATAGGTCTTTCTTTTTCGTCAATTGTTCCAGCTAGGACAGTTATGGAATTGGGAAAAATTCTCTCAAAGTTTCATGAAAAAGGGAGAAATGTTGAGGTTAATTTTACAAAAAACCAAGCTCTTTTTAGGGTGGGCAACATTGAGCTTGTATCACGTTTAATTGAAGGTAAGTTCCCTGATTATGAAAGGATTATCCCAAAATCCACAAAAACAAAAGTTACCGTAAATACAGAAGAATTTGCACTTGTTGTAAAAAGGGTAAGTTTATTTGCTAGGGAAAACAGCAATAATATCAAGTTATCAATAACAAACGACGGGAAACTGCTTGTTACAACCGATGAGACGAAAATCGGAGAAGAGAAGGCTGAAATAAAGGTTGAGGTGGATGGGGAAAACAACAAAACATCCCTTAACGCGGAATACCTTCTTGACGTTCTTACTTTTATCCAGACAGATAAAATTATTCTTGAAGTTGACGACAAACTTTCGCCAATTGTTGTTCGTCCGGCTAACAAAAAAGATTATGTGTATATTATTATGCCCCTAAAAACCTGACCTGCTCATTCTGTCCCTCAATAAAAAATAGAGCTGTTTGGGTGAGTTTTATTCCATGACACACCTTCAAAATCTTGTATCGTTTTTCCCTAATGTCCAAAATAATAGGGTTTTGGATCTTTTGCAGACCCAAAAAAACGCCAGTATTTCTGGAGTGGGGAATTATTCTTCAAAGGTGTTTATTTTTAGTGATACGGTCCGTTATTTACCTGAAATAAAAACAATACTTTGGATTGTTAATGACACAGTGGAGCAGGAAAACGTTTTGCTTTCACTTCGTCTTTGGAGCAACGTTAAAGGTTATGGATTTTCCCTTGATGTTCCTGGTTCTTTATCGGTGAGGGCGGTTGAACGGCAAAATAAAATAAAAATAGTTGAGTTTTTGGCTCGTATAAACAGTAAAGATGAACATACAAAGGTTGTTGTCACCTGTTACCAAAATCTTCTCCGTAATTTTCCGGATATTGAAGAGCTGCTGGCATCCACGGTCCACATCAGAATTGGCGAAAAACTTGATATGGTCGGTTTTTTTGAAGAACTCATTGAAAAGGGATATGAACTTTGCGAGGACAGGAGTCTGCAAAAAGGAACATATCATCGTAGTGGAGACACTATCTCGCTCTATCCAGTCAATAGCGACCACCCTGTTAAAATAGAGATTGGATTTGATGTAATTGAAAAAATATATATTTATTCTCCATCTGATGAAAAAGAAGTTTTTGGGGAGCTGAAAAAACTTGAAATTTATCCGGTAAATCCTGGAGGTATGTCAAAAAATATATGTGATCATCTCTCTGAAAAAGTTCTGGTCATTGAAGATGAGGTTGATGTTATTGACGAGTTTTATGATGCCTGGAACGGTATTTTTGACGAACTCTACGGCCGCATTCATTATCTCAACCTTGTCACTTTTAATGAGGATGAAGAAAACCATCAGCATCTTCACTATTTATCGGTATTAAAATATCGTGGCGCGTACGATCTTGTTAATGATCTGCGCGAAAAATACCGTGATGGCTGGAGGGTCATTATTTTCAGCAAGAACACAGAGGAGCTCGCGAACATTTTTGATGAACATAAACTTAATTATTCTACAACATTTTCTCCTGTCGCGGGCGGTGTACCCAGTATTTTTCTTATTTCCATTCCCAGGGAGGATATTTTTCCCCACGCTTTTCAAAACCCTGAGCTTAAACTTGCTTTTATTTCTGATCGGGAAATTTCGTCGCTCAGGGAAGAAAAGAAGAAATATTTTAGCCAGAAAGTATATCTGGATTTCCTTACGAGTCTAAAAATCAATGATTACGTAGTGCATTCCGACCACGGCGTCGCCAAATTTTTAGGCCTGGAAAAGAGGAGTGTTGACGAGATAACCCGTGAATATCTCAAACTTGGTTATGCTGAAAATGACAAACTTTTTGTGCCAATTGATCAGGCGGATAAGGTGAACAAATTTATTGGAGCCGACGAATCGCCGCCGCACTTAACAAGACTCGGATCGGCTGAGTGGAACACAATTACGCACAAGGTAAAAAAAGAAACTGAAATCATCGCCAAAGAACTTTTAGTTCTGTACGCGCAGCGAAAGAGCGCCAAGGGTACGGCATTCAAACCGGATAACGATTTACAGAGAAAATTTGAAGAAACATTTCCGTATGAAGAAACGCCGGGCCAGATAAAAGCCATCATTGACACAAAAAAAGACATGGAGAAAAATACCCCGATGGACCGTTTAATTTGCGGAGACGTTGGCTTTGGAAAGACTGAAGTGGCCATGCGTGCGGCCTTCAAAGCCGTCCAAAATGGACAACAGGTTGCATTCATTTCCCCTATTACCATTTTGGCTGATCAACATTACCGCTCTTTCAAAAAACGGCTTGAGGAATTCAATGTCAGGCTTGAGATGTTGAGTCGTTTCAGGTCGCCGGCGGAACAAAAAGAAATCATTAAAAAACTGGCCCGCGGTGAAATAGATATTGTGATTGGAACCCATCGTCTGATACAACCGGATGTTGTTTTTAAGTCGCTCGGGCTGGTTATTGTTGATGAAGAACAACGCTTTGGGGTAAAACAAAAAGAAACTTTAAAAAAAATGAAAACAGAGGTGGATGTTCTCACCCTGACCGCCACGCCCATCCCCAGGACGCTTAATATCGCGTTAAACAAACTTCGGGACATAACGACGATCACTACCCCCCCGCCGGGCCGTCTGCCCATTATTACCGAAGTGAGACGCTTTTCCAACGGTATAATTCGCGAATCCATTTTACGGGAAATCAGTCGCGGAGGACAAATCTACTTTTTACATAATCGCGTTCAGACCATTGACGGTATGGCGGATAAACTGCGGTCTTTGGTTCCGGAAGCGCGTTTTGGCGTGGCGCACGGCAAACTCGGCAGTTCTGATCTGGAGACAAGAATCGTGGCCTTTAAAGATCATAAATTTGATGTGCTGGTAAGCTCAACCATTATTGAAAATGGTATTGATTTATCCAACGCGAACACTCTTATTGTCAACAACGCTGACCGATTCGGATTGTCCCAGCTTTATCAGCTGCGCGGACGTGTGGGACGCGGGAAAACCCAGGCTTATGCCTATTTTCTCTATCATGGACAAAGGCTTAAATTGAGCGCCAAGAAGCGTTTGCGCGCCATCGTGGAGGCTTCCGAGCTCGGGAGCGGCTTTCAGATCGCCATGAAGGATCTTGAGATCCGTGGCGCCGGTGACATTTTGGGAGCAAAACAGCACGGTGTTATTAATGTTGTGGGGGTAAGCCATTTTATTCGGATGCTCAACAAGGCGGTTGAAGATCTAAAGACAGGAAAAGTCACCTCTTCGGAAGAGCCTGAAGATGTTTCTATTGAACTTCCGCTTACCGCCTACATTCCCGATCAATATATCGTCAACGCCAAGGAAAAAATCAACGTTTATCAAAAACTTTCATCTGTTGATTCCATTGAATATCTTAATGAAATACGTGATGAACTCATTGAAGATTACGGCATGATGCCGAAAGAAGTCTTTAATCTTTTTCATGTCATTGAACTGAAACTGTTTGCCAAGAAAGCTGGTATTGCCACCGTAAAGGCGGAGAGCGTGTATTTGAACAAGGGTAAAGAAATCGTTTTGCTTATGTCAAACAGAGTTAAACCGGAAAACATCATGAATCTTCTGGAACATAATTCAAAATGGATTATCAGTGGAAATAAGCTGCGCATTAAAATTGAACATCTTGGTAATCAGTGGATTGATATGTTAAAAGAATGTTTACAATGGCTGTCCCAGGGTTTAAAAAGTTCAAAAGTTGAGCAAAACCCCCAAGAAGTAACACACTAATTGTGCAAAACTTGTTTAAACATGAAGATTATAAGGAACGGATAAAAAAACGATCTCAAATCATAAAAACGATCCGTGAATTTTTTTGGGAGAGAAATTTTTTGGAGATTGAAACGCCCATATTAGTCAAACTGCCAGGCCAGGAGCCGAATTTGGATGTGTTCAAAACAAAATTTGTAAGTATACCGGGACCCGCCGGCGCTACCTTTGAACATGACATGTATCTGATAACTTCCCCTGAATATGCCATGAAAAAACTGCTTGCAGCAGGCTTTGAGCGTATTTTCCAGATCACCAAAAGTTTTCGCAATAAAGAAACGGAAAGCCAACTACACAATCCCGAGTTCACCATTTTGGAATGGTACAGGGCAAATGCCGACTACAGGGAAATCATGCAGGATACGGAAAGTCTGATTTTTGAAATGACCAAATTTTGTTACGGTGGCGCCATTTTACCTTATCAAGGGCATAAAATTGACACCACTCCGCCCTGGCCGCGCTTAAGGGTTTTTAATGCTTTTGAACGGTATGCCGGCATAGATAGAAATACGCTTGTGGGTACTGAAAAATTGCGCGTGGCAGTCAAAGCAAAAGGCTATAAATTAAATCCAGATGCTTCCTATGAAGATCTATTTTTTATAGTTTTTTTAAATGAAATAGAACAAAAACTAGGCCATGAAAAGCCTTTAATTCTTTATGATTATCCCGAACAAATGGCGGCTTTGGCCACTGTCCGCAGTGAAAACGGTACTTTTTTTGCGGAGCGGTTTGAAGTTTATTGTGCCGGAATAGAGCTTTGCAATGCTTTTAATGAACTTACTGATCCGGTTGAACAACGTCGGCGTCTGGAAAAAGAACAAAAAATACGCAAGCAAATAGGCAAAGACTGTTATGAGATTGACCGGAGCTTCATCCGTGCTTTAGAATGCGGCATGCCGCCCGCAGGCGGCATTGCCTTGGGGGTTGACCGTCTTATAATGTTATTAACTGATACGCCCGATATTAATGATGTGCTGGCATTTCCTTTTAAAGATCTTTAAATATTGAATACTTATGACCACTTCGGATTTTACCAAAGGTTTGCCAATCAAATATAACGGCGAGACCTACATTATTATGGATTATCAGTTTGTGAATCCCGGGAAGGGTTCGGCCTTTACGCGCACCAAAGTCAAACATGCCAAAACCCAAAAAGTCATGGAAGTGACGTTTAAAAGCAATGAACAAATTGAAGGGGCCGATGTGGAATACCGCAAATGCCAATATCTCTACAACGATGGCAAAGATTTCACCTTTATGGACAACACTACATTTGACCAAATCTCCATGCCGGCAAGCAATATTGGAGACATGGCCGATTACCTTATGGAAAGCGGAGAAATCACGGTTGTCTATATTGACAGCGCTCCTTTTACAATCCAGCTTCCGCCGAAAATGGACTTTAAAGTTATTGAAGCTCCTCCCGGTGAAAAAGGTGATACCGCCACAGGAGGCACGAAACACGTTACTATTGAGACCGGCGCTCGCATCGCCGCGCCGCTATTCATCCGCGAAGGCGATTATATCAGGGTAAATACGTCTACAGGGGAATATGTGGAGAGGGTGAATAAGTGAGGTTCTTGTCTTGAACTATGATTAAAATGATTATCTGACTTCCTATAATTTTTTTATTAACAATCATTCCTACTCTACAACCCTGC
>CAYHVY010000033.1:0-3048 GCA_964360095.1 uncultured Candidatus Peribacteria bacterium | reverse complement strand
GTACTTTATGATCGAAAGTGTCAAAAATGCCAGGCAGCCATTAAAACCACATACTCATACTCTCCTTCCAGATCAGAGCGGGTATACTGCGATAAATGCTATCTGGCCGAGCTGTACTGAGAGCAATTTTCTTGCGCTCATCGTCTAAGTTTCATATAATACAGAATATGAAATGCTAAATTCTTTAAAATTTAGACTTTTTATACCAATGCAATATCTAAGGACCATAACTAAAGCTTTAGAAAAAGAACTTTTTGTTTCAAAAAGAGTGATTGTTATTTATGGCCCAAGAAGGACAGGGAAGACAACTTTGGCTCAATATTTATTCAATAAGTATAAAAGCATTCATAAAACACGCTATATTCAATGTGAAACTTTCCAGGCGCAACAGGGTTTGACTACCAGGGACCCCCTTAAATTGATACAATATATTGGAGAGGAAACCGAACTGGTTATTTTGGATGAAGCGCAAAATGTTCAAAATATCGGTATTAATCTTAAAATTTTGATTGATACCTATCCTGGATTACAAATCATTGCTACCGGTTCATCCAGTTTCGATTTAGCCAATGAGATAAAAGAGCCTCTTACTGGAAGAATATGGGAATTTTTTCTTCCGCCTTTTACACTGCAGGAATTGCAACAGAAATATGACCGTCATCAAATAGGTAGTTTACTGGAAGATTTGATGCTCTACGGATTCTATCCCCAGGTTGTTAATGCTCCTCCCGAAAAAAAAAGGCTTATCCTTGAGGAAATTACCCAAAATTACCTTTATAAGGACATTCTAGTTTTTGAAGGGCAAAAAAATTCTGAATTCATTTTTCGGCTGCTGCAACTTTTAGCTTTTCAAATTGGGTCTGAAGTTTCCATCAATGAGCTCTCCTTAAAACTTGAAAGAAGCAAAACTCTCGTGGAAAAATATCTTCATCTTCTTGAACAGTGTTTTGTTATTTTTCGATTATCACCTTTTCGCAGGAATTTGCGGAAAGAAGTTCTTGGCAAGAAGAAGGTTTATTTTTGGGACACGGGGATTCGCAATGCTCTTATTCAGAATTTTAACAATTTGTCAGTTCGTCCTGACTTGGGGCCATTATGGGAAAATTTTTGCATTGCGGAAAGAGTAAAATTTTTAAAAACAAACCGTATTTCCAATAACCGTTTTTTTTGGAAAACACATACGCAGCAGGAAATTGACTACCTTGAAGAAGAGGGCGGCAAGCTAAAAGGTTATGAAATCAAATGGAATAAAGAAAAATTTAAATACCCAAAAGAATTTCTTGAAAACTATAAAGACAGTTCATTAAAGGTGATTAATCATTATAATTATTGGGATTTTGTTACAGGTTGAAGCCGCTTAAAAATTTATCTTGTGATGGCGGAAATTTACATTATGAGGGGTTTAGACGTTTTGTTTTGTGCGTTTTTGAACACCATAATATTGACTAAAGTTTAATTTAGGTTAATATGTGTATAATATTGGGGATGTAAGGCTTTCGACAAATGTTGATCTTTCACAAACTGCAATCCGGGGATCGCGCTGTCTCCCCGTAGATCCGTCCAGCGCAATTAGAGTGCAAACTCTTTCAAAAACTTGCTTGCCGCTATGGCACGCGAGGCGGCTTCTGTACGTGAACTTTCACCTGCATTTGCCTAAATTCGTTCTCCCTTTGCGGGGAACGTCGTTTATTCCATGACTTCCGCTAATGGAAATAAACGTCACTAGCGGAATAAGCCCTGCTTTACCTTGCTGCAGGGACGAAAATTCTAAAGGCCAAGTCCGGTAAGCTTTTTGTTCATTTTTTATTTACCGGAACCAAAATTCAGGATGAACTATGATTGTAGGCGTTTATGATGGAAATATTTGGACCCGGGTTCAATTCCCGGCATCTCCACCAAAATTCCCTTCAAAAGGGACTTTTCGTGGATTAATGGCTTTAATTGGGGCTTTTTCGGTTCTACCCCCTATTAGGGTGTTCGGAAACTTGTTGGGGTTGAACCTGAAATAAATTTCGGCGGTGATTTTCCAACGCTTGCCGATTTTTTCCCGAAACATCTCAATTCGGTCGATAAAGAGGTTTACGAGGATTTTCTTTTGCTTATGATCGAGCTTCTCAAGCCTGTATTTGATCTGTTTTGAGGCATCTTTGAGCTTTCGGTTTTTCTTTATTGGAAATTTCAGTGGTAATTTTTTCTCCAAGCATCGTGAAAATCAGCTCCAAGTCAGTCATATTATCCCTCAAATTTGCTTTTGTCTTATCAGGAATGTTTTTGTACTTCTTGTACTCGCTCGGAGTCATGCCAAAAGTAGCCTTGGAAATTTCAGCGGTTAAAATGGCATAATCCTTTTCGTGAGTAAGTCCACGATCCTTCCATTCGTCCGTCAAATTCTGCCGAATTGCAATCCCGCGTAAACGCTTATCAATCCAGTCCTTGGAATAGCCTTTTTGTTCATAGATAACTTTCATACGTTCTTGCGCAAGTTCTGGATTTTCGATTTCATCTAATCTTTCTTTCCCTACTTCCGCAAGCCACATCTTGAACGGCTCTGCTTTCTTGCTTGGAATTGATTGTATTAAGCGAAGTGCATCCTTGGTATTTACACAGTCAGTATCATATTTTTTGCCATCAGCACTTTCTAATTTCAGTTGTACCCAAATTGGGGACAACTGAAGATCAACGAATTCCCGTTGTTTAATCTTCCCCCAATATTGTCTTGGAGTCGGACTATCTGTAAGTGCTTCAATAATATCAACTACGGAGTAAAACCACTCTTTGTTATGCCAGATTCGGCGAATCTTTTTTGACTGGAAGAGGACGAGCTTGTTTTGTTGATTGTCCATAATGCGGGAGGTTAAAAATGAGTCATTTGATTAGCTATCATTAGCACACAAACATTAAATAAATCTAAAATCTTTATTAAAAAATTAAACTCCTTTTTCTTCCTCCTGAACTTCATCATCTCCGCTCGGTAGCTCAAGAGCTTTAATGCTCCTGACTTCCGCACGGGGACACCCTCGTCGGTTAATTGAGCACGCCAAATAGCTG
>CAYHVY010000032.1:2822-10870 GCA_964360095.1 uncultured Candidatus Peribacteria bacterium | reverse complement strand
GAGCCTTTGACATGTATTGTCGGTGAAAACGCCCAGGGAAAAACCAATATTTTGGAAGCAATCTATCTTTTGGCTCTCACAAAATCTTTTCGGACACATGACCAGAAAGATGTTATCCAGTGGGGCAAAGAATATGCCAGGGTCAAGGGAGCATTTGAGGAAATAAATAAAACAGTGGAAAATGTTAATACAAAGCCATCCTCGCTGAATCTGGAAATTTTTCTCGGACATTTGCCTCATCCTGAAAAAGTCCTCAAAAAAAACGGTGTCCAAGTGAATGCTGAAAGTTTTGTAGGTACGTGTCAAATTGTTTTCTTTCACCCGGAAAGCCTAAGTATGCTCTATCTGGGGCCGGAGTTGCGCCGCCATTATATTGATGTTCTAAATTTACAGGTAAACAAAAAAATATGGCATATTTTAGCCAATTACCGCAGAATTCTTAAACAGCGAAACGCCCTTTTAAAAAGCGGTAGAGACGGATTGCAATCCGTCTCTACCGCGTCTGACAATCTGCGTGTATGGGATGAGCAGTTGGTTGAATATGGCAGTCTGATAATTACGGAAAGGAGTAAAACTGTGCATTATTTTAATCAGAACCTTCAGAAATATTATCAAAAAATTACAAATAGTGAAGATGTCGCGAATGTAGAATACGTCTCTTCAATTGGCGCTGCGGAACAAAATTTTGAATCCTGCAAAAAAGCTTATAGGGAAACCATGCAACAGGCTTACAGCAAAGATCTGCGCATGCAATACACCACTGTGGGCCCACACAGGGATGATGTTATCTTCTTTTTAAATAAGCGAAAACTTGCCTGCCACGCTTCACGCGGGGAATACCGTTCCCTTTTATTGGCTTTAAAACTTCTTGAATTGCAATTTTTTGAAGAACAGACAGGCAAAAAACCTCTTCTCTTGCTGGACGATGTTTTTTCAGAATTGGATATGAATCGCCAAAAAATGCTTCTACAAGCCATTGTTGACCATCAAACCATTATGACAACAACCCACGCCGATCATTTGCCAAATTATGCTGTAGCGCGTGAACACGCGGGCCTGGGACAAGCCAAAACACGATATTTTGAGATAAAAGATGGACATATGCAAAACGCGGCCTAATGAAAACCATACACCTTGTTATCCTCTTTTTTCTCTAAAAGATAGCTCAAAAGAATAAAGCCCCCCGTTAAGTATGGAATCAGAAGAAAAGTCCAGTTCATTTCAAGAAAAATATTAAAGAGCGCATGAAGAGATATGGCTGTCAACAGACCCTGCATCATTTTTTCTTCACGGAAACTTACATCCTTTTTAAAATGAAATATGGAGGCCAACGTTCTGAAGATCGGCCATCTTCTTTGCTGGTGCGGATCCCCCATAATCGGTTTCGCAAAATATGCCAGACCGTAGTAATAACCAAAAATACCGGAAAACATCACATGCGCGAACGTGGAAAAAAGTGAACGAAAAATAAACGGATAGAGGATGTTTTCCACGCCCCGCAGCGACACAATGTTATAAAAATATATAATGTTTTCTATAAAAGCAAATCCCAACGCCGCGGTAACGGAAAATTCAATGGCATCATCAATGGAATGTATTTTCCCGTGGGCAGTTGTTTTTACCGCAAGAAATTTTGCCACTTCCTCAATCACTCCAACAATTAAAAATGTAACCAAAACATCCAGAGGTATAAAAGTCAAATTGGCAAATCCGACAAAGTCATCTTTAAAGGGATGTGCATACGCGAAAGCGTTAATCCACGGAAAAAACTGCCAAAGATACTTGTAAACCAAAAGTGGAACTACAAAAAAAGCCCCAGAAAAAAATGTCAGGAGCGACATACTTTTATGTCCTATTTGTTTTTTATAAAAAATGTACCCCCACGCCATGGCGGGGACAATAGCGAGAAATGCTGAGAAAATGACTTTAATAATGGCGTCTTTGGACATGTGTTAAGGGTATAACATACGGATAACAGCGATTTTATTATAATAACATAAAAACAACCAAACGCCAAACTCAGCTCACATAATAAATTGAGTCAGGAGTGTTGCTAAAATTGAAAAAATATGATAGGGTTGACTGGCTGTAATTTTATGGAATTATGGTTATTTTTGTAAATTTTTGAAATGCCGTTTGACAAAATCATTGTAAAAGGAGCCAGAATTCACAATCTCAAAAATATCAATGTTGAAATTCCAAGAAACAAATTAACGGTTATAACGGGACTGTCCGGTTCAGGAAAATCTTCTTTGGCATTTGATACAATTTACGCGGAGGGCCAGCGTCGTTATGTTGAAAGTCTTTCCACCTACGCGCGGCAATTTTTGCAATTGATGGAAAAACCGGAAGTAGATTCCATTGATGGGCTTTCTCCGGCCATTTCCATTGATCAAAAAACGGCCAGCCGCAATCCACGTTCAACCGTGGGAACAGTTACAGAAATTTATGACTATTTACGTC
Source organism: uncultured Candidatus Peribacteria bacterium (assembly GCA_964360095.1). GTDB lineage: Bacteria > Patescibacteriota > Gracilibacteria > UBA1369 > UBA1369 > CAYHVY01. The sequence continues at coordinate 8,407 of CAYHVY010000032.1, read as the reverse complement.
TGTTGTTTGCGAAAATAGGTGTTCCGCACTGCCCGAAGTGCAAACAAAAAATTAGCCGACAGTCCGTCAGTCAAATTGTGGAAGCGGTCGCCAAAATGGAACCTGAAAAAAAAATCATGCTGTTTTCACCAGTTATCCGTGACCGCAAGGGGAGCCATGTCAAGGTATTTGAAAAAATAAAAAAAGGAGGTTTTGTCCGCGTAAGAGTTGATAATGAAATTATGAGTATTCTCAATATTCCGGCGCTGGATGAAAACAAAAAACATACGATAGAAATTGTGGTTGACCGTCTTGTGGTCAAGGATTTAGAGCATCATACGCAGAAACTTTCTTCGGGAGTGGAAATTGAACTTCCCAATCCTGATCGCACCAGGCTCGCGGATTCCATAGAAACAGCCTTAAAACACGGAGAAGGCATCATGGCCGTATATGATGTTGACACCAATAAAGAGAAAACATTTTCCGAGCATTTTGCATGCATTCAATGCGGTATCAATATTCCTGAAATTGCTCCAAGAAATTTTTCTTTTAACAGCCCCCATGGAGCGTGTCTTGTATGCCATGGGCTTGGAACAAAGCTTGAAATAGACCCCAAAATGGTTATTCCCAACGACAGTCTCACTATTGCCGAAGGAGCCATCATGCCATGGTCAGCGACCACATCGCATTTAAACTGGTACAACCGCGTTCTGGAAACCGTGGCGAAAAATCACAAATTTTCCATGAATATTCCGGTAAAAAAACTAAGTGAAGAAGTCATGAATGTTATCCTATATGGCACCAGTGACAGGAAATATACGGTGCCAATTGACAGCCAAAGAGGCGCAAGCGGTTTTCAGGGAGATTATATGACGACATTTGAAGGAGTTATTCCAAACCTTGAGCGGCGTTACCTGGAAACTGATTCTGATTATATCCGGAAAAAAATTGAAAAATACATGAAAATTCTTGAATGTCCTTCCTGTAAAGGCTATAGGCTTCGTCCGGAGGCTTTGGCTGTTCTTATCGGTGAAAAATCAATCATTGAAATGACCCAGCTTTCAGCAAAAAAAATTATTGATTTTGCCCAAAAACTGAAGCTTTCCGAAATGGAAGCACAAATTGCCCGTCTTATCATGAAAGAGATTTTGAATCGTTTAAATTTTTTGGAGGATGTGGGCCTCTCATATTTAACGCTTGACCGAGCCGCCAATACGTTATCCGGAGGGGAGGCACAGCGCATTCGTCTTGCGACTCAAATTGGGTCCCGTTTATCAGGGGTGGTTTATGTTTTGGATGAGCCGTCTATCGGTCTTCATCAAAATGATAATCAAAAACTCATAAATACACTCATGTCTTTGCGTGATCTTGGTAACACCGTCATTGTTGTAGAACACGATATTGATACCATGTTGGCTTCCGATTATATTCTTGATATTGGCCCGGGAGCCGGAAAAGATGGAGGACGGGTGATTGCGGCAGGAATTCCAAGCGAAATCATGGCAAATCCAAACTCCATCACCGGCCAATATTTAAGCGGTAAAAAAGAGATTCCAGTGCCAAAAAAACGCCGCAAGGGAACAGGAAAAACGCTTAAAATAATCAAAGCTTCACAGCATAATCTCAAAAATATCACTGTTACTATCCCGCTCGGGATGTTTGTCGGCATTACAGGCGTTTCCGGTTCAGGAAAATCAACTCTTATCAATGATATTCTTGTAAAAGAAGTAGCAAGGGTCATTTATGGCACAAAAGCGTCCGTGGGACGGCATGAACGCATTGAAGGCCTGGAACACCTGGATAAAATCATCAATATTGATCAGTCACCCATTGGGCGTACGCCCAGATCCAATCCTGCGACTTACACAGGCGTTTTTACTGACATTCGCGATCTTTTCGCGGGTACTTCTGAAGCAAAACTGCGCGGGTACAAGACGGGGCGTTTCAGTTTTAATGTCAAAGGCGGACGCTGTGAAGCCTGCGCAGGAGATGGCATCAAAAAAATTGAAATGCATTTTCTTCCCGACATTTATGTTTCCTGTGAAGTATGTAAAGGAAAACGCTACAATACGGAAGCCATGGAAATCACCTATAGGGGGAAAAATATCGCCGATGTGCTGGATATGACAGTTTCAGAAGCGCTGGAATTTTTCCAGGCCATCCCCAACATTAAAACAAAACTTGAGACACTTCATGAAGTTGGGCTTTCCTATATTCACCTTGGACAGTCGGCAACAACCCTTTCTGGAGGTGAAGCCCAAAGAATCAAGCTGGCAACGGAACTTTCCAAGCGTTCCACGGGCCAGACGCTTTATGTTTTGGATGAGCCGACGACGGGTTTACACTTTGATGATGTACGCAAACTGCTTGAAGTACTGCAAAAGCTTGTTGATAAGGGCAACACGGTCATTACAATTGAACACAACCTGGATGTTATCAAATCCGTTGACTATATTATTGATCTTGGACCGGAGGGCGGTGAACAGGGCGGAGAGGTACTTGCTCAGGACACGCCTGAAAAGGTAGCTATGGTGGAGGCGTCTTATACGGGGCGATGGCTGAAAAAGGCATTGAAAATGTAGATGCAATATGTAGGGAACGGCAATTTGTAGGGAACGGTTTAAAACCGTTCCCTACAAATTGCCCTATACAAAAACCCCCTTGTAGAGAACAAAAATTTTTGTTCTCTACAAGGGGGTTTTTGGCTTTTCTAGGGCGTTTTTAGCGAAGCACAAATGACAATATGGTTCCCTTTAATTTTTCCTGAATGTCAATGTTCTCCCTTTGGATATTGGAATGCTGTCTTTGACTAACAACTGAAATAATTTCCGCATTATCCGTTTTGCAATAAGGGCATGATGTTCTTTTGGACGATATGGATATGCCGCAATGTAAACAATTAAAAATCATGTAAATGAATGGTTCCCAATTTAATTTAAAATGTAATGGTCTGTTCCCTTAACGGTTGAACGGTCAATCTCTTCAAGAGGTTCTCCTGGTTTTTCAACTTTTTCTTCAAGGCTTTTTCTATTGTTTTTGCCTTTTGCTCTGTTTGATTCCTGTTCATCAAGAAAGTGGGCGACATCGCTTTCACGGATTCTGTAAACACGTCCTAGCTTGCTTGCTCTCAATTTTCCTTGTTTTATAAACTTTAGGACAGTGAAAGGATGCACCTGTAATACTTGTGCTACCTGCTCAGGTGTTAAGATCTTTTCTTCCATTTTGATAAACTTTAATAAAAGTAAGCTAAGCCATTCTTACTTTATTGAAGTTTATCACATTTTCAAACATCAAACAACATTCTAGACCAATCTAGGTCAATATAAACCTTTATTTATCTATCGGGATGAATATAGCATATTTAATACAATTTTACAATACTTTTGACAAGTTAATTATATTTTATTAAATTTAATTAAACTTTACATGATTTTATCAAATAAATTGCAATTTAAATTTTTTATGGTAGTTTATTAAATTATAATAAACTTTATTCAATTTAATTAAATTTAACACAATTTAATTAAACAATTTCTAATAAATTTTAACAAGTTTTATCAAGAACGGTTTTTGTACATTTGGCGGTTTGATTGATTTCGCCGGCTGTAGTATTACGAATGGTATTACTTAAATAGTCAAGTCTAGCGACTATTTCATTTATGATATCTCCACTTGATTCTTTATAGAGATGCTCATATTGAATCAAAAATTCCGTGCGTGAAACGTTTTCTTCATGGCGATCTTTTTCTGTATCCGTCGCAACCTGAAGTTGTTGAAATGTGTACCCCGCCGGGAATGTTCGCTTTAATTCTGTGGCAATTTCTGACAATGCTACTTCCGGCTCAAGATCATTGATGCGTAGGTCAAGAAACCCGCCAAGCAGGTTACCGCTACGGTAAAGCGGCATGTTTAAAACTTTTTGGGCTTTTTTGTCAATTGTTTCAGCAGCTTCTTTGATAGCAGCAAATCCACCGGCATTTTCTTTAAACTCATTCCATTTTTCAATGAGATTTGTCCATGTGGGATCTTTGCAATTGAGGTATATCTCCTGGCGGGTTTTATATCGTTTTAAAAATTCATCAAAGTATTTGTTACCATCATCAATGTCAAAAAAATTCCTATCCGCGACAAAATACTCAATAAACAGGTTACGCAGCGCTTTTTCACTTTCAAAAAGAAGATTGCCTTTGGATGCGTTAATATATTTTCTTACAAAATACAGTTCAGCTTCCAATTTGTAATAAGATTTCTTTAAATTATCGGCCTGAATATCACAACTATAAAAAGCCAGACGAACTTGTTTTCTCGCTTTATCAAGACGTTTCAATAAGCCATCAACATCATTATAAAGGCACATATTGGCATTATAGCGGACAATAATATCGTTCCAGTATTCAATAAAACCGTCATAACTTAGCAAAGAAGAAAGAAAACTATCCCAGTCGCGGCCTCCAGAACGGCAAAACACTTCTTTTCCTGTCCCGGAAAATCCACCGCTTTCCGCCTGAGCGGAAGGAAAATGGTTGTTTACAAAAAGGCTTATAGATAAAGCAAAAACAGCGCCAACAAACAGAATAACGGAAAGCAGAACAATTTTATGGGATTTGTGCATTTTATAAGTAATTAGTGGTTGTTAGTTAGTAAGGAACGGTTTTAAACCATTCCTTACAGATTACGGATTTTCATTATGTGCATTCCCTTTTAGATTTCAGCAACACGCACGCCCCCTCGCTGCCGGCTTCTCTTTTATGAAGGCTTCCAAATATGTCGCGAAAACTGTCAAAATAAGAATTCATCTGTTCAAGCTCGCGCTGGATTGCCTGATAGAAACCTGAATCCACATCGCTCTGAATTGCAGTTTCCGCTACGGCAACTGCTTTTTCCAGCTTCTTTGCTTCTTTTTTGGTTTGTTCCTGGATCTTTTTAAATACATCTTCCTGTCTTGTTGTTTCTCCAGTTTCCGTAAGATTCTTGACTGTAATTTTTTGTACTTCACTTGAAGGAGATTCTTCAGCTTCATCGCTTTTGTCAGTTTTATCGGTGGATTTTGCTTTGCCTGCGTTTTTTGCATCAAAATCAAAAGGTTTATAGGTATTTGTGAAATTTTCCCACTCCTGCACGATGGAAGAACCATAAATGAGATCATCATTGGTTGGAGTTAAAACAGGCTTTGCGATGGCGTGGAAACGTAGCCCAACCGATCCCAGAACATCAACCGTCGCAGCTTTGCAAAGCCCCGGCTCCAGCAGATTACCTGTGGCTTTTGCTGGCACAAGGCTGTGATTGATGGTTTGTTTTAATTTGTCATCTATTTTTTCTATGTGGCAGGCGATACAATTATCAGCGTCGCGATAGCCGGCAGTAATTGGTTTTTTAACAAAATTGATTTTCAGGCAAAAAATATCGTTACACGGGAGTTTTTTCAGCCAATTATCGGCGGGGGCGGATTTCGCCGGCGGCGGCGGAGGGTCGCGATAGGTGAACTCGGGGGGCGGCGATGCTTCACCATTTGATGAACCGGCTTCTTTTTCCGGGTCCGCCCTAGGGCCGGGTAGCGCCCCCGCCCTACGGCGCGGCTCGGCCCGTGGGGGTTGTTTGAAAAAAAA
>CAYHVY010000032.1:0-2812 GCA_964360095.1 uncultured Candidatus Peribacteria bacterium | reverse complement strand
TTTATTCCCCGTCTTTTTTTGCGGGGTCGGCCTTGGGGAGTGGGCTCGACCTGCCACTACGGCTCGTCTCTGCCGTTGGTGTTTCTTTGAAACGGCTGTCTTTTGTTTTATTTTGTGCAAAATTTTGTAAAGATTTGTTTAAATTATTTTCTGCAATGCAAATCCCCGTAGGGACAATCCCCATTGTAGGGACAATCCCAATTGTAGGGACAATCCCAATTGTAGGGACAATCCTAGGATTGTCCCTACGGGGATTGTCCGCCCGCGCCACGTCCCGGCCGTCATCTTTTACCAAAGGCAATACACGTGTTTTTGTGCCTGTCTCCGGTGCTGTTCCCCCTGTCGTTGCAGGCGCAGACGTGCTTTCACCGGCAGCATCGTATGTCCCCCCAACATCAATGGGATCAATTTTTTTGAAAAGAATATTTTGAATGTTGTCCAGATCGTTCACAAGGTCAAAACCGGAATCATCAATATTGCCATTGGCAAAAATTTCATTTGGTTCAACGGTGGCTTTAATATCTGCTTCCAGGCCGAGCAAATCACGCTCTTCCTGAAACCGCTGCTGAATCTCAAACATTTTATTAATGGCCTCATCTTGGGTCAAACGCGGGCTGCGTTCCAGAATCGGACTGAAATCATTATTGAGCAGTTTGATCGTGTTGGATTCAGTTGTGCCATATTTGCCGGCCATGTTTTTCACCGCGTTACGTTCCGGAAGAACATTAGTCATGGCATAGATTTTTTTATAAAGGTCTTTCCCTGCTTTTTTGGGATCATCGGTGCCGAAAACATCACCCCAATCACTACTTAATCCAGTATTAAGCTGAAGTTCTGAAGCCCAACTTCCCTTGGCAACATTACTTAAAAAGAAACTTGATAGAGCGACAAAGGCTATCATCAATCCAAAAATGGAAAAAACTTTTTTTAGTTTATTTACAGGCATTTAGTTGTTGTTAAATCAATAAATCTTGAAGGATAAAGGTCAACTTGCCGACGAATATCAACGATTTTGTCGCGGTAATTTTCCAGATCTTTATAAATCTGTTTGTAGCGAACGTGCATTGGCCACACCAAGCGCAATTGGTCGTATGCCGAAAGAGTTTGATCCAGGGCTTTTTTTGCAATTTTAATCTCCTGATCAATATTAGTGTTGCGCGTAAAAATTTTCCCGATGGTCGTTATAGAATCCGCCACGCCCTCACCGGCTTTTTGCAATTCACTCTTTGGTTTTTCCGTTTCATAAATTTTCTTTTTCTTTTTTTCTAACGCTACTCTAAAATTCAAATAACCCTTCAATGGGCGCGCGCCGCCTCCAAGTTCGCAGAATTTCTTAAAATCATCCGTCTTTTTTTCGTCCGGAACAGGGCATTCGTCGTTGTTGCCACCCAATAAAACGACTGCCAGGCAAAAGGTGCTGTAATTGCGATTATTGGCAGAATCAAGGCACTGCGCGGCGTTTTCAAGCGGTTTGCCATTCGGATCATCTGCCGCGCCGGGTTTTTTAGCGCTGGCCTCTTGCGCTTCCATCATAAGCCGTATGGTATTGTTGAACGTTTCATTGACATGGTTGTGGTATGTGGCAACGATCTCGTTGACACTTAATAAATTGGAATCATAAGGATTTTTCAGGTTCCCGCCGTGGTCAGGCACTGTCGCGGCATTCACTACAACAGCCATGAAAATCAGTGATACTAAAAAAATACTAGTTTTTAAGACATTGGTCTTTAACATAACAGGGAAGTTTATTGGCGAAAGTATCAATGTAGCCTTTGAGTAAAACAAATTGCTGATGCAGCGTGCCGAGCATATCGTTTACGGCCTTATATTTTTCTATCAAAGCGGTGGATTTTTTCACACCGGAAGTTTTTACGGCATGTCTTCGGAGAAGAATGCGGGCATCTGCCAGTGTATCTTCAATGATTTTCAGGCAGCCCGCTGGCTCAAGACCGACAACGCTTTGAACGGCTCCCTGATTGGGATAATACTCTGCGTAGTTATTATAAAGTTCGCGTCTCACTTCACGATATTTGCCCAAAGCAAGGGGTAAAAGAGAGGATGTTGAACTTTTATTCTGGAAATTTTTCTCAAGAAAATCACGAAAATCTTTCAATTTATCCGCGGCAATTCTTTTCATTACAGGCTCGCACTTGTTATTCAACTCTGTCGTTGAACTGGAAAAAGGGTTAGGCACACGGTCCCCGCCGCCACTGGGAATACCAACCGCCGCCCTTACATCCACAAAAGAATTTCCAAAGAACAGCAACAAAATAAGCACAATTATCCCTCCAAAATTTAGAACTTTGGTCATTTGGTATTGTTTGGATTTTGGCGCTTGGTTATTGATCATTATCGTATAATTATAACATTGCTTTTGCTAAAAATCTGGGAATTGTCATCGTTTGAAATCACCGCAAAAATACGGTCTCCAGACATAATGTCTGCTGTATAATCAAGCGTCAAAGGACATGGACAGCTTAAACACTGCTTCTGGATGAGATAAATACCCTCTTCAAGATCTTTAGTAAGGGATGCGGACTTGCGTTCCTTTAATTTGTCTGGCTGCGGACGTTTAATTTTTTTTCTTTTCAAATAATTAAAATCATCTTTTGGATCAAGTGGATTTGTTCCGTTTTTGACCTCATCACCATCATTGATGCCGCCGCCGTCCGTGTCGGGATTATGCGGGTCTGTGCCGTGAAGAAATTCTTCCAGATTTGTAAGCCCGTCTTTGTCCGGATCTTTATTGGCATCATCTGGGTCTTCCGGATTGAGACCATTTTGAAGTTCCCAGTAATCCGGCATAAAGTCA
>CAYHVY010000031.1:0-10905 GCA_964360095.1 uncultured Candidatus Peribacteria bacterium | reverse complement strand
AATCAGACGAATCATGGTTCAAGAAATCAGACGAATCACAGGTCAAGACATTTTACAGATTCCGTATAAACTTTTTCTAAATTTTTTCTTAAACGGATAATTATGCAGATAAAATTTCAATAAAAACATTGGATTTGCTCATTTTGGTTTTTTCTCTTGAATTAAAAGTAGATCAGTTTTATAGTTTTGACAGGCAATTAAATGCTGCTTACTATTAGGCCGGAGCAAAGCGCAGGCCCTAGCCATCAAGTGCCCGGAGGGCTATCCTTTATTTTAAAAAGTAATCATTATCAATTATGAATAAACAAAATACGCGCATTGCCAAAGAAGAAAAAAATAAAAGGGAAATGCAGAAATTCATTGTAACTATTAAAAAATTATCAGTGAATTTGGGATCAAATTTTGATGCGGCCAAATGGTTGCGCCAAAACCGCTAATTTGAATATTTACATTCAGGCACCATTGAATTGCAGGTTGATGCATTGTATAGTTTTGACGTGAAACTCAATAAAGCCTATCAGTATTTAATCAATAAACTATATGAAGATCCATAAGAATCCCACCAGGCTGGAGCGTAGCGGAAGCCCTAGCCATCAAGTGCCCGGAGGGCTATCCTTAAAAAGAGGGGGAAAAATAGGTTTAACCAATATGATGGAAATAGATAAAACTCTTCAACGGATTCGTAAAGTACGGATAGATTTGGGCAAAAATTTTGACTGCGTAAAATTTATTCACAGTAATTGCTGATGAAACTTTACGGCCACAGACCGGCTCACCATACTTGGTGCTTTAAAACCTGGCTTCCGTACGCCTACGCGCTGTTTATAGCGGCTATACTGTTGTTTGCTTTCTATTTTACGGCAAACACGACGACTTACCTGCGATTTCCGCCGGATATAAGTCCATCAGAAAAAAAAGAATATTTAAAGCAGCTTGACGCGGCATTGCACATGAAAGAGCCGGGTAAAAACAATGCCAACATTTACAATGAAATTGGTTCAATCCGCAATGCCATGAAAGATTATGAAGGAGCGGTTGAAGCCTTCAGGATGGCTCAAAATGCCAATCCGCAGGATCCGGGATATGCAAGAAATCTTGGAATTGTTTACGGATATCTTAACAATTATGAGGCCGCCGAACAGGCTTTTATGCGGGCTTATGCGTTGGCTCCCAAAAATCCCGAATATTGGCTTGAAATAGGTGATTTGTACAATTACAACAAAATAGATAACAGAGAAAAGGCCCGTAAATTTTACGAGGATGCTTTACAGAAAACCGATAATAACCCCGATGTTCTAAGAATTTACGCCAACTATCTTGAAAATGTTGAAAAAAACTATCCAGAAGCCATAAAATATGTGCAAAAATTAATGGAAAAAGATGAAAGAAACCGCGTTGCCTATCTCAAAAGAATTGAAGAATTAAAGGAAAAAATAAAGAAAAGCAAATGAGACGAGTTGTAGGGATCGGCCGCGACTGATCCCTACAACGCTTTTACCCCAACAAAACTATGAAAAAAATAATTATTTTAACAATGGTTTTAATAACAGCAGGCAGTTTGCTGGCGGGCTGTAATCGGGCTGCACAGCAACCAAAAGACACAAAACTCACGTTCGTGCCTAAAGAAAAAAAGCAGGCCGGTTCGGAAGAAAAAAAAGCGCTTCAGGATAGGCTCAAAAAAGCCTCGGATGAAGAAGATTACGCCGAATTTGCCAAAAATTTAAAAGAAATTTACGCGAATGGCTGGCAGGGGGAAAAGGATTTTACAAAAATTGAGAGCGAAACATATGTTCGTGCGACCAATATTTTTACCAATGGCGAAACGCAAAAAGCTTTTGATATAGCTAATATTGTCTATTCTCAAGTCTTTGAAAGCTGGCGTTTTAAATACCTAAAAGTCCGCGTTCTGGAAAAACTCGGCCTTCAGGCTTTAGAAAAAGGGGAACTTGATAAAGCCAAAAATTATGCCACCCAAATCATGTCCATTGAATTTCGACCGGAAGGCGTTAATTTAATGGCAAAAACGTTGATTGCTCAAGCGGAGGCTGCCATAAAATCAGGCGACAAAACCAAGGCAAAAAGCATCCTGATGGAATCTTCCGGCATGGAAATTTCGGCCGAGTTAAGGCAAAAAATTGATGAGATGATGAAAGGACTTTGATTTTAAAAGCTCCTCATTTGCTTGATTTTTAATAGTTGATAGTTTACTCTGAGTTACGTAACAATAGTTATGTAACTTTTTCATTATGAACAATTATAAACGGGTAACATTTTCAATTCCTAAAATTACATATCTTAAGCTTGAAATCTCCATACCTAAAAATAAAAGGAGTAAATTTGTGGCTGAAGCAGTTGAAAAAAAATTATCAACGAAGCAAATCGTAACATATGAAGAAGTAAGTAAATTATGGGATGATCTAGCCAAAAAATTTCCCAATCGTTCCAAAAAAACAGCTGTTGAGCTTATAAGGGAAGATAGGGCATCACATTGATATATTTTATATGAAATACAATCTGATCGTTATTGATGCTTCGATTGCAGTAAAACCATTCTTTAAAGAAGAGGGCTTTGATTTGGTTAATAGGCTTTTTGCCATAAAAGACTCATTTAAACTAAGCGTTATTGTTCCGGATTTTTTTAAATATGAATTTTTTAACGTGGTTATGAGGAAAAAGAATAATCTGCAAGGCGCAGAGGTAAGTTTTCAATTGTTGACAGAAAAGCAATTTTCACAAATACCTTTTGAAAACGATCTGGTTACAATAGCTTTAAGATTAATGGAGCAATACAGCAAAATTTCTTTTTATGATGCCTCTTATCATGCATTGGCTAAAGCATATAATACGGATTTTATTACAGCAGATGAAAGATATTATCAGATAACTAAAAAAGAAGGAAACGTGAAGCTTTTAAAGCATCTAAAAATTTGAAAAATTTAAGTCCCTTCACTCCAACCAGCCAAATACTTTTTTTGTCCGGTTGAAAGACTGTCAAATTTAACGTTCAAAGCATCCAGTTGTAAAATTGCGATCTCTTCATCAATTTCTTCCGGAAGCGTGTAAACACCGGGTTTTAATTTGCTTTTGTTCTTTAGCAAATATTCCACCGCCAACGCCTGGCCGCAAAAAGACATGGCCATCACTTCACTGGGGTGGCCTTCAGCCGCCACAAGGTTGGCTAGACGGCCCTCTCCGATAACATAAATGACTTTATTTTCATTTTTACCGGTCAATGTATATTCATCAAAAAACGGCCTTATACGCCGTTTTTTTTGCGAGAGACGGTCCAGGCCATCCATATCAATTTCCACGTTAAAATGACCGGAATTTGCCAAAATTGCGCCATTTTTCATTGCAGTCATGTGCTGCTGACAAATAACATCAATATCACCCGTGACAGTGATAAAAATATCTCCAAGCGGGGCGGCTTGTTGCATTGACATAACCCGAAAACCATCCATGACGGCTTGCAAAGCGCGGAACGGTTTTACTTCGGTGACAATAATGTTGCTTCCCATGCCTTTTGCTCGCAAAGCGACACCCTTTCCGCAACTTCCATAACCTGCAACAACCACCGTTTTGCCCGCGAATAAAACATTGGAAGCCCGCATAATACCGTCAATTGTTGATTGGCCTGTGCCATAATAATTGTCCATGAGGTGTTTTGTGTAATTATCATTGACTGCGATAACGGGGTAACGCAGCGCGCCATCCTTTTGCATTGCTCTCGCACGCAAAACGCCCGTTGTAGTTTCTTCAGTGCCACCAATAATATCGCGCAGATATCTGGAGGCACTTTTATGAGCCTCTATGGTTAAATCCCCGCCATCATCAATAATGACGTGGGGTTGAATCTCAAGAACTTTTTTTAAATGTTGAAAATACTCCGCGCGGCTCTCGCCTTTTTGGCCGTATACTTCCATGCGCTGTTTTTTCAATGCCGCGACGACATCATTTTGAGTGGTTAGCAAGTTAGATGACGTTATAGCCACCTTTGCGCCGCCACCTGTAAAAACCCTCGCCAACACGGCTGTCTCCTTCGTAAGATGCAATGACATGGCAATACGCGTGTTTTTAAACGTACATTCTTTTGCGGAGCGTTTAGCAAGATTCATCAGAGCGTCCATGTTTTGCTGGGCAAATTCTATGTTCTTTTGACCCTGTTGAATTAATGCATGATTATTGGTCATTTTTTTATTTATAAAATTCCTTTCAGTTCTTCAATTTTGTCCAAATTTTCCCAGGTAAAATCTTTTTCTTCACGCCCAAAATGGCCGTATGAAGCTGTTTTTTTATAAATTGGTCTGCGCAATTTGAGATGCTCAATCATTTTTAGCGGCCGAAAATCAAATGTCTTTTTGATAAGCTTGGTCAACCTTTCATCGTCAAATTTTCCGGTGCCAAACGTATTAACATAAAGCGCCGTTGGATCAGCAACGCCAATTGCATAACTGACCTGGATTTCACATCGCTGCGCCAGGCCGGCGCCTACAATATTTTTTGCCACATATCTGGCAAAATAGGCCGCGGTCCTATCAACTTTGGAAGGATCTTTGCCGGAGAAACTTCCTCCGCCGTGGTGCGCGGCGCCCCCGTAAGTGTCAACAATAATTTTTCGCCCTGTCAAACCGCAGTCGCCGGGCGGGCCTCCAATGATAAACTGTCCCGTAGGGTTGATGTGAAAAACAGTTTTTTTATCCAGATATTTTCCACAAACCGGTTGAATAACATGTTCAATCACATCCTCGCGGATTTTTTTACATGAAATGTCGGGATCATGCTGGGTAGACACAACAACCGTGTGTAGTCGCTTTGGCGTGCCATTTTCATACTCAATTGTGACCTGGGTTTTACCGTCGGGGCGCAAATAATTTAATGAGTTTTTTTTGCGGACATGCGCCAAACGGCTGGCGAGCTGGTGCGCCAGCATAATTGGTAGCGGCATAAGCTCTGGCGTTTCATCTATGGCATAACCGATCATCATTCCCTGGTCTCCGGCTCCGCCTTTGTCAACACCCAAAGCAATATCTGGACTTTGTTCATCAATTGCGGTCAAAACGGCACATGCCTTCGCGTCAAAACCATACATGGCATCATCATATCCAATTTCGTGAATTGTCTGACGCGCTATTTTGGGAATTTCAACATAACATTTTGTGGAAATTTCCCCTGCCACCAGAACTAAACCCGTTGTTACAAGAGTTTCACAAGCGACTCTTCCAAAGACATCTTGCGCTAAAATAGCGTCCAAAACCGCGTCGGAAATTTGATCCGCGATTTTATCAGGATGTCCTTCCGTAACGGATTCCGAGGTAAAAAGATGATTATTCATAAAAATATTCAATTGTTTTTTTCAGGCCTTCATCAAGGCTGATTTTTGGCTTAAAACCAAGTTTTTGAGACACAGGGTAGATAACAGGAAACATATTAGGCGATTTCGTTTCAGAACTTTGTGTCTGGCTTATCATACTGGAAGATCTGGTAATCTCAACAATTTTTTTTGCCAATTCCGCAAAACTTACCATTTCGCTGCCGACAAAATCCACAGGCCCCAAAAATTCATTGTTATTCATCAACAAAATTAGCCCCTCCACAATATCATCAACATAACAGAAATCATGTGTCTGTAAGCCGTTTTCTTGAATACGCAAAGGTTCGTTCATAATGGCTTCCTGAATAAAGTCCGCAATTATATTTCCGACATGTTTTCTCATTCCCGGCCCATAAGCATTGGAAATTCTGGCAATTTTTAATGGAAAACGAAAATGACGATAGTAATTTATGGCTAAAGTTTCAGCAAAACGCTTGCTCTCAGTGTAACCTCCGGCAATTTCAAGATGATCGATGCCGCTTTCAATCGCAATGTCCGAAACCAGTAAAAACGGGACAATCTTTTTACACGCCAATTCAAGCATATTTTTTGTGCCCGACGCATTGGTCCAGAGTGTTTGCAATGGAATTTCCTTAAAATCCATCGGAGAAGCCGGCGATGCCAAATGATAAATTTGATCAATTTTTCCAATGTCTTTCGTAAATGGCAGACATATATCATGATTTATTAAATGGAAAAGCGGATTTTGCCTTAATTTTTTAATATTCTTATCACTGCCTGAAATAAAATTATCAACGCAAATAACCTCATGACTCAGGTCAATCAATTTTTCGCAGAGATGGCTTCCAATAAAGCCGGCGCCGCCAGTTACGACAATACGCATAAAAAAGGAAAAAACGGGTATACTATACACCATGAAGCCACTCATCAACATTGTCATTATAAATTACAATACCGGACATTTTCTTGATGGATGTGTCAAAAGTCTGTACGCACAAACATACTCGCGCCGCGAAATTATTTTCATTGATAATTTTTCTTCAGATGATTCATGTGAATTTATCAAAAAACATTTTCCAAACATCAAGCCGACCTGTAATAAAAAGAATCTTGGTTACGCGGAAGCGGCGAATCAGGGTATTCGGCTTGCCGATGGCAAATATGTCATGATCTTAAATCCGGATGTCATTTTAGAAAAAAACTACCTTGAAAAATGTGTTGCAAAAATGGAGGAGGACGAAAAAATTGCGGCAATTGGAGGAAAAATATACAAATATGATTTTCAACATCATCAAAAAACAAACATTATTGATACTACTGGTCTGCTTTGCTACCGCAATCGCCGGGTGGTGGACAGGGGGCAAGGTGATCAGGATCAGGGGCAATTTAACACTTCAGAAGAAGTTTTTGGCATATCTGGAGCATGTCCGCTGTACCGTAAAAAAGCGCTTGAAGATGTCAAAGTCAATGTAGAATTTTTTGATAAAGATTTTTTTATGTATAAGGAAGATGTGGATATGGCCTGGCGGCTGCGTCTTTTTGGCTGGAAATGTTTTTACCTGGCAACGGCCATTGGCTATCATGTGAGGGGAACGGGCGTTTTAAAACGTTCAGGATTTTTTGATGTGGCCAAAAACCGTCACAATCTCAGCCGTTTCCAAAAACATTATTCATACAAAAACCAACGCCTCATGCAGATAAAAAATGAAATGCCGCGCCATTTTCTGCGCGATTTTTCCTCTATTTGCTGGAAAGAAATTTTAATGACAGGTTTCATGCTTTTTCGGGAACCGTTTCTTATCAAATCATGGCTTAAAATGTTGACGCAAATTCCAACGATACTGAAAAAACGGCACTACGTCATGCAGCATAAACGTGTTACTGCCAATGAAATGCAAAAATGGTTTAAAAATTAAAACGAGCCCTGGAACCCAATTCTTCTTCAATTTTCATCAATCTATTATATTTTGCCGTACGTTCGCTGCGGCTCAAAGAGCCTGTTTTAATTTGTCCGGTTTCCAAGGCCACCGCAAAATCGGCAATAGTCGTGTCTTCCGTTTCTCCGCTGCGGTGGGAAACAACACACTTCCACTTATTTTGATGCGCCATATTGACGGTTTCTATCGTTTCAGTCAGGGTTCCAATCTGATTTAATTTAACCAAAATAGCGTTGGCGGCCCGGAGTTTAATGGCTTTCTCCAAGCGTTTTTGATTGGTAACAAGCAGGTCATCCCCGACAATCTGGACTTTTTTGCCGAGCTGTTCATATAATTTTTGCCATCCATCCCAGTCATCTTCCGCCAGGCCGTCCTCAAGCGAAAAAATGGGATATTGTTGACACAAATCAGCCCAATACTCAATAATTTCCGCGCTTAAAAGTTTTTCAGGTTTTCCTTTAATCTTGAGGCAATATCGTTGAATATCCGCTTGGTAAAATTCAGTTGCGGCCGCGTCAATAGCCAAATGCACATCTTTGCCAGCGCGATATCCTGCTTTTTGTATTGCCTGCAATGTATATTCAAAAGCCATTTCTTCACTTGTAAGAGCTGGGGCGTAACCACCTTCATCCCCAACGGCAGTGGAGAAATTTTTTTCCTTCAAAATTTTCCCCAGACAGTGAAAAATTTCCGAGCCCATGCGTACCGCTTCCCTAAAAGAAGGCGCGCCAAGCGGCACAATCATGATTTCCTGAATATCCAACCCACTACTGGCGTGTTGACCGCCATTCATGATATTCATCATAGGCATTGGTAAAATAGTTGCCCGTGGATTGAGATATTGGTACAAACCCACGCCTTTTTCTTTCGCCGCGGCGTGTGCGCACGCCAAAGAAACACCCAAAATGGCGTTTGCTCCGAATTTTGCCTTATTTGGAGTGCCATCCAATTCCATCATCAATTTGTCAATTCCAGCTTGATCTTCAGCATTTTTTCCAATCAGTGCGGGACCAAGAATTGTATTTACGTTTTTACATGCTTTTAAAACTCCCTTTCCCAAATAACGGTTCATATCATCATCCCGCAGCTCCAGGGCTTCATGGGAGCCTGTAGAAGCGCCGCTCGGTACCATCGCTGAAGCCTCGGTCTTTTGCGTTGTAACTGTTACTTCCAGGGTCGGGTTCCCCCGTGAATCCAAAACCTCCCTCGCCAAAATTTTATTAATAATGAACATATCTTTAGTCCATCTAAATTTACAATCAAAAAAAAATCAAGTATATTGCGCGAAGAAAAATGATTTTTTACCCTATTTTTACAATGGAAATCATCTGGCACGGTTATAAATGTTTTACGGTAAAGACAAAAAGCGGATCCATTATTGTTGATCCTTATTCTGCCGAATCAGGGCTTACACTAAGCAGCAAGAGAGCAGACGCAATTGTTTTTACAGAAGAGGAAAATAAGGAAAACAACCCTGAAGCTGTTTCGGATAATCCTAAAATTTTTAACTGGCCCGGCGAATATGAAGTAGCCGGTATTGCTTTGAACGTTCGTGAACTTCCATTATCAAAATCAAAAGAAAAGAAAAATCCCATTTTGATGACGTTTGAGGTTGATAATATCAGAATAGGTTATCTGACCGACCTTACGATGAATATCACGGATGAAATGATTGAAGAGTTTGGCAATATTGATATTTTTATCATTCCTGTTGATCAGAAAAATAACGACTATAAACAGTTTAATGCGATTATGGAGGAAATTGAACCGCGCATTGTTATCCCAATTGATTATGTTACGCCAGGTTTAACGCTCAAAATTGATGAAATCGGCCCTTTTCTGAAAAAAATAGGAATTGAAAGTGCTCAAACACAGGACAAATTTTCCGCCAATTCCAAATCTAATCTTCCGAGTGAAAAAACCGAATTTGTCGTTTTGAATCCGCAGGTGTGAAAATAAAATTGAATTTGCCCCCGGCAGGAATTGAACCTGCGTCTAGGCTTTAGGAATGCCTCGTTCTATCCGTTTGAACTACGGGGACATGCGACAATGTTATGTAAATGTGGATTATAAGCTTTCGAACGGGTCTCGTGGGTTCCCGTTCGAAAGCTTACGAAGGGGAAGGGGGTCCGCCGCAGGCGGATACCTGGGGGAAACCGTAGGTTGCCCCCAGAATGAAACATGCCTCGTTCTATCCGTTTGAACTACGGGGACATGCGACAATGTTATGTAAATGTGGATTATAAGCTTTCGAACGGGTCTCGTGGGTTATCATTACAACACAATCGCCTTAATTCTCCTAATGCCCGCTGAACATGCTTCTTCTTTTGTAATTTTAAATTTTTGGAGCACGTTCGTATGTTCCACATGCGGCCCGCCGCAAATTTCGTATGAAAAATCGCCCATCTTATACACCTTTACTTTATCGCCGTATCGCTCTTCAAAAAGACCGATTGCGCCTTTCTTTTTTGCTTCGTCCACAGTGACAATTTCATAATTTACAGGCAGATCACGCTGAATTTGTTCATTCACCAAATCTTCAACGACCTTTACCTGTTCAGCCGTTAATTTTTGTGGATAATTAAAATCAAAACGCAAACGTTCGCTGGTAATATTGGAGCCTTTTTGATTCACTTCCTGTCCCAAAATATTTTTAAGAGCCTGATGTAAAAGATGTGTTGCAGTGTGTAATTTAATGCATTCCTCGCTGTGATCGGCAAGACCGCCATGAAATTTTTTCTCCGAACCGGCGCGGGAAAGAGCCTGATGCTGCTTCATGGCCTCATCAAATTTTTTGCGGAACATGACAGTGTCAATATAAAAACCATTTTTTGTGAGCTCTTCCTCAATCATTTCAATTGGAAATCCATAGGTTTCATAAATATAAAAAGCCTTATCGCCCTGAGTGACAGCAATTTCTTTATTGCACAAATTTGCATCATCCATTTTCCAGATTTTCCTCATTTCACGCAGACCCTGCTCCAAAGTTTTTTGAAATTTTTCTTCTTCGCGTTTCAGTTCATCAATAATTCTTGTTTTATTTCGTTCCAGTTCGGGATAAACATCAGCATAGATTTGAATGACAATTTCTCCCAGAAGATGGGTAAAGTTTTTCAGTATGCCAAGTTTTTTCCCATGCCGGATGGCTCTGCGAATGAGTCTTCTCAAAATATAACCCTGATCTGTGTTGGAAGGGCTTATTCCCCACGGATCGCCTAAAATAAACGTCGCGGCGCGCATGTGATCGGCAATTATGCGAATAGATTGGATTTTTTCAATATTAAAAATTTTATACCAATTCTCGTCAAACAGAGATTTTTCCACTTTCGCCTCAAACGGCTCCATTAACCCTAGAATTTCTTTTATTATTGGAAAAAAAAGTTCTGTTTCGTAATGACTGGGAACACACTGTAAAACGGCTGCCACCCGTTCCAGACCCATTCCAGCGTCAACATTTTTTTGTTTCAGAGGTTCATAACTTTCGTCGGCTTTTTTGAAATATTGCATGAAAACATCGTTCCAGATTTCAACGTAATGTCCGCATTCACAGTTGGGATGGCAGTCCCCACTGCCATCAAAAAGAGGATATCTTTTTATGGTTTCCGAATGAGCGCCAGGTCTGTGTTGATGCGATTT
>CAYHVY010000030.1:0-10908 GCA_964360095.1 uncultured Candidatus Peribacteria bacterium | reverse complement strand
CTTTTGTTGTATGTGCACGCTATTTATAATACAATTCCTATAAGGATAGCCCTCCGGGCACTTGATGGCTAGGGCTTTCGCTCCGCTCCAGCCTGGTTGATTGTTTTCTTGATTGTCGGGCCCGTAGCTCAGTGGTTAGAGCAGTCCCCTCATAAGGGATTGGCCCCTGGTTCAAGTCCAGGCGGGCCCATTCATGAAATTCCAAGTTCAGGCGGCAGACCAGCCATTGCGAACCTGCGAAAATCTTGGACGGTAACGTGATCTTTTCCTCTGGCAACTCCGGAGTTTTGCATGGCAATTTTTCTGACTTCGTCCTGCCCTATTTGCGATCCCAATACAAAGTTGTCCGGTTTCCCCAGGGCTGCCGGGTAAAAGACGACCCAATATAAAGACATAAAATCATGAATTCTGCCAAAATAAGGTTGGAAATATTTTTCCACATAATCCAACTGCTGCAGAGCTGACATGTTATAAATCTCCTGCGTGGTTGTTCCCAAACCACGTGCCGTTTTTGGCATAAATTGAATTAAACCGGTAGCCCGACGTTTAGCTCTTTCATATGGATTATTGCTATCGCCAGATTGCCTGTTGACGGCCCGCGGGTCAAGACCGGACTCTTTCCACATTATCTGCAACAAATGTTCCGGTTTACATCCAATTTTTCCGGCAATTTCTGTAATTCGTTGTAAAAATCGCGGTTCTTCCTGTAATCTATCAAACGCCTCGCGGTAGCCTCTCGGACTTGATCTTGGGGGTGGCATCTCTCCAGAAGCTGTTTGGGCGGCCTGGACGTCATCAATATTTCTTGCGGGTGGATGAAACAGCTCTATTCCTTCAGCAAATTCCCTTCTTTTAACTTCTGGATCTTCACGATCTTTTGTTTCCAGAACAATAATTTCATAACCGCTGAAAACAGGAACATACTCATAAGCGCCGCTTTCATCAAAATTTTTTTGCTTATAATATCCAATTCTACCTGTCTTTGGATTAGTTGCCCTAAAGGCTCTCTCTGTAATCACATCTCCCTGCGCGTCAAGAACTTTTATGGCAACCACATTCGCGGGCAACAAGTCGCCAGCGCCTACTTTCCATTCAGCCAATTGATTGTTTTTAAAATTGACAGTAAATCTGAATTGGGGTGAATCTTTTTCTTGTTCTTTACGTTCTAAATAAAGCGCCGAAAGCAGTTGATGTCCCAAGAGAGGATTTTTATTATATTGATCCTCTGTTAACGCGGCGCGGCGAAGAGTGTTCATGGCTTCACTGTCCCCATCGTCAGCTTTCTCCGCCAATTTCTGCGTTGTTTGAAGAAATTCTTCTTTTGTTTTTGAATCCAACTCTTCCGCGCCTTTAATATAATCAACCAAATGGGCTTTAGCTTGAGTATACTGCTCCGGGGCCTTTTCGGTTGTGGATGGCACTATTTCCGATTTTGTTTTTTCAGGAGTTGTTGGAGTAGCCATTGTGTGATTTTATGTTTATTTTTATCTTCTAATTTTAGCATATTTATGGCTTCTTGACTATTGCTTCTGTTTTTTGTTAGTTTGAAAGTGCATTTTTTACTGAAAACACAATGGAAAAGCGGCTAATTGCGACAATTCTGGAAATCAAAAACCTCTCGGTGAGTGTGGAGGGCAAAGAAATTCTTCATGATTTTTCACTAACCATCAAATCTGGAGAAATACATGTGGTGATGGGTCCAAATGGCTCAGGAAAGAGCACATTGTGTTACGCGCTGATGGGACATCCAAAGTACAAAATCAGCCGGGGACAGGCTTTTCTGAATGGACAAAATATTCTTGAACTGAGTGTGGATAAACGCGCCCAGTTGGGGCTTTTTTTGGGCTTTCAGTACCCGCGGGAAATTCCAGGCGTGACGTTTGGCAACTTTTTGCGCATGTCAAAAAATGCGCTTTTAAAAGGGGAAAATGCCGATATCAAGCCGTACGGACCGGCTCAATTTTTGCCCATTGTTCAACAAAATCTGGAATTGTTGAAAATGAATAGACAGTTTGTGGGCCGCGGGATCAATGAAGGTTTTTCAGGCGGTGAAAAAAAACGGGCGGAAATTGTACAGCTTGCCGTTTTAAAGCCAAAAATCGCCCTGTTGGATGAAATTGATTCAGGTCTTGATATTGACGGCCTTAAAACGGTCGCCGCCGGTATACAGGAGATCTTTTATCACACCAATATGGGCATTCTGCTTATTACTCATTACCAGCGTATTTTGAACTATTTAACGCCACATTTTGTGCATGTGATGATTGACGGGAAACTGGTGAAATCAGGTGGCAAAGAGTTAGCTTTGGAACTTGAAAAACATGGATACGCGAAGCTAATTTCCAATGATTAATTTTCAATGATCAATTAATTTTCAATGATCAATTTTCAATGATCAATGCGATACAGCAAAAATTGGGAGAAAAATTGAGTCAATATCAGTATGGGTTTCATGTTGATAGCAAAGCCCTCTATAAAGCCAAAAAGGGCTTAACAGCCGAGATCGTGCGGGAAATTTCACGTCAGAAAAATGAACCCGAATGGATGCTGGATTTTCGCCTGAAAGCGTTGAATATATTTTATGGCAAACCCATGCCAACTTGGGGTGGCGATTTAAGCGGGATAGACTTTGATAATATTCATTATTATTTAAAACCCTCAGAGCGTTCCATGAGAAATTGGGATGATGTTCCACAGGAAATCAAAGATACTTTTGATAGACTGGGCGTTCCCCAGGCCGAGCGCAAATTTTTGGCCGGATCCGCGGCGCAGTTTGAAAGTGAAGTAATTTATCATAATATCCATGAAACACTTGCAAAAAAGGGTGTCATTTTTGAAGGAACAGACATGGCTTTACAAAAATATCCGCATTTTTTTAAGGAGTATTTTGGTACGGTCATTCCGGCTGGAGACAACAAGTTTGCGGCTTTAAATTCAGCGGTGTGGTCGGGCGGATCGTTTATTTATGTGCCAAAAGGAGTACATGTGGAGTTGCCATTACAGGCCTATTTTCGAATCAATGCCGAAAACATGGGTCAATTTGAAAGAACACTGATTATCGCCGATGAAGGCGCTTCTGTCCATTATGTAGAAGGCTGTACCGCTCCAACTTATGCGAGCGACTCCCTGCATTCCGCGGTTGTAGAAATTATCGTGAAAAAAGGAGCGCGTGTGCAGTACACAACAATTCAAAACTGGTCAAATAATGTCTATAACCTTGTTACAAAACGCGCCAAAGCCTACCAGGACGCGACGATGTTCTGGCTTGACTGCAATCTTGGCTCAAAATTGACTATGAAATATCCTTCCGTGTTTTTGATGGAGCCCGGAGCAAAGGCGGAGGTTTTATCAGTGGCATTTGCGGGAAAAGGCCAACATCAGGATGCAGGCGCAAAAGCCGTTCATATGGCGCCAAACACTTCTTCTACGATCACTTCAAAGTCAATCAGTAAAGGGGGCGGAAGGACATCCTACAGAGGCCTGGTGCGGGTTTATAAAGGCTCAAAAGGAGTAAAATCGAGGGTTGTGTGTGACGCATTACTGCTGGATAAAGATTCACGCTCGGATACCTATCCAACCATGGACATCAATGAAGATGATGTCTCTGTTGCTCATGAGGCGACTGTCAGTAAAATTGGCGAGGAGCAGTTATTTTACCTGATGTCGCGGGGGCTTTCCGAACAGGAAGCGGCGACGATGATTGTAAATGGCTTTATAGAGCCAATTATCAAAAGCCTGCCAATGGAATACGCGATTGAAATGAACAGGTTGATTGCTATGGAAATGACGGGGTCGGTTGGGTAAGCGCAATTTTCAATTATCAATTCACAATGATTGTTACAAAAGACAGAACTATTGTCCAAACGGAGCTTGAAAATGCCCATATTTGCCTTGAAGCAGGGGTGAAATTGACTTTTATCTTGATCGCGACTGATGGATTTTCAGAGTCGGCAAAGGTTACTTTTGAACTTGGAGGAGCTGGAGCAGAAGTGCAATTTTTGGGTTTTATTGTTGGAAACAAAGACAAAAGCTTTCCATTTGAAACAGTTTCCCTACACACGGCTCCAAATACAAAAGCGCATTATAACGTCAAAGCGGTTATGTTTGATCATTCGCAAGTCGATTATAAAGGCAATATTGTGATTGAAAAACAGGCGCAAATGACAGACAGTTATTTGTCGCATCACACTTTGCTGATGAGTGAGTATGCAAGGGCAAAATCCGTTCCCGCGTTAGAAATTCTGGCTGATGACGTTAAAGC
The DNA here is from genome assembly GCA_964360095.1 of uncultured Candidatus Peribacteria bacterium. Lineage (GTDB taxonomy): Bacteria > Patescibacteriota > Gracilibacteria > UBA1369 > UBA1369 > CAYHVY01. Next base: position 6,647 of record CAYHVY010000030.1, on the reverse strand, counting down.
GGGACACTCAGCGTCAATCGGCAAAGTTGATGAAGAAATGATGTTTTATCTAAAAAGCCGTGGCATTGAAGATAGTACAGCTGAACAAATGCTGGTGAATGGGTTTTTTGAAAGCCAATTGAACGCGATAATGGATGAAAACTTGCGTGAACAGGCGAGAAAAGCTATTATTGGCTCTCTTACAATTTAACATTTATTTTTATGACCGATCAAAATACTCAATGCGCCTGCGGAAAGGGTGAAACAGGAGACTGTTGCGGAAAGGACGAAGCCTGCGTCTGCAGACAGGAACGCGCGCACGGACAGGAGTCCAAGTCCTGCGCTTGCGGCAATGGTAATGGCGGTTGCTGCGGGTAATTTTGGGCATGCGCAACTTTAAGGCATTAATTGGTCTGAAAAAGTTCCATGCTTTTTCCTTTCCGTCGATGCCTTTTCTAACGCTTCTTATGATTCCGCCCATCCTAGCCAATATCGGAACCTGCCACGTCTCTATACCTTTATCTTCTCCTTCATCTTGTGATCACGAAGCTCACTGTAAACTAAAAAGATTAAGGTTTTTTAAACAGCATATTAATTTTTTCTAAAATAATGGATGTTCAACTATTGAAAAAAGATTTTCCCGTTTTTAACAGGCACATCAATGGGAAACCGTTGGTGTATCTAGATTCCGCTTCCACAAGCCAAAAACCAAGAGCTGTGCTTGATGCTCTACAACACTACTACACCACGATGAATGCCAACATCCATCGTGGCATCCACACCATGGCGGAAGAGGCAACGAAGGCTTATGAAAGCGTGCGGGAACGCATAGCACGTTTTGTTAACGCATATACGTCATCTGAAATTATTTTTACGCGCAACACGACTGAAGCCATCAATTTAGTGGCTTACAGTTGGGGAGAAAACAATTTGCATGAAGGCGACGAAATTGTGGTCAGCATGCTTGAACATCATTCAAATTTTGTGCCGTGGCAACAGCTTTGCATACGAAAAAAGGCTGCTTTTCGTGTTATGCCTGTTGATGAAAACGGCATGATTCAGGTCAATTCTCTTGATCAATACATCACAAAAAAAACAAAACTGGTGGCTGTCACGCAGATGTCAAATGTTCTTGGCACGATTATTTCTTTGGAGCAAATTATCGCACGAGCGCGCCAAAATGGCGCGCTCGTGCTTGTTGATGGCGCCCAGAGCGTGCCTTCCATGAGGATGGATGTCCAAAAACTGGACTGTGATTTTCTGGTTTTCTCAGCACATAAAATGCTCGGTCCTACCGGTGTTGGTGTTCTCTATGGCAAAAAAGCTCTTCTGGAAGCCATGCCACCGTTTCTATTCGGCGGAGACATGATTAAGGAGGTTCATCAAACAGAAACGACATGGAATGAACTGCCCTGGAAATTTGAAGCGGGAACGCCGAATATTGCCGATGTCATAGCTTTTGGGAAAGCGCTGGAATACCTGGATGGCATTGGTTTTGAAAATATTTTGCGGCACGAACAACATTTATTGGCTTACGTAAGGGAAAAACTTGCAAAACTCCCCGGAATTATTTTTTATGGCCCGGAGGATACCACTGCGGCAGGGGGCATTCTTTCATTTAACATTCCTGGCGTGCACGCGCATGACGTTGCCGCCGTTTTAAATGAGGAGGGCGTTGCAATCCGTGCCGGCCATCACTGCGCCCAGCCCCTTATGGAAGCACTTTTAGTTCCCGCTACCGCCCGTTTGAGTTTTTATGTGTATAATGACGAAGCTGACATTGATCGCACTTTCGCAGCGCTACAAAAGGTCTACAGCATTTTTAAACCCGAAAAACATGGACATTTACGGCGAAATTATTTTGGATCATTACCGCAACCCGCACCATTACGGACGGCTTGAGCAAGCCACTTTATCTGCTAAGGAAGTAAATCCTCTCTGCGGAGACAGCATCCAGCTTGACCTATTAATTGGGGACGACCGCACAATTCAGAATATTGCTTTTACCGCCCATGGATGCGCAATAAGCCAGGCCGGCGCCTCTATACTGTGTGACGCGTTAATTGGAAAATCGCTTAAGTTTGCGGCGCAATTAAGCCATGAAGACATCAATGAGATGATTGGAGTGCCTCTGTCGCCGGCGCGCGTTAAATGCGCGCTTTTAAGCTTATTCGCATTAAAAAAAGCAATAACATTACAATATATCGCTTAAATTTATGACGCAGAAAAAGAAAAAATTTGATCAAAATAATCCATACCATGCCATTTTGAATGAAGTGATAGATCCCGAGGCCGGCGTTGGCATCGTTGATATGGGGCTTATTTATGATGTAATTGAAGAAAACGGCGTTGTGAAGGTTACCATGACGCTCACGTCCATGGGTTGCCCGGCCGGTCCACAATTAACAACCGCTATTGACGATATTTTGCGCGTTCAGTCCCATGTTAAAGACGTTGAAATTGAGGTAGTTTGGGACCCTCCGTGGACCCCTGAAAAAATGAATCCGGAAATCCGACAGATGCTGTTTGGCGCTATTTAGAATGATTTTTGTATATTGAAAATTCTTAAAAATAAAATTTGACATAAAAACAGGAAAAGATTATTTTTACCGCCCTTACTTTCAACGCACATTATTATGGCACTACGAAATACGTCACGAAAGGAAGACCTACTGGAAGCTCAACGGAAATTGATACCCGAACACTTGGTTGGTCGGTTTGATAGAGGTGTAGAATTATTGAGGAGATTAGGTGTCAGCAAAGAAAGAATGGCATCCTTGCATGAGACTACAATATGTTCATTGGGCCTACAACATGTAAGCACCTTTGCAGTAATTAGACTCTTTCTGGAAAATATACATGATGGTATAAAAACAGATTTTACGATAGAAGATTTGTTGAAAATTCTACGAGAAGATTTGGAAAAATGGTCTAGACAGACCGCCGTAGTTCATGACTTAGACGTAGCAGAATGCGCGATACGAGAAGCTTTGGAAAAATGGTCTGCGGAAGCCGCTATGTAATGGTGGAAATTCAAGTTTTTTCGTACATTAAAAGGCTTCTTAAGAAATCTCCTAAGAAGCCCCTTGGGGGCACATCCCCTTGAGTCCACCACTTGAGGTAAATAAATCAAGTAAACCTACCTCATAGAACCCTATTATAGCGCTAGCCCGTGGCGGACTCAAGGGGAGTCGAACCCCTAACAATCAGGTTGGTAATCCTATTGCCGTCGCCAGACTGAGCCCACCAAGACCAGCTTCAGGCATAATAAGCAATCAAAATGACAATTTATTAAACGGAATATTAAAAATGCTTAAAATCTGCGGCAGCTATTTTATTAAACTTTTTCATAAAGCAAAAAATTCAGTTCAATGCCGCCGTCAACCACGGTTGGACTTTTATCCACAAGTTGAAATTGTTTTACATCTATCTGCGGAAAAAACGTATCACAATCAAATGCGTGGTTTATTTGCGTAAGATAAATTTTTTGACAAAGAGGGTGATTTATGGCTTGTTTAAACACTTCTCCGCCCCCGATGACAAAAATGTTTTCCACCTCTTTAGTATCCGCAAGCAAATGTATTTTCTCTAACTCTAATGCAAGATCAAAATCCCAAAATGTAAATACGCCTTTGGGATAAATCGGTTTAATTGTGCGAGTTAAAATAATATTTAGCCGATTTTTGAGCGGCCGACGGGACTCTGGAATGGATTCAAACGTTTTTCTTCCCATAATAACCGCATTTTGTTTTTTGGGATCATGAACTGTTGTTGTGACATTCGCGAAATGCTTAAGATCCGCAGACAGATGCCATGGTATGGAGTTATTTTTTCCGATGCCAAAATTTTTATCAATAGCTACAATAATGGAAAAATTCATAATTTAAACAGCTACGTCAAATTTAATAAAAGGGTGATGCTGATAGTTTTGAAGCTCAAAATCTGCATATTTCAGCTCCTGGAAAGGTTTTTTGGCTATTTTGAGAGCTGGAAGCGGATAGGGTTTACGCTCCATCTGTTTTTTGAGGCCTTCAATATGATTCAAATAAATATGGGCATCGCCAAGGGTATGCGTAAAAACGCCGGGCTGAAGTCCGCATTCCTGCGCTATCATAGTTAACAAAGTTGCATAACTGGCGACGTTAAACGGCACTCCCAGGGCAATGTCGGCACTGCGCTGATACAACTGCAAATCAAGCCTTCCATCCACAACATAACACTGAAAAAGCAGATGGCATGGGGGTAATTTCATACGGTCAATGTCGGCAACGTTCCACGCGCTCACGATTAAACGCCGACTGTCGGGAGTTTTTTTGATGCCATCAATAACCTGCTGAATTTGATCAATATAATTCACGTCATACTGCTGTTTTTGCTCATTCCAGGCATATTTGTTCCATTTGCGCCATTGGTAGCCATAAATGGGTCCAAGCTCGCCTTTTTCATCAGCCCAGGCGTTCCAGATTGGAGTGTGCTGCACCAGATCATCATGAATATTTGTTGAACCGCGCAAAAACCACAATAATTCATATAAAACCCCGTCATAGCGGACTTTTTTAGTTGTCAACAGAGGAAAACCTTCCCGCAGGTCATATTTTCGCTGCACTCCAAAAATAGAAATAGTACCTGTACCGGTACGATCTTTTTTCGTTACACCGTTGCTTAAAACTTCTTGAACAAGACTGAGATATTGCTGCATGATTTTATTGTATGAGAAAAAATTTCAAATGTAAATTTTGGCTGTTTGATGCTATAATGGAAAGATAATTTTTTATCCTTTATTTTCATCATGTTGGAAAGAGAATCCGGCTTCAATATAGCCACAACCACAGATATCAAAGACATTTGTACGTCTGCCATTAAAGCCTTGGGCGGACAAACGCCATCCTTGATGCGTAGCCCGGAAGGCGCAAAGTGGATGGAGGAATCTTTATTGAAAACTCTAAATTCAAGTGTTGCAGGCAAAGACCCTGCGGAGGCCAAACGTAATTTTAAAACTTTTTTGGAAGAATTGGAACGCGAAATTTATAAAGAATTTTCAAATGCCAAAACTGAGGGTGAAAAAGATCTCACAAGGGCAAAAATGCTGGTCGCCAAAAAGATGTTTGACATGCTTTTTGGCACAAAAGGTAAAACGACACTTGCAGAAAAACCTGAGAATCGTGGCGTACATCTTACAGAAAAACAAGAAATGGCTAAAAATATTATTTGGAACATTGTTGGATGGGTCAAAGATAAGATTTGTAAATTGCTGGGTTGGCTGCAAGAGCCAAAAAAAAGCAGCGTACAGCCTACAACTGCAACCGCTCAGGTTCCTGATGCGTCTACTCGCGCCCATCAACCAGATATTCCTGATAATGTCATCCAGTTCCCAAAAACGCCATCAACAAAAACGCCGCCGCCGGAAGAACGTTTGGCCGCATAGATAAGAAATGTTAAAATGTCTTCATGAAATTGATGAAGTTTTTTTTGTTCGGGCTTATTTTTGTCAGTATTTTGGGCGGATGTGTTAAAAAAGGCCCCGCATCCACGTACCGAAAAATATTACCTGTAACTCAGCAAAAAACCTCAACAAAAATAGAAGACAGAGATGTGATAAAACGGTTTCCGGCCACGCTCATACGGATTGTTGATGGCGATACGCTGGAGGTTTCTCTGGAAAATACCTCGGAAAAAATTAGGCTTCTTGGCATCAATAGCCCAGAAACTGTTGATTCCAATAAACCTGTAGAATGTTTTGGCCATGAGGCCGCAGAGTACATAAAAAGTTTGATGCCTGGGAAAAATATTTTTCTTCAAAAAGACAAATTTGCTCCTGACCGCGACCAATACGGACGTCTTTTACGGTATGTCTATAACGGAAATAACGCTTTTATCAATTTGGAAATGGTCAAAAATGGCTATGCGTTCGCCTATACGCCGGGGTCATTGGAACATTTTAGCGATTTCCGTTATTATGAAAAACAGGCGCGGGACGAAAATCGCGGCCTGTGGAATACAAAAATATGTCCGTATAAAGCCAAATATGGAGGATAAAAACATTTATGACCTTGTGATTATTGGAGCCGGGTGCGCGGGAGCAAGCGGCGCTATGTATGCCGCGCGCATGAATCTTAGAACGGTTATGATCGCGGAGCTTCCAGGCGGACTAATCACGACCACGCATCTTGTTGAAAACTGGCCCGGAATTAAAAATATATCGGGGCCGGATTTGGGAAGCGCGCTGGTTGACCACGCGGTGTCGTTTGGCGTTCCGTTGATGAACGAACGCGTTGTGGAGGTAAAAAAAGCCGTTTCAGAGCCGCCGGCTGGAAAACAAAGCGGCTATATCGTAAAAACGGCTTCCAATAGCTATTATGCGAAAACCGTTCTTTTCGCAACAGGCACAAAACACAAAACGCTGGATGTTCCAGGCGAGAAAGAATTTACAAATAAAGGCCTTTCCTACTGCGCTCTTTGCGACGGGGCTTTTTTTAAAGGTAAAACTGTAGCTGTGGTTGGCAGCGGCGATTCCGCAGCAAAAGAAGCGCTTTTATTAAGCGAATACTGTCCGAAAGTATATATTTTTGTCAGAAAAGATAAGCTAAAAGCGGAGCCTGTCAATTTTGACCGTGTGATCGCAAAAGGGAAAGATAAAATTGAAATCCGCTATCGCACTGAAATTAAAG
>CAYHVY010000029.1:0-11448 GCA_964360095.1 uncultured Candidatus Peribacteria bacterium | reverse complement strand
GAAAGTTGACCGAAAAGGAAAAGAGAAAAAGATCTATGAAACGTACATGCCGCCCTACGAAAAGTTGAAATCGCTGCCAAATTCGACCATGTACCTTAAACGACAGATTTTCTTTGGAGATTTGGACAAAATGGCTTATGCTGAAAGCGATACTGAATTTGCCAAGAGAATGAAGGAAGAGAAAGGAAAGGCGTTTCAAAAACTAAAACTTTGAGCTGCATGAAGCCATGAAAGATTCAAAAGCCTCTTAAAATGAAAATAATGAAGACGCTTTTGAACAAAAAGATAAAAAAATAACGATTTTCTTCAAAAACACTCATTCACAATCAGAAATTTTCAGGGGCCATTTTTAGATTGGAAAATACTGTTTTTGATGAGGGCTGCATTTTATGGTAATTGCTAAGAAAGTCACATAGAACAATACGACCTTTTAGCGCATAAGTTAACGTATGAACAGCGATAGTCAATTCCGAACAAGTTGGTTCTGGTGCCGGGGAGAGGAGTCGAACCTCCACGCCTTGTGGGCACTAGCTCCTAAGGCTAGCGTGTCTGCCATTTCACCACCCCGGCAATTACTCAATTCACAATTTTCAATAAATTTACAATGATCAATTGTTAATTTAGTTCCTTTATACGCCATTGAAAATTGAAATATTGACAATTCAATGTAAATTGAAAATTGATTATTGATAATTTTCAGTAAACTTGCTATTGACAATAGCAAAGACTTGGTGCATAATTCCGCCCTCCATCAAACTAAAATATTTCAAATATATGTTTTGTATATCAATAAAATTTCTTTCTTGACACACTAATTTTTTCATCCTAATCTCTGTTCGCGCCACTAATGGTTTCAACTTTTTACTCTCATGTCGTATGGACACACAAACCTCATCTCAAACACAAAATGCCGATACTTTAAAACTTGCAACCAAACTGAATCTTACGGAAATCATTGAGGATATGTTTCTTGTGTTAACTTCCAAAGAAAAAGAGGTCATTATTAAACGTTTTAGTCTTGACAGCCAGCCGAAACAGACTCTTGAAAAGATCGGACAGTTTTTTTCGGTAACCCGTGAACGCATCCGTCAGATTGAAAAAATTGCCCTTGGCAAACTTCGCCGCACGGCTGTCAATACCAGACTGAGTCTCATCAACAAACTGGCGCATGAGATTCTTGAGAAAAATGGAGGCGTTCTTTTGGAAGAAAAACTCACTGCAGAAATTCTCAATCAGATTTGCAGTAATGAGAAAGTGGATGCAGCCATCATCAAATTGGCATTTAATATAAATCCGGAAATCGTAAAGAGTGATAAAACTAATGTATTTAAGCCATTTTGGCGTTTTGGAAATATTTCTTTTGAGGATGTAAAGATGATTGTAGATACTGCAATGGAAATTCTTCACAAAAAAGGAGATGTCATTCATGAAGGTAAATTGAGCGAAGAAGTAAGCGAAAGAACCAGCCATGGCGGGAAAAAATATTCATCTGAGGCTGTTTTATCTTCAATTGAGGTTGATAAGCGCATAAAGAGGCTTAAAGAAGGCGGATTTGGTCTTTTGATCTGGAGACATATCAATCCGCGGAGTATTCGTGATAAAGCGTATATTGTCCTTAAAAAAATTGGCGATCCTCTGCATTTTGTGGATATCGCTAATAAAATTTCCGAAACCGGCTTTGATAAAAAAGTGGTCACGACCCAGGCCGTCCATAATGAACTTATCCGTTATGAACAATTTGTACTTGTGGGCAGGGGCCTCTATGCTTTAAAAGAATGGGGCTATAAAAAAGGCACAGTCGCCGACGTAATTGAAGATCTACTCAAAAAAAAGAATCCTTTGACAAAGCAGGAAATTATGCAGGGTGTTTTGAAACAACGCCAGGTCAAAAAGGGAACTATTTCTTTAAATCTCCAGAAGAATCCGCAGTTTGTCAGGGTCGGACGGGCTGTATATCAACTGGATGAAAATAAAAAAGTCCATGCCTGATTGCGTATTTTGCAAGATCGTTTCAAAAGAAATTCCTTCAAAACAGGAGTACGAAGATGAGTATTGCGTCGTTTTTCACGATATTCACCCAAGAGCAAAGATTCATTTGTTAATTGTTCCAAAAAAACACATCGCGACAATGAAAGAGGTTACCATTATGGATGAAGCGATGCTTGGCCGTCTTCTTGTAGTTGCCGCCAACACTGCAAAAAAGTTTCAACTTGATGCCTATCGTTTACTGATCAGTACCGGTAAAGAAGCGGGACAGGAAGTGCTGCACATCCATCTCCACCTTATGAGCCCACTTTAAAATTATAAATTACGAATTAAAAATTATGGATTCCCGTTAACATATTTCAGCCACCATCCCTTTAGTGTTTCAAAAGTAGCTTCAGTGAGACGGGTAAGAATTTCTTTTAGTTCACGAATTTTTTCAACAACTTTATTCAACGCAAATGGCTCAAAAGCAACACGATTGCGGATTATTTTTCGCGCCTGCGTCTCCAGAATGTGGATTTGTTCACGAACCGCATGAGCTATTTGTTTTTGCATGATTTCAACCGTAGGCGCAACAAGAGCTTTTACGGCAGTTTTGACATGCGCTGCCGCCTTTCTGGAAGGAAAACCCGATGTTGGCGCAACTTTTTTACCTTCTCCAAGGTTCTCCGCCACCTCACCGGTTTCAAATCCGGTTTCTTTATCCTCCAAACCCTCGGCAATCTTCACCACTTCTTTTGTGACAGCTTCTTTATGCTCTTTAAGCAACGTTGACCTTTCAGCCCGTTTTTCCGAAGAATCAGAATGTTCTGAAGGCCTGTTTATTGAGTGTTCCAAATTGTGCGGTTTTTGATCCATTATCTGATAATGAGGGATAGCCCTCCGGGCACTTGATTCTTAACCTCCACTTCGTTACGGTCTAGGGTAAACTTTACAGGCTCATAATAACATAAAATTTCTTTTTCAAAACACAACTGACCGCGATATCGTTCTTGCAAATATATCAAAATTTCCTTGTTTTGTCAATTTACAAGCCCTAAAATTCTTACATTGAAAAGAGTAACATGTTATAAACATTACAGAATTCATAATTCAAAATTCTCGCGACATGTCCACAAAAATTGAAAAAGCTTATGAAGCAAAGAAATACGAGGATCGTATTTACAAAATATGGGAAAAATCCGGACTTTTTACCCCAAAAATCATCAAGGGTAAAAAACCTTTTACAATTGTCATGCCTCCGCCGAATGCCACCGGCACCCTGCATCTTGGTCATGCTACGATGCTTGCCATTGAAGATATTATGATTCGCTTCAAAAGGATGAATGGTGTCCCAACATTGTGGCTTCCCGGAACCGATCATGCCGGTATTGCCACCCAGAACAAGGTGGAAAAAATGCTTGCCGTGGAAGGTCTCACCCGGCAAAGCATGGGAAGGGAGAAGTTTTTAGAGCGCGTGCATTCTTTTGTGAAAGAATCAAGATCGGAAATCCGCACCCAGATAAGGAAGATGGGTTCAAGCTGTGACTGGACGCGAGAACGTTACACTCTGGATAAAGGCCTTTCAGCGGCCGTTTCTGAAGTATTTACGCGCATGTACAAAGACGGTCTTATTTATCGTGGTCCGCGTATTGTGAATTGGTGTACCCGCTGCAACTCAACTTTGGCCGACGATGAAGTGGTCTTTAAGGAAGAAAAAACAAAATTTTATTATCTGCGCTATGGGCCGGTCATCATTGGCACGGCGCGTCCTGAAACCAAATTTTTGGATAAAATCATCGCCGTCCATCCCGACGATAAGCGTTATAAAAAATATCTGGATAAAAAACTCAAAGTTAACTGGATAGACTCGGAGATTGAAGCAATGTTTATCGCGGATAAAAATGTTGATCCTGAATTTGGTTCCGGAGCCATGACTTTAACGCCGGCTCATGATTTTCTGGATTTTGATATTGCGAAGAAATATGACCTGGAAATTGTTCAGATTATCGGTCCCGATGGAAATTTCACCAAAGCTGTTGGAGTCGGATTTGCGGGAAAAAATGCCAAGGAGTCCCGCGACGCAATTATTAAAATCCTTGAGGGAAAAGGCCTACTTGAGAGCGTTGATGAAAACTACGTTCACAATTTGTCGGTCTGTTATCGCTGCGACACACCTATTGAGCCGCTTATTTCCGAACAATGGTTTATTGATGTTAATAAACCCGTTATCAAAGATAAAAAAATTGGCGGTAGCGTAGGGAACAGGCATGCCTATTCCTCCCTCAAGCAAAAAGCTTCCGAAGTTGTTCATAGTGGACAAATTGAAATTATTCCCAAACGCTTCCATAAAATTTATTTTCATTGGCTGGATAACCTCCGCGACTGGTGTATTTCCCGCCAGATCTGGTTTGGCCATCAAGTTCCCGTTTGGTATTGCGTGGGGGATGAAAAATGCCTTCTGGACTGCAAACAGCCCATTGTTCAGGTAGAGACGCCCTTAAAATGTCCGCATTGCGGCTCTAAAAAGTTGCGTCGTGATCCGGACACGCTTGATACCTGGTTTTCTTCGGGGCTTTGGACATTTTCCACACTTGGCTGGCCGCAAAAAACAAAAGATTTGGCATATTTTCATCCAACGTCAGTATTGGAAACCGGTCACGATATCCTATTTTTCTGGATTGCCCGCATGATTTTAATGACGGTATATGCAATGAACGATATTCCTTTTGAAAAAGTGTATCTGCACGGTCTTGTACGCGACCGCAATGGGATTAAAATGAGCAAATCAGCAAACAACGGTATTAACCCGCTGGACATGATTGAAAAATATGGAACCGATAGTGTTCGTTTGAGTTTGGTGATCGGAACGGCGGCGGGCACAGACTTTCGCCTTTACGAAGAGAAAATCGCGGGTTACCGCAATTTTGTCAATAAAATCTGGAACGGCGCCCGCTTTGCGCTGCTAAACGCTTCTCCAGATATCCTTAATCAGCCGTTTTCGGCAAAATACATCAAAACATCCTTTGACAAATTGGTCATTTCAAAGCTTCAAAAATTAATCAAAGAAACCACTGAAGATCTTGAAAAAGACCGTTTTTCCGAGGCGGGCACAAAAATTTATACTTTTTACTGGAGCTTTTTCTGCGACTGGTACATTGAACTATCAAAATCTTCCGCAGATCCTTTACAAAACAAAGATATTAAACAAAATTTACACGTGCTGATTTTTGTTTTGAAAACCCTGCTAAAACTTTTGCATCCTTTTGTGCCTTTTGTTACGGAAGCTCTGTGGAGCCATCTTGGGCAAAAAACCCTTTTAATAGGGGAAAAATGGCCGAAGTACAACAAAAAATTTGTTTTTTCAAGAGAAGAAAAAGATCTTCAGATTATTATGAACCTGATTAGCGCCGCCAGAAGCATTCGCGTTGAAAAAAACATTGAACCATCGCGTAAAATGCATGCTGTTTTTTATGGCGGCAAATATTCAAAGCTTATTGAAAGCAAAAAAGAGTCCATCATGCGTATGGCGAAACTTGAAAAACTTGAAATAAAAAAAACAGGACCAAAAATCCCCGGCGCTTTGTGGAAATATATTGATGGCATTCATATGTATTTTCCACTGAAAGATCTTTTTGATCTGGATAAGGAACGGCATCGTCTCAGGCAAAAGCTTGATGAAACAGGCAAAAAAATGCAGGTCCTTGAGTCAAGACTGGACAATCCACATTTTCTATCAAAAGCTCCGGCAGAAATTGTTTTAAAAGAAAAAGAGCTTTTTAAGGCTTTGGAAAAAGAACTTCAGACGTTGGAGGAAAAAATATCTGAATTGGAGTAGCCGACAGACAGGCCGAGCCGCAGCGAGGCTAATACAGCGCCGCGCCCCTTGGGCGCGTCCTTTTTGCCAAAAAACTAAAAGTATTATAAAATGATACGATAATATCATTTCTATTTTTTTATGCTGTCTCAGTTATCTCTCCGGGAAGCTGTTGAGCAGATCAAACTTCTCATAGATGAAGAAAAGTTACAGGAAGCATATCGTGCCTGTCTTGAAATTTTGCGATATGACCCTGAAAATATTCATGTTATTCATCTCAAAAATAAAATTGAAAGAAGGGTGAGAAAAATCAATAGACAAGCCGTGAAAGCCGATTTGGCAAAACTAAAACCACTCTGGCGCGAAAAAAAATATGAGGAATTATTCATGAATCTCAAAAAACTTGAATCATTTCTTCCAGATTATCCACATCTCAAAACAATCCTTCTTAAGGCAAAAAAACGCTATGATAAACAATTCCGCCATCAACAGGAACATTTTTATGATGACGAAACTAAGCGCATTTACAGGATGATCAATGAAAAACAGTTTCAGGATGCCATTTTGGCGAATGAAAAATTACAGACTTTAAAGATTCACGGAGAAACATTAAAAAAACTGCTTATTTATACACGGAAAAAATGGATTGATCATGAGCTTGAACAAAATAAAATCCTTTTGCACGGCGAAAAATATGAAGACATACTGCTTTTTCTACAAAAGTTACTGAAACTTGATCCAAATGATGCCCGTCTGCATCATATTATTGAAAATAAAAAAAGCCAATATCAGCGCTACAGGATTGATGAAAAAAGGGAATTTATTTATGCCAGTCTGGAAAAAATCCGGACTCTTTATTTGCGAAAAAAATATGAGAAAACAGTTGAGGCGGTGGAGGAAATTCTTAATGTTGATTCAAAAAACAGGGAAGCAAATTTTTTCTGGAAAAGAGCCTTAAAAAGAACCAAAAGACTCATTCAAAAAGAATGCTGCGCGCTCATGATTGAGGCCTGGAAAGCAGAGGGAGAAGATTACAAAAAGAACAAAAAGGAATTTATTAGAATCTAAGAAAAGGTAATTCCATACTAGAGATGTGCGTGTGCTTCTTAGTGTGTTTTTAATACATACTGCTGTCTTCCGATACGCGTGAAATATTTTTTGTTTTTGAGATTCAACACAACGGTTATCGGCTTGACCTTCCTTTGTTTAAGGACTTCTTCAATAATTTTCTGTTGATGCATGGATGAATTTTCTTTCAAAAGCCCAGTAATCACGTCGGAAACGGTTCCCGGATTATAGCCCCATTCTTTCAAGGCGTAAATTCCGCGTCCAATCAAAATAAAATCGCCAAAACGAATCAATTCATTATGGATCGCCTGCAGGTTAAGGGTTTTTTCATCAAAATGTTGCTCCGCGATCGCATTGGCAATCTCAACAAAATGGAGAGGTTTGCCGTTTTGGCGCATTGTAAAGTAAATTTTATCCCTGATGGTTTTTGGATTGATATGGCGCCAGTGAACGAGACCAACTTCCCCGTCAATAATTTTAAAGCTTTTATTAATCTGAAAAATATATTTTAGAACTTCTTTTTGGAGTAGTTGATTTGCAGGGAGTATTTTTCGTAATTCTACAGTTAAATAAACGATTTTTCTCACAATCTTTTCTTTTTCCAGAACCTCATACGCTTTTTCAAAAATTTCTTTTATGGAATCAACGTCGCAAGTCTTAAACTTCACATAGGGATGACATTGAACGGTATTTGGCACTCTTTCAAAACGCTTGTCAAGGGTAAGGATCAATTGTAACGCGGAATAACTGAAATGACTGTGTTCGGTTAAAAGTTTGCCAATGAGGATATCTTCCTTCATTATTCCGCCGCTTTCCACAAGATACTGGTACGTAACCTGATTGATGATGTGTACCGGGCTATTTTCAACGTTGCGTCTTAATTTTTGTAACGCGTTGCTTTCAATTTGACGGATCCTTTCCCTGGTCACATGGAAATGTTGACCAATATCCTCCAAAGTCGCGCGGGCGTTTTCGTCAATGCCAAAACGCCGTTGTATAACAACCTTCTCCTTTTGTGAAAGCAGCAGTAAAAGCTGATCAATATTTGAACGTAACTGCTCAAGAACGGCATTCAAATGCGACGTATCAGACATATGAAATCATTACAGAAATAAAACTGGAACGAATTATAACACTGACTATTTTTGGAGTCAAAATTTTATATGTAATTTGCACGTATGGGACAAATTTTTTTGTCCCATACGTGCAAATTCAAGAAAATATGTAGCCTGCGCAGGAAATAGTATGTATAAACTCATCCTGAAATTGATAATCAATTTTTTTTCGCAGACGACCAACATGGACATCTACCGTATTTGTAAGCAAATTCGCATTGCGGTCCCATACACTTTCCAAAATAATATCGCGGCTTAAAACACGATTTTGGTTGAGCATCAAAAACTCCAGAAGAGCATATTCTTTGTTTCGCAAATTAATGCTTTTTTCCTTATGGCTCAATTCATGTGTTTCACGATTAAGAGTAAGACCGCGCAGATTGACGATATTGTTTTCTATCCGCTCCTTCTGTTGAAAGACATACGAGCGCATTTCTGAAGCAATCAGCCTGAAAGGAAAAGGTCGCGTAAAAAAGCGCTGTATTTTTTTTAATTGCTGGAGTTCTGGCAAAAGCAAATTAAATTCATGTGACAATACGATAATAGGCAGCTGGTAGCGTTTATGCCGGCAGTATTCAATTATTTTATCTAAAGAAAATATGTTGTTTATGAGGATGAATAGTCCGTCAATTTGGCTAAACTCCCTTTCAAGTCCAGTATTGTCGTTAAAACAAACAACATCGCTTCCGAGATTTTCATATGCCAGAGCATGTTTGACGAAGGCGGCTTGATGCTGATTTTCTGTAAGGATAAGAGTGTGCATGATTATGAATTAAAAATTATTAATTATTAATTTTGAATGAATGGTGGATAATGAGTTGTGAACCGCAAAATTAGGAAAATTTCCTATCGCCGTCAAAAGTGTAAAAATTAAGGAAACTCATTTTTCCCTTTGCAAAAAGGAAAAACCACAATATAATTCCTGTTGTCTATTCCCGGACAACAATCGTTATCACCATAATCCGTAATTTTTAATTTTCAATTTTTAATTCATAATTTATAAACTATGGCACAAGATGAACAACAACAGGTTCAGGTTAAACTTGATCCCGGAGTGGAGCAGGGAACGTACGCCAATGCCGTATCTGTTCATGTAAACGCAAATGAAGTCATTCTTGATTTTGGTTTTATACTGCCGAATATGAAGCCGATGACCATCAAGGTGGTCAGCCGCATCAGTATCACTCATCAAACCGCCGAATCGTTTATGAATGTGCTTTCCAATGCCATGCTGGATTGGCGCAATCGTCAAAAAGGCCAAAAAAATGATGAAAAGAAAAATTCGTAAGGAACAGTTATGAGCATGGATTTGATGGACAAAATTGTTTCTCTGGCCAAAAGGCGAGGTTTTGTCTTTCCCGGATCGGAGATTTATGGCGGTTTAGCCAACACCTGGGATTACGGCCCACTTGGTGTTGAACTGAAAAACAATATTCAACAGGCGTGGTGGAAGTTTTTTGTGAAGGAAAGGAAAGATGTCGTTGGAATTGACGCGGCCATTTTGATGAATCCAAAAGTATGGCAGGCCAGCGGACACGTTGCCAATTTTAATGATGCGCAGGTGGACTGCAAAACGTGTAAAAATCGTTTTCGCGCCGATCATCTGATTGAAAACGCTCTTCAGGGTGTCAAAGTTGAGGGTTTATCCATTGTGGATCTTGACAAATTGATTGAAGAAAACAACATTAAATGTCCTAATTGCGGTTCAAAAGATTTTACCAAAACACGGATTTTCAATCTGCTTTTTCAGACGCATATCGGTCCGGTCGCTTCCGATTCAGAAGCGGTTTATTTACGCGGAGAACTGGCGCAATCCATGTTCACGAATTTTAAAAATGTCCTGAATACGAGCCGCAAAAAAATACCATTTGGCATTGCCCAGGCTGGAAAGTGTTTTCGCAATGAAATTACGCCGGGCAATTTTATTTTTCGCACGCTTGAATTTGATCTTATGGAATTTGAATATTTTATTCATGAGAAAGAGTGGGAAAAAGCGTTTGAATATTGGCTCAAAGAAATGCATAAATGGATTGAATATGTTGGCATTGATAAGGGCAAAACCCATGTCCGTGAACATACCCAAAAAGAACTTTCCCATTATTCAAAAAAGACAGTTGATATTGAGTTTGAAACCCCGTTTGGCTGGAAAGAACTTTACGGGCTGGCGTACCGCACGAATTTTGATCTAAAAAATCATACTGAAAAAAGCGGTGAGGATTTATCATATCTTGATCCCTACACTTCAGAACGTTATATTCCGCACGTCATTGAGCCGACTTTTGGCTTAAGCAGAACATTTTTGATGGTTCTGCTCAGCAGTTACGCTGAAGAAACGGTCAAAGATGCCGAAGGTAAGGAAGATACCCGGGTTGTCATGAGGTTTAAACCGCATATCGCGCCATTTAAAGTCGCTGTACTGCCTTTGGTAAACAAATTAAATGATGAAGCCGAAAAGGTTTACGAGATGGTGAAAAAAACCTTTATGACTGATTTTGACACCAGTGGAACCATTGGCAAGCGTTACCGGCGTCAGGATGAGATTGGCACACCTTTCTGCGTCACTATTGATTTTGAAACGGTTGAAAAGGATCAGGCCGTTACAATCCGCGACCGCGACACCATGCAGCAGGAACGTGTAAAAATAGCCAAATTGACGGAAATTCTGACCAAAAGATTTGCGGAAAAAATATAAGGAAAAATTTAGATTTTATTCATTTGCAACCAATATTATTTGATTGTTATTTTTTTATGTATCCCCAAATGCCCCCAGAAGAAGAAGCGGAAAAACCCAGAGAAAAACTTGTGCGGCACGGTATTAACGCATTGGAAGATCATGAATTGGTCGCCATTCTTCTTGGAAAAGGCAGCAGACGCGAAAGCGTTTTTACTCTTTCCAAAAGGCTTTTAAAAGGTTTTGACCAGGAAGAACTTTTAAATATTCATGATGTTGATACGTTTCAGAAAAATTTTGTAGTGGGTTTTGTGCATGCCTGTCAGCTTATGGCCGCGGTTGAATTGGGTAAACGTTTTTTCAAGAAAACACCTTTTTCAGGCAATCTTCGCAATGCTGAAGAGGCATACAAGCTTGTTCAGGACATGCAGAGTCTCAAAAAAGAACATGTGAGGGGCCTGTATCTCAATTCACGCTACAGACTTATTCACGAGGAGACAATCAGTATTGGTAGTCTGGATGCCAACATTGTTCATCCCCGCGAAATTTTCCGGCCGGCCATTGAATATTTGGCATATGCCATTATTCTAGCTCACAATCATCCCACAGGAGACCCCACTCCGAGCGCTGAAGACGTTTTAATGACGAAAAAACTGGTGAAAATTGGTAAATTGTTGCAAATTCCGCTTTTGGACCATTTGGTCGTTGGATGCAATGCATTTACGAGCTTGAATAAGGAAAATCTGATGTAGATGTCTCGGATCATACGCAAATTACTTTGAATAAAGGATAGCTATATGTTGATGCTGATA
>CAYHVY010000028.1:0-11707 GCA_964360095.1 uncultured Candidatus Peribacteria bacterium | reverse complement strand
AAAAATCTTTTTTTTACTGAAATCAACTAACGTGTTCAGGTTTTCATCGGCGATAAGGACGATATTGCCCCCGCTGCCGCCATCGCCGCCATCGGGGCCGCCGCGTGGAATAAATTTTTCCCGCCGAAAATGAACCATGCCGTCCCCGCCTTTGCCGGCAATAAATTCAACAACCGTCTGGTCGCAAAAAGTACTCATATCTTCATTATAGCATTGGTTATCTTGAACTGTGATTCGTCTGATTAAATGACTACTATGATTGTTATTGGAGGTATGAATCATAGTCCGTCAGGATAATCATTTTTAATCATAGTTCAAGAATATGCTAAAATCAAAAAGTATGGGCGAGTGGCGGAACTGGCAGACGCGTACGACTCAAAATCGTATTCCAGCAATGGAGTGAGAGTTCAAGTCTCTCCTCGCCCAAGATTATTAAATTTTATGATATCATCCAGACATGATAATTAACGAATCCATAAAACAACAACTCATTAAGGTTTTCCGTAAAGAAGGCTTATTTTTAGCCTATATTTTTGGCTCCTCGGTCACCGGCAACACCACCCATGAAAGCGATGTGGATATGGCTGTCCTTTTGCCAGAAAATTTAAACAAATCAGACCGTTTTAATATCCGTTTAAGGCTTATTGATAAACTTTCCAGTATTTTTAAAAAAAATGTTGATGTAATTGTTTTGAATGATACTGCTTCGCTCTTTTTTAAGTATGTCATTGTGACCGAGGGACAAATTATTTATGAAAAACCGGAAGGGCAAAGAGGTGAGTTTGAAAGTGGCATTATTGCGCGTTATTTTGATTTTCAGCCTTTTTTAGATCTCTATAATAAGCGCTATGTCCAAACTAATATTTAACAAAATTATAGCCAAATTTGAGAAACTGGATGAATATCTGAAATGTTTACACGAAATTCAGAAGGTGAACAGAAAGACTTTCCTTGCTGATTACCATTATTACGGCTTGGCTGAAAGATACCTTCAGTTGGCAATTGAAATCATTTTGGATGTTGGCAAATTGATGATCATTTACCAAAATCTCCGAAGACCGGAAGATAATCAGGATATTTTCGTAGTTTTGACAGACGAAAAAATACTTTCTTCAAAATTGGCTGAAAAATTTTCAGGCATTGCGGGCTTCAGGAATATTTTGGTCCATGACTATGAAAAAATTGACAGAGAGATTGTTTATGAAAAACTCCAAAAAAATCTTGAGCATTTCAAGGACTTCAAGAAAGCGGTTTTGAAACATTTAAAATAAAATGGAGTGAGAGTTCAAGTCTCTCCTCGCCCAGAGGATTGTTCAACTCAAAACCTCGATTCACTCAAGTCCAGCTACTAAACAGAATCTCTTCGTTGTTGGATTCTGGTCATATAATCTGACCTCTGGAATGCCTTTGGAATAGTTTATTCCTACAACATAATTATTATACCTTACAGAACTTTCAAATTCGAGTGAGGCCTCTAAGAACATTGGTTTTGTCCATCCCGCAGGAATGGACTTAAAGTCAATTTTAAGACGTTCTCGCGTGAACTCATTTATAACTGCTATCAGACCAACTTCAGTTGTAGCATCTTTTGTTGATAAAAATACTGTCAAGTCAGTTGTTAATGTGGTTGCTTCTATAAGATCATTTTTTTTATCTCGTTCATCGAACAGTTCATAAATAAATTCAGCAGATTCTCCGCCTTTTGTTATAGCATTCACGGCATCATGAGCTATACTTAAATATCGAACTGCTGAGCTTTGATCTCCTCCCAACATTTCTGCAATTCGAGTGTCAGTGATACTACCACTTTTTATTTCATCTAAAAATTGCGCAATGCTCTCGAAATATTGACGCAGTTTTTCCAGATCTACTGCTCTCAAAACTTCTAATTTTTCTTCTCCTTTGCCTATTGTACTTACTACATCACTCATAAAATTGGAGGTTAAAAAATAAAATATTATAAATTATGCCTGTTTGTGGTATACTTATAGGGATGATTTTAAATTTTGTCAATAGCCCTTTATGCAGCGCGCAAAAAAATTAGACGTTAAAAACGAATTGAACAAACGCGATTTTCGCGTGGCTGTTTTTGGCTCCGCGAGGATTAAAAAAGGTGACAAAATATATCAGGATGTGTTCAGGTTCGCGAAACTGATTGGAAAACGTGGATATGATGTTGTTACAGGTGGCGGTCCGGGGCTTATGGAAGCCGCAAATTCCGGACATGCCATGGGTGACAAATTGCATCGGGCGGACTCTATTGGTTTGGCAATTAAATTACCGCATGAGCAGGCCATGAATCCCTATGTTGAACTCAAGGAAAGATTTATACATTTTTCAGACAGACTTGATGAATTCATGCGTTTGGCAAATGTGATTGTTGTGACGCAGGGCGGTATTGGAACGCTGCTGGAATTTTCTTTTGCCTGGCAACTTCTTCAGGTAGGCCATATTGAATATAAGCCAATTATACTTGTTGGTACAATGTGGAAAAAATTTATCGACTGGGTAAAAAAATATGATTTGGACAAGGACCTGGTGAGTAAAAAAGATTTTGATTTTATTTATATGGCGAAAAATAATCATGAGGCGCTGACCATCATTGACAAATTTCACAAAATTTACCTGAAGGAGGGAAAATGCAGGGCTTTATAGAATCAAGCGGTTCACGGTTTCAAAAACGCGCAGCATAATTTTTTTGTGGCTTTTTGATTGATTTGCCTATTTTAATGTTGTATAATTGCAGGAAGCGTTGAAAAAGCTTCGCCTCAAAATATAAAAATCAATATCAATATTTAACTTTTTTCATTATGAAAAACATGTCTGAAAAAAGTCCACTTGCGTGGCTTTTATCCCATGCGTATGGGTTTTTTGCAGTAACTGTCCTGCTTTTGGCAGTTGGCATTTATGCCTCAAATAACAACAGTTCGCCGCTTGGACAGACCGACGTTCTTTCTCCATGTACATACCAAATGTCCATAAGTGTTTTAACGTCTGTCAATGCCGGGAGTTCTCAATCCTATCCGGTAACAATTACGCCATATAGCTGTACAGCGGCCGGGACGGTAAATTTGACCATTGCCCCTTCAACAGGGCCATCAGGTGTGGCTACAGCAGCTTTTCCAGTTTGCGCGCTTTCAAGCAACGCTGTGAGTGTTCCTGTCTCCGCAGTCGGAGGAACTACAGTAATGTGTACAACAACAGCTACCACTCCAGTCGGTTATTACAGCTACAAAATAAGCTACACGGGTGGCAGTGCAACCTCAAGCTATTATCTTTCAGTTAATGTCGTCAATACAACGCCAACTACAACCGGCGGTAACGCCACATGCACATCAACAGCAGGAGCTGTGCGCACTGGGCAATACACCTGCACATCGGTTGAATCAATAAGCTGCCCTGCAGCCTATGTTAATTGTGTTTCAGCTACCGGTGACAAATATTGTAACAGTGGTACAACATGCCCAAGTACCGGTACGGGCGGAACTACACCTACAACCTGTGCTGCGGGTTATACATGGTTGAGTTGTCCGGCTTCCGGCACGGCCGTTGCATGGTCAGCCTGTGTCGTTAGCGGCACTACGTGCCCCACAAGTACAACGCCTACAACCTGCGCTTCAGGCCAGACTTATTTGAATTGTCCCGCTGACAGCTCTCATACGGCGGCATGGGGATATTGTGCTGCTCCCGGTTCCACGTGTATTAGCACAACAACACCTACAACCTGCGCTGCAGGCTATACATGGTTGAGTTGTCCGGCTTCCGGCACGGCCATTGCATGGTCAGCATGCGTTGTTAGTGGCACTACATGTGCAGGCACAACAACTGGCGGTGGAACAACAACAGGTGGCGCTACGGGCACCTCAAAAGCATGTACCAATGGTGAACGCTGCGTTTCCGGTTCATGGTGCAGCAGCGGTCAACAATTTTATTACTCCAATGGCGATTTAACATGTGTACCGTGGTCAATGGATGGATCCCAACCTGCTGCTCCAACAGGAACTTCTGAATGTAAACCAAGCGATACCAACTGTGTAGGCAGCGGTCAGACTGTTCCATATGTTTCAGGTAAATGGTGTTCACGTGGGATGTCCTATTATTCAACGGATGGTAAAAATATGACATGCGTTCTTATGTCCGGCGGCACACCTGCGACAGCTCCGGCCGGTTTTACCTCGTGCCGTCCCGATGACAAAAATTGTATTCCAGAAAATGGCTATGGACCATCAACAGGATGGTGTTCCAACGGCATGAAGTTTTATCAAAATCCTAAAGGTGATGATCTAAATAAGGCTGTTTATTGCGCCCCTTATAAGCCAATGATGCCAGGCACACCTCCAATGCCTGCTGTAGATAATACACCAACACCGCCAGCGGGCTACAGCGCATGTGATCCAACTAACAAGTTCTGTCGTCAGAAAGGTGAAATATGGACAGGCACTGATCCTGGTAATTATTGCACCAACGGCCAAAAATGTTCCACCACCACTGGCGGAAGCTGTGTGGGCTGGCAAGAATCATGCCCTGTTGGAACTAAATTCTGCGATGCTACCAGCACTTCATGTGTTGAGCCGGGCGAAAAGAAAACATTAACGGCATCCGCTCCCGGTGGTTATAGCAGCTATTGGTGCGGCGGTGGCGGTATGATTTTTTATTCGCCAACAGAAGCATATTGCGCTCCAAAAAAGAGCGGTGCTGGTACAACCTACATGATGTTTACCAGTCAGGACGTTAAAGATGTTTTAGCGAAACTTGGCTCCGGCTGGGGTTTATGCAGACCTTCCGATTCCAACTGTATTGAACCTGGTAAAACCGGCTCATCCAGTGGATGGTGTGCGTGGTACCCACCAATGACAACTCCTACTGCAATGCCTATGCCATACACATCGACTTATTCACCTAGCGCTCCTCGCACATGTCCAGGATTGGATGGAGACGTAACACCTCCGCCTCCCCCACCCCCACCTCCACCCAAACCAGTGCCAGATCCAGGCAAAATTTGCCCCCTTATGCCTAGTTTTGTTGGTTGTCCGCTAGGACAAATTTTGGAAACGACAACGAACCCCGACGGTTGTTCCATGACATATTGTCGTCCTGAAAAGAAGGGAAGAACATGTCCACTCATGCCAGTTATTGACTGTCGTCCCGGCTATGTACAAAACACATTTACAACACCGGACGGTTGTTCTATGAGCCAATGTTTACCTGGCCCAGGACCTTTTCCTGAACCCGAACCAATAAGGCCAGGACCATATTACAATCAATGTCGCAATTTACGCGAACAAAATCGCTCTTATAAACACGAGATTCGCAATTTCAAAAACAATATTAAATATCTACCGAATGAGGTCGGTGTTCCTGAAGATATAAAAAGCCTCCTACAAAAGGCTGAAGAGGCATATGAAGAAAATGAAAATAGCTTGAAAGAAATCAAGGAGAAAGAATGTACGTCTGAATTTGCTAAATCCGTTCATCAGAAACTCTTCGCATTAAATAAATTAATGATGGAGTTACGTGAAAAAATCCGCAATATTCAGGTCTATGGTGATTGCGCCCGCATGACTAAAGAGATGGATGAACGCGTCAAGATGCTTGAACAGGATGCGAAAAGAATTGGCCGCGGCAAAGTAAGTTTCGATGATGAAATCGCCGCCTTCAAAGCATTACAGGCAAAATCCAAAGAAGTCTGCAAAGTTGCCGACCGCTACGCATTTGAGGATTTACAACAGGAACGCATGGATATCGAACAAAGGGTTCATGATAAATTCGATAAATTGTCCAATCAGGGACGCGACGATTACATTAAAGATGTTATAGAATCCATACGCGACGGTATACGTGAAGGACGCACAAGGCTTGCTGCCAACGGAGATAAAAATAAAGAACAATGTACAAAGGTTGGTAATCTCTTTGATCAGGTTCAGGGCTTATTGGATAAAGCGGAATCCGAATATAAAAAAGGCAAAACCGATGAAGCTGGAGCCATTTTAGATAAAGTTGAACGCTTCAAGGAACCTGTTGTGGAAGCGGCAAAGCAGTGCGGAATCAAATTTGAAATTATAGATCGCGGAGATCTTCGCCAGGTTTTCTCCAACATTGAAAATATCGTGGAGGAAACAGTAAATCGTGTTGTTTCAAATGCTGTTTTCAAACTCCAGTCTGTGCTTGATGAAAGATTTAAACAAATTTCAGCGAATTTGGCAAAAGTTACAGAATTATTCCAAAAAAGTATTCAAGATAGTCTTGTAGCTCTTCAGGCTCTGCCAAAAACAGTTGAAGCAGACAAGGTAAAAGATACCAAAAATGTACTTGTTGACGCAGTGGCAAGCAACAAAGAAACAACAGCGCAACTATCAGTTGCTAATGCTAGACGTTTAAACTCGGCTTTAGAGAAAGCGGCAAAAATCAACTGGTGTGGAAAACTTGCCGATGAAATTGCGGGACAAGCAAAAGCTTTCAAAACAAAAACCGCAAATAATGATCTCACGGTTGAAGATGTTGATGTGTTTGAAAAAAGCGTAAATACCTCTGAAGGTCAAAATATGGAAGAATGTTATAAAGTAAAAGTTTCCCGCTTTAGAGACGTGGATACTTCAGCCTGGTACTATGCCCATCTTCAGAACAATCTTGTCTTTCAGGGACTCAAGGATGAACAGGGCAATTTAACGGGAGAAGTTAAACCTGGCAGTCAAACATTGCGCGCCGAGGCTTTGATTGCAATTGAGCGCGCTCGTGGGCTTCAAGGAATTGAGGGACAATGTGAGCTTAAGGCAAAAGCAGAGGGTGTCCCAGCATGGGCTAATTGCGCCGTCAATGTAGCCGCTGAAAACGGCCTTAAATTCTTTGGTCCATTCAATCAACCTGCCGCACGTGACGAAGTAGCAAGCTGGGTGATGACTCTTGCTAAAAAAGATTTACCGGCGAGCGGCGATCCTTCTTATCTAAAAGAATTTAAAGATATTGGCAAATGTAAAGCGCAGACAGAGGTCAGCGCCATGATTGCCAATAAAATCATGACCGGCTTTACAGGCGAAAATGCCGGCAATTGGGGATGCGGGCAGTCTTTGGTACGCGCTGAACTTGGTGCGATACTAAACAGACTTGCCGAATTGATGACCCTTGTGAAATAAATACATTAAATCCGTAGGGACGCATTGCAATGCGTCCCTACGGATTTCTACGCCGCAAATTGTGATGATAAGAAAGCGCAAACCGATGCGCCTCATCACGGATATGCTGAATAAGATGCAGCACAGGACTGTTTTTTGGCAACCGTAACGGATGTCGCTGATCAGGTAAGGAAATTTCCTCTTCACGTTTGGCCAAAGAAATCATTGGCAGGTTTTGTAGGGAACAAAAATTTTTGTTCCCTACAAAACCTTTGAGGGCCTTTTGACCTGCGCTCAATTGTCCTTTCCCCCCGTCAATAACAATAAGATCGGGGCGTTTTGAAAAAGATGCATCTTCTTTGTATTTTGTGTCGTCGTAAACGAGGTAAATTTGGCGTTTAAGGGGTGGAAAAACCGCAGGAGCTTTATGAACCCCCTGAAAGCCAAATTCTTCGTATTTAGCCTGTTCTTTGGTATTGCAGGCAATATATAACCGCTTCAGTTTATATTTTTTGAGGATTTTTTTAATGAAAATAGGAATATTTGTTGTATCCGCGATTTTTAAGGATTTCAAAAGCAATTTTTTCCCCGCATACAGATGTAGGGAATAGGCATGCCTATTCCCTACATCTGTTGGTTTTTCTTTATTGGAAGGTTTGAGATATTTTAAACGTCTTGTTAGCGTTTCTTCAATTGAAGCAACGTCGTTTGGCGCGCCAAGGCGTTCCTGATGTAGCTTAAATTTGCGATAATCGCTTTTTTTTGGAAAACCATTTTCAAAAACAACCATTGAAGAAACTGTCGCTGTCCCGCTCAAATGAGAGACATCATAACATTCCATCCGCCTAGGTATTTTTGGTAAATGAAGAAGGTTTTGCAGATCCAGAAGAGCCTGCGTGCGGTCCGGTTTTTCCTCACCCTGCCATTTGATACGGCTTTGTTTCGCAAAACTTTGCGCGTTCGCAAGAGAAAATTCAAGAAAGTGGTTCTTTTTACCACGCTCGGGTACAAGAACATCAACCTTGCGGCCTTTTATTTTACCAAGCCAAGCGGCAATCGTTTCCCTGTCTTCAATTTGATGCGGAATGAGTATTTCTTGTGGTATGTCTGAAGTTTTTTCATAATACTGTTCCAAAAACGAACTTAAACTTTCACTTTCTGAAAGCCCGGCGCTGTCGGAACTTTTCAAAAGGAAATTTTCTTGTCCAATGAATTTTCCATTTCTCAGCTGAAAAAGATTGAAATACAGCTTATCATCTTCCTGAACATAGTTAATGACATCCAGATCTTTTTGATGTGGATCGCTGATGCGCTGGGGTTCAATAACTTCTTCCAAAGCCCGCAGTTTATCCCTTATGTTTGCGGCAAATTCAAATTTTTTCTCCGAAGCCGCCTTCAGCATGTCCTCTTTTATTTTTTCTATGATTTGCTCATGTTGTCCTTCAAAAAATCTTATAAGATGTTCAATAATACTACGATACTCCTCCTGACTTATTGATGTAATGCAAAGACCAAGACAGTGTTTTTTGTGATATTCAAGATTTTTAGGCGTAAGGCGCATACTGCTTTTTTTTTCACCGCGAACCGAGTAATCAAATGCCAACTGGCAATGCCGAAAAGGGAAAATACTTTTGAGAAGCTTGATGGTTTTTACAACTTTGTGAAGAGCTGTTTTGGGCCCAAAATAAAGGGATTTGTCGTTCACCGGTTTGCGCACAAGGTAGACCCTCGGATACGGTTCATGAACGGTGATTTTGATGTAAACAAAATTTTTATCATCTTTCATCAAAATATTATATTTTGGCCGCAATTCTTTAATAAGGTTGGTTTCCAAAATAAGCGCTTCCAGTTGAGAAGAAACGACAGTATAGTCAATGTCGGCAATCTGCTCAACCATTTTCAATGTACGAGTGTTCTTGTCCGCACGTAGCTGAAAATAACTTCCAACACGATTTTTAAGATCTTTCGCTTTACCGATGTAAATAATATCTCCTGTGGCGTTCTTCATTTTATAAACGCCTGGTTCACGCGGAATATTTTGGACAAGATGTTGAAGATATTGATTCATATGTAGTGAACCATTAGGCTTATATCGTTTTTCATTATTATTGATTGTGCATAATGTTGCAATTTCCTTTTGTCAGCCTTCGTAAAAATATTTACGCTGTTATTGTTTTTTTTGATATTTTTGATTTTCCTCTTACGTTGGAAGAAATTAAAAAATATGTCGCGGGGAAACGGGAATCGGCCATATCCGTACAGGAATTATTGGAACAGGAAGGTAGCATCAGACACGCCATGATTAATGGTGCCACATATTATTTTCTCAAGGGGCGTTCGTCCATTGTCCACACCAGTCTTCAGCAAAAACAGATTTCCGTAAAATTATGGGAAAAAGTACATTTTTTTCTTCCTTTTATCCAGACGGTTCCCTTTATAAAAATGGTGGCTGTTTGCAATACTCTAGGCTATGATAATGCCGCAAAGGACAGCGATATTGACCTTTTTATTATTGCGAAACGCGGCCGGCTCTTTATCGTAAGGTTTTTTACTCTTCTACTGT
This sequence comes from uncultured Candidatus Peribacteria bacterium, assembly GCA_964360095.1. GTDB lineage: Bacteria > Patescibacteriota > Gracilibacteria > UBA1369 > UBA1369 > CAYHVY01. Next base: position 2,035 of record CAYHVY010000028.1, on the reverse strand, counting down.
TTTCGCTCCTTGGAGTCCGCCGGCACGGGAAAAAAGTTGCCGGCCGCTTCTGTCTGAGCTTTTATATTGATGAAGATTTTCTGAATCTGGAACCGCTTCAACTTTCCCGCCAGGATATATATTTTCCCTTCTGGATGATAACGATGCAACCTATTTATGGTGAGGGGTTTTATCATCATTTTATGGCAAAAAACCTATGGCTGAAAAAATATTTTCAGCATTCCATGTTTGATAATGGACATTTTTTGCGGCCCACGTTTTTAAAAATATTCGGGAATTTTGGAGAATGGCTTTTAAAAGGCAAATTTGGCAATTGGATTGAAAATGTTTTTTATCATATCCAACGGAAGCGTCACCAAAAAAATGTCGTGAATCTTTCCCCAAACGCCTCCGTTATTGTTGAAAAAAATATTCTGAAATTCCACAATGTAGATCGGCGAATGGAAATTCAACAGAAATTTGAAGAAAAATGGGGTCAAATAATTGTCGGCTTGAAAAATGCACAGCGCAAACCTTAGGACTATGTGAAATTTTTAAAGAAAATCAGTTTTTCCTTGTCCATAAGCCATTTATTCCTTAATTCTTTTTGTCTTCTCCTTTTACGACATATCATTAGAAGACAACCTTCGATCTCAAACCTACTACCGAACCTTTTAAATCATATGACCACCTATGTATTATCACGATTTTATGAACAGCTTCTAAATTCTTTTTAAATTATTTTCCTACGTCCGTGATCTAAAAATCAATTTTATTGCTGTTCCAATAAAACCGTATTTTTTTCTCATTTCATTTTCCAAATAACGGCGATAGGAAAAATGGAGTGAATCCTTATCGTTAAGGCGAAAAACAAATGTCGGAGGATTTATCGCCACCTGTTCAAGAGAATAGAATTTCGGCATACGCGCGGACACTTTTGGAGGAATATGTTTGTATGTTATTTCCTTCATAAAGCCGTCTAATTCGTCATTATCAAGCTGTTTTTTCCTTTCTTGCGCAATCTCAACTATCAATTCAAACATTTTATTGAGATTGATTTTTTTTAATGCCGAGACAAAAATAACCGGCGCCCATGGTAAAAAATCAAATCTTGCCCTTAATTTACGGATAAAAATTTCTTTTTCTTTCTCATTTTCCTGCATGAGATCGCATTTGTTAACAACGAGCATAAGCCCTTTTTTGGCATCAAGCGCATAAGAAGCAAGATGGAGATCCTGTGTTCCTATACCCTTTTCATAGTCTAAAAGAAGACAGACGATGTCAGCGCGTTCAATGGCTTCCAGCGCCCTAAAAGCGCTTAATTTTTCAAGACCCGGGGCAATTTTCCCGCGTCGGCGCAATCCGGCAGTATCAATCAAAACACAGTCATTTTTTTGCCATTGAAAGGCCGTGTCAATCGCGTCGCGCGTGGTTCCCGCAACATCCGACACAATCAGTTTTTCTTTGCCAATTATTGCATTTATCAGCGATGATTTCCCGGCATTGGGCCTGCCAATAAAAGCAATTTTTATGGAAAGCATATCTGTGTTGTTCGCGATATTTTCCATTTTCTGAAAACCTGCTTTTTTCAATTTTTTAACAATTTCTTCTTCCAAATCCGCAATACCTGTTTTGTGGATGGTGGAAATTTTTATTGGCTCCCCAAAGCCAATTTCAAAGGTAGAGACGCATTGCAATGCGTCTCTACCTTTGACGGGATCAGCCTTGTTTGCAACAACAATAATATTTTTATTGGATTTTCGCAGAATATTTACTGTTTCATAATCATTTTTTGTCAGTTCTTCGCTGGCATCCAAAACAAAAAGAATAAGATCGGCTTCTTTAATGGCAATTCTGGCCTGTATCTGTATATCCGCTTCAATATTTTCCTTTTTTCCGTATTCAATGCCGCCTGTATCAACCAGTATCATTTTTATTCCATCCAGAACGCGGGAATGATAAATGCGGTCACGCGTAGTACCCGCCTGTTTATACGTGACAGCGACCCTTTTCCCAATGAGACGGTTAAAAAGGCTTGATTTGCCCACGTTCGGCC
>CAYHVY010000027.1:0-11992 GCA_964360095.1 uncultured Candidatus Peribacteria bacterium | reverse complement strand
GCCATTTGATGGCAACAAAAGTCTGCCCGGGCAGACTTTATTATTTTATATTTACATAACACTGATGTACTTTTCCCAGGCAATTTTTGTATTGGGCTATTGTCGTATCAAATGTATTTATAGCAACTAACCGCAAACCATAGTATACGAGACATACATTTCTGCCAGCTTGAGATCGTCTTGATTTACATACCCTATCTTTGCGTTCGTCCAGCCTATAAAAACGGCCAGATTGATATGCGGGATAGCATTTCTGTAATTTTTCTTGACATACAACGGCTTGAGCAATTAAACGGCCAGGAGGACCTTCAGCCACTATTTTTTTTGCAATTTTATTCTGTTCTACGTTGATTTTCTCAACATAACTATGATTTTGACGCGTATCAAACATACTTTTCAATTCTGGTGCTATACACAGCCCTTCAATTAAAATAACACCATTTAATACATATTTTAACTTAAAACGTACCCGCTTAACTCTTCTGGAAACTTTATTATACACGCTGTTAATATCTGAAGCCGTGGAAAGTCTTGGAACTGCATCCGCCTTACCTTCAACTTCAGCCGCTTTGGCAACTCCATCATCACCTTCATGATCATCTTTAGCTTCAGCCATGGATTTCATAATAAATAAAATTCTCCAGCGAAATGCCACCTTAAACCAAATTTACTAAAATGTCAACTAGCTTGGGGCTGGCCACACGTCTTGCTTGCAAAACTATTCATAATTCACTATTCATAATTCACTATTCATAATTCCAACACGTGCGCATAGGTATAGATTGCAGGATGTATTCTTCAAGGTTCACCGGGATCGGCCGTTATGTTTATGAATTGACGGAAAATCTTTTTAAAATTGATAAAAAAAATCAATATATTCTATTTTTTAATGAACCTGAATATAGCGCTTTTTTGCCTCCAAATAAGAATATTCAAAAAATTCTTGCAAATGCTCCGCACTATTCTTTCAGAGAACAAACGCATTTTTTGCATGTGCTGAATCATGCGAAACTTAACCTTATGCATTTTACACACTTTAACGCTCCAATTTTTTACCGCGGACCTTCTATTGTCACGATTCACGACCTTACCCTGTCATTCTTTCCAGGAAAAAAAATGACCTCATTTTTTCAACACCTCGCCTATCACGTCACCATAAAAAAAGCCCTTACTAAAGCTAAAAAAATCATTGCCGTTTCCGAACACACTAAAAAAGATCTCAAACAGCTCTTTCACATTCCGCGTGAAAAAATTGAAGTGATTTATGAAGGGGTCAATACCGGCTTTTATCAAATTAAAACATCTGATTTGGGCGGACAAAAAACTATTCAGAAAACTCTCAAAAAATATGACATTCATCAGCCATATCTGCTTTATACTGGTGTCTGGAGAAGCCATAAAAATCTTCCGGGACTGATTGAGGCCTTTCATATGCTGAAAACAGACTACGGTTTTGACGGCGGTCTTGTGATTACAGGACGGACAGATCCTTTATATGAACCGGAATTAAAACAAAAAGCCTTTTCGCTTAAACTTGAAAATGATATTATTTTTACCGGACTTGTTCCTGATGCGGAACTTGTTTTATTGTATAATGGGGCGCTGGTTTACGTTTTTCCTTCTTTTTATGAGGGATTTGGACTGCCGCCGTTGGAGGCCATGCAATGCGGAACGGCCGTTGTAGCGGCGAACAGCTCTTCCATTCCGGAAATTTGCGGAGAAGATAATGCTGTTTTTTTTGATCCGCACGACCCAAAAGATATGGCTCAGAAAATATATGAAGCCATAAGCCAAAAATCACTTCGTGAAAAATTTATAATCAACGGCCTTAAAAGGGTGAAACAGTTTTCATTTCGAAAAATGGCCGAAGAGACGTTAAGATTATATAATGGATAGCCCTCCGGGCACTTGATGGCTAGGGCCTTCGCTACGCTCCGGCCTAAAGGAATTATAATTTTGAATTTATAATTATAAATGATCATGTTTGATCCGTTACAAAAACTCCTCCCGGTCGCAGCCCAAAAATACGGCTTTGGCAAGCAATTAAAAGCCATTGAAATTTGCCACGAATATGAGCGTCTGGCCCGTAAAATTCTTCCAGCCCGCGGAGAACAGGAAACAAAAGCAAAATCCTATGAAAAACATATTCTAACAATCAGCGTTGCAAATTCAGCATGGGCTCAAGAAGTGCAAATACGCAAACATGAAATTCAAAGTTTCCTCAATGAAAAATTCCAGAAAAATATTATTGAAAAAATAAGAATTGAAATGACGGACGGGCTTGAAAAATTTGACAATATAAAACAGGTTGCTTAAACTAGCCACGTTTTACATTTTTAATGGATAATTTATTTGTTACGAATTCGTCTCACCAGAACGGGCAAAACCAGACAGGAAAGTTTCCGTGTTGTTGTCGCGGAGCATGCGAGGCCGGTGAAAGGCAAATTTATTGAACTTCTTGGTCATTTTCAGCCGGCAACAAATCCGAAAGTTTTTCAGATCAAAAAAGATCGAGTTGCCCATTGGATCAGTAAAGGCGCGCAGCCTTCCGGCAGCGTAGCGAGTCTTTTGAAGAAAGATGGTATGCCCGATATGGATCGTTATATGGCCAAACGCCAGTCCAATATCAAAAAGAAAAGTGAGATAGCCAAAGAAGCCAAAGAAACGCATGAAGCAAAGCCGGCAGTTGCGGCAGCAATTCCAGCAGCAGAGAGCAAAAAATAATTTTTGTCTGTAGGGAACGGTCGCGACCGTTCCCTACAGACAAATTCAAAATTCTAATACCTATGGACACAACAAAAGATTTTTCACAGGGGGCAGACCGTGATTTCGTAGAGTATATCGTAAAGCAGATTGCGGAGCATCCGGAAAGCGTTGAAGTAACCCGCGCCGTTGATGAAATGGGCGTTTTGATTACTTTGAAAGTTCACCCCGACGATATGGGTAAAATTATCGGTAAAAATGGCCAGACAGCCAAGTCCTTGCGCATTTTGCTCCGTGTCATTGGATCAAAAAATAACGCCAGGGTGAATTTAAAAATTGTGGAACCCGGCGGCGCTGAGGTAATTCATGATGATTTGTAATCAATAAAACAATTTTAACGCAATATCAATATGCCTGATTCAAATTCCATCATAGAAGCCGCCCAAAGCTACGACATTGTTGAAATTATCAACAAGGGTATTGCGTATGCCATAATTTTTGCAGGTTTTCTTTCAGTGGCTTTTATTTTTGTAGGAGGTATTTCCTTCATTCTTTCCGGCGGCCAGGAAGACAAAATCAAGCAGGCAGTCAGCACAATAAGGTATGCCATTATCGGCCTTATAGTCACGATTTTCGCCGTTGTCATTGTCGGCGCGGTTGGTAAAATTCTTGGCATCAACATCAACAAATACCTGAATTTTTCAGATATTATCAGCACCATCAGCAATCTTGGACCGGGTAGCGGTAGCAGCGGGAGCAAATCATTGGATTAAGATTCAAAATAAATTCTATTTTCGAAGTATTTTAACGAGCTTTGTCGGCTTAATTGGTACTAATTTAGGCATACGACAGGTCTAAATTGTGAATACCTACAAAGCGATGCTTCTGAATTTCTTTTATATCAGGATAAAAAATTAAAACAAAAATTTTAATATCTTTATCTTACCTTCAATATCCCACGCAAAATGTGCTGCCAGTCGTACGGAAAATGGTACGTTTCTATCGCCCGGATAAGGGCGGCGAAAATATCCCAGGGATTTAAGGCATGAAAAGTAAAGCTATTGCCGGTTTCTTCGTGCGGCTCATAATTATAAAGCAGGGGAGATTTTTCACAGGCAACAGGCACAATCCCTTTTTGAAAAAGCGTGTGTATTGTATTTTGTTTCTCATCAAAAATGACAGCCACATCCGCGGCATCAAGCAGTTTCGCGATTTCAGGCGTATTACGGCCGTTTTCAGGGTTGACCCAGCTTATTTTGCCCTGAGGATGCTTCAAATGATCCGGCTCATCAGTAGTGACAATCCCAGGATTGTCACTACTGATGACGATCACAACAACATCCAAAACAAATAATCCATGCAAAAGCTCAAACAAAAGTTCATGCTCTTTCTTGCCATTTTTCGCAAAAATCATTAAGAGTGGCGTCGTATTTTTAAGGGTCGGCCAGCATTTGGCAAATATTTTTTCTTTCACATTCCTTTTGTATTCAAGCAGTTTTTGGAGTTCGCTTCTTCCCATACAAATAAAGTAAAAAGGCCGGCAGCCATAAAGAAAATAATTCCTATCATTATAGCAAAAGTATCGTGCCGATGCTATACTCCGCGTACCATGAAAACGTTTGTTCTTATTGACGGAAATGCCATTTTTCATCGTGCGTTCCACGCCCTGCCGCTCTTTAAAACCAGCAAAGGCGAGTACACAAACGCAATTTACGGATTTTTAAAGATGTTTCTGGAAATTTTGAGACAGAAAAAACCTGATTATGTAGCGGTGGCTTTTGATCGCGCAGCAAAAACCTTCCGACACATTGAATATTCTGAATATAAAGCAACGCGTCCGCCTCCGCCGGAAGAACTCTATCCGCAGCTTCCGCGGCTTAAAGAAGCCCTCAGTATGTTGAAAGTGCCTATTTTTGAGCTGGACGGCTATGAAGCGGACGATATTTTGGGAACCATAGCTGAAAAAGTGACAACCGAGCCTGATATGCAAACCCTTATTGTGACCGGCGATAAAGATGCTTTTCAGCTTGTGACAGACAAAATTCATGTTATTACGCCACTGAAGGGCATGAGTGAAGCTGTTGAGTACACTCCTGAAAAAATTAAAGAAAAAACAGGACTTTCTCCTGAACAAATTGTTGATTATAAGGCTCTAAAAGGGGATTCTTCCGATAATATCAAAGGCATCAACGGCATAGGGGAAAAACAGGCCGTCGCTCTTCTTCAAAAATATCACGATCTTGAAAACATTTATTGTCATCTGGATGAACTAACCAAGTCCCAGCAAAAAAAGTTTACAGAAGGCAGAGAAAACGCTCTTTTCAGCAAAAAAATGGCTACCATTGTGCGAGAAGTTCCAATTATTTTTGACCTGGAAGAGTGCAGATACAGGCAGTTTTCCTATGATGACCTTAAAGCGTTATTTGAAAGTCTTGAGTTTAAAACACTCCTAAAACAATTCAGCGACTACGCCGGAACCATGGAAAATATTCAGCCAGAGCAGCAAAGTTTGTTTTAGGATGTATACATATTTTATTCAAATGTCTTTATTAAGCCATTTTTGCCGATAAATCCTGTTGTCAAAAAAGATTTTATCAACTATATTTATTCAGGTGATCTGCGTAAAAAATGCTTAATCACCATCAAAAAATCCAATTATTAATTTTTAATTCATAATTTCTAATTCCAACACATGGCCAAAGCACGTGTTATTGCCAGCCTTGATATAGGAAGTTCAAAAATCCGGACGGTGGTTGGAACTCTTGGAGTTGAGACCGGCTCAAAACCTGCATCTACTCTCAACATTATTGGTGTCGGTATCGCCCTATCCACAGGTATGCGTAAAGGAGCCATTATTGATGTGGAAGAAACCATCAACAGTATTTCTTCTTCCCTTGAGGATGCGGAAAGAATGGCTGGGGAACCCGTCAATCATGTTTTTCTTGGCATAGGCGGCAATCATATTGAATCAATCAATTCAAAGGGTGTTATTGCTGTTTCCCATGCCGGAAATGAAATTTCGGAAGATGATGTGGATCGTGTTTTGGAGGCGGCGCAAGCCGTTTCTATCCCCGGGAACCGCCGTATTCTGCGCATAATACCAAAATCTTTCACTGTTGATGAACAGAAGGGCATCAAATATCCTGTCGGCATGACGGGTATTCGTCTGGAAGTGGACGCGCACATCATTACCGGCCTTGTTCCAGCGGTGAAAAACATAGAAAAATGCGTTTTGCAGGCCGGCGTGGACATTGATGATATTATTCCTTCATGTCTGGCAAGCGCCGAAGCGGTTCTTTCCAAGCGACAAAAAGAACTTGGAGTGGTTGTTGTGGATGTTGGCTGCGGCGGAACATCAATTTGTGTTTTTGAAGAGGGAACGACCCTGCATACAGCGGTTATTCCGGTTGGCGGTGAAAATGTTACGAATGATATTGCCATCGGGCTGCGCACTTCCATTGATACCGCCGAAAAAATTAAAATTGAATATGGCACCTGTTTGCCCGGCGATGTCAGCGAGCGGGAGGTCATTGATCTTTCTCTGATGAGCAAAATTGACACTCAAAAAGTTTCCAAAAAAATGATGGCTGAAATTATTGAAGCGCGTTACCACGAGATTTTTATTCTTGTGAAGGATGAACTTGCCAAAATCCACCGCGACGGCATGCTGCCGGCCGGCGTTGTATTAACAGGCGCCAGTGTAAAAATTCCAGGCACCATTGATCTTGCGCGGGAAACACTCAACCTGCCTGTGCAAATTGGTTTTCCGCAAAATTTTGACGGCGTGGTAGATAAAATTGATGATCCGGCGTATGCTACGGCCATCGGACTTATTTTGTGGGGAAGCCGTTTGGAAAACCGTTCTTATGGATTTTCCTTGAAGGGCTTGAATCTTCGGAAAGCTGTTGACGGAATGAGAGACTGGGTTAAAAATCTCTTTCCCTAGGCTTAGTCATCAAGTGCCCAAGGGCTATCCATTAAAAAGAAAAGTTTTTATTGACAAAAAACTAAAACTCATTTAACAATAAGACTCCTTTCCTCATGCTGCTTAATTTCTAATTTCTAATTCCAACGCTATGGCTACTTCTCACCAGCAAAAAGACAACAGTCTGCGCAATCTTTTTTCAGGGAGCGCTCATACTCAAAAGAAAACCATGGAAATTGTTCCGGAAATGAATCCGATAGCTTCCATTAAGGTTATTGGTATTGGCGGCGGCGGCGGGAATGCCATTAATCGCATGGTGAAGGCCGATCTCCGCGGTATTGAATTTATTACCGTTAATACGGATGCCCAGGCTCTGTATCATTCGGAAGCGCCGCTCAAAATTAATGTTGGCAAGGCGACGACGCGCGGCCTCGGCGCGGGTAGCAATCCCGACATTGGCCGTCAGGCTGCGGAAGAAAACGCTGAAGAAATCCGCCAGGCGCTTGAAGGGGCAGACATGGTGTTTATTACATGTGGAATGGGCGGCGGCACCGGAACCGGCGGCGCTCCTGTTATTGCTGAAATTGCGAAGGAAATGGGCATATTGACGGTTGGAGTAGTCACAAGACCTTTTGCCTTTGAGGGACACCGTCGCAAGCAGCAAGCCGATGATGGGCTCGAAAACCTTAAAAACAAGGTTGATACCCTGATTATTATTCCAAACGACAAAATTCTTTCTATCATTGACAAGAAAACGCCGATTACAGAGGCATTTACGGTTGTTGATGATGTTTTGCGCCAGGGAGTGCAGGGAATTGCCGATCTTATCACGATCCACGGCATGATTAATGTTGACTTCGCGGATGTAAAAACCATTATGGAAAACGCCGGGTCCGCTATGATGGGTATCGGTTACGGCACGGGTGAAAATCGCGCGATAGAAGCCGCCAAGGCCGCCATTGAAAGTCCGCTGTTGGAACTGTCCATTGATGGAGCAACAGGCGTGCTGTTCAATATTACCGGCGGGAATGATCTCAGTATGTTTGAAGTTGATGAGGCCGCCCGTATTATTACGGAAGCCGCTGATCCTGAAGCCAATATTATCTTTGGAGCCGTTATCAATGATTCCTACACCGGCGAAGTCAAAATTACCGTCGTGGCGACGGGTTTTGATGACACGCCGCACCAACGTCCCAGCATTGTGCGCCAGCATGTTTCTTTGGGACAGACGGCCGGAATGACCAACGCGCAGGCCAATGTGAAATCATCAAAAGACGAGCTGGACGTGCCGGCGTTTATTAGAAGGAAGATGAATTAGGCTAATTTTACACAGCTTTTTTGGCACCTGGTTTTTCCGGAAGTTCTTTTTTGGATGGAGCTTTCTTTGCAATCAATTCAGAGCCGGTTGTTGGCATTGGTTGTTCTTCTTCTTTCTTATCTGTTTCGGTCCCCACTCTCATTCTGTAAACCAACTTTGCCTGCTCTTCAAAAGCTTTATAGGATTCTTTTGCTTGCTTTGCTTTTTTAGCATCAGATGGCCAGTTTTTAGCAAGCGTAGTGGCCTGACCCGCATAAGTCTGTAAACTGTCAAGTTTCCATTTCGCCTTTGACAATGGCGTGTCTTTTAATGCAGCCATAAGGATATTAGTATTGCTTTCTTCCATCGGCCCTCTTCCTTTTTCTTTTCCTTTTACAATACCGTCAATTTTATCATTCAAGGAGGCAAGTAAATAAGCCCTGTTACGCACATCGCCTTTTCGCGCGAACGGCGCAAGTTCCGCATAAAATCGTCCTTTACCAGTTTTTGAACCATCACCAAGCCATTCTGTTCTTAATTTACCAAGCTCGTTTAATCGCGCTTCTTTATCTTCAGCTTCCAATTTTGAATCCCTTTCTATAGTTGTCCTGATTTCATTAAATTTATCTATTACATACGCGGCGAATTTTTTACTGTTAAATCCTCTCGCAGTGTCTAAAATAATCTGTATTTCGTTTTCAGTTTTAAAATCTTCGTAAATAGCAGCCAATGTATCTTTCAATTCCGGTTTTTCACCATTCAACTGCTTTTTAGCCTCATCTGCTTGCCGTTGAAGAGCTTCATACTTAGCGCCAGGAGTCGCCAAATTTAAATTGTCCACTTCTTTAATAACACTGTCAATTTGAGCTACTTGTTTTGCAATCGCTTTACTTAGCGCCCCATTTATTACACGTTTTGCTTTTTCATCTAAACCAGCCATTCTTTCATCACCTTTTATTTCTCCTTCCATATACAACCGCAATAAATCCTTGGCTTTTAAAGCCAAGGATTTACATTCTATTTTGGTTTTTTCTAACCTGGCTTTTTGTTGCTCACCGGCAATATCCTTTTCTATTGTATCAAGTTGACCCGTGACACTGGCGAGTATTTTTCTGCGAAAACCCTCATCTTCTGAAGCAAAATATCCTTTTGTATCATCGTCGGAACGTTTCTCAATTCTGGCAAGCTGCTCTTCTGCCTTCATAGCTGCCTCATGAATTTTTGGATTTCCATCGCCTTTAGTTTTCTTAATAATATTTTTAGCTCTGCCAACAGCTTCGGTATGGGCCAGTATCAAGCCAAACATTCCCTTTTTATCCGCTTCTTGAGATGTTTCACTCGCCTTTTTGTCACGTTCTGGGTTTGTCATATTGGTATTTGATTATAATTTTAAATATCAAGTGCTTTTTTTTGGTTTTTCTTCAAGTTTGGCAACGTCTGGACTTTTTTCCTTTTTCCACGGCATTGGCAATTTTTCCTCCTTGGGCAAAAATCTATTACATTGGCTGATGACATCCTGAAACCTGGCAAGCGCGGATGCATAGCCTGTTATTGCTCCGGAATAATTGCCTTTATCATACTCTTCTGAACCGGCATTCCTGTTTTTTATTCCATTATCAAAAGCGCTTTTAATAGCCAAAGCATCAATGACCGGCAGTTTTGCCGGTCTCCCCTGGGTTTTACCCATGGCTTCCTGTGCCTGTATCAATAAATTGTTAACCTCTACGCGCGCGCCCAACACTTCTTTTTGCGCCTCTGTTAATTTTGGTTTCTCTGATTGCGTAGGCTCTCCCGTCCATTTTTTGAATGTGTGTGGACCTGTTTGTTCATATCTAACCTTTTTGTCCAGTACAGCTAGACTTGCCTCTACAAAATGTCGCGAAATTGAATCCAGAATTTCATGTTTTTGCTCGTTGGTTAACGCGGAAAATCTTTTTTCATCATCTATCCGCTTTAAATCAGCCCGCGCCTCTTCCACAGCGGCTTTTAAAGCTGAATCCTTTGCAGCCCTTTTTTCAAATTGATCAATAAACTTCTTGACAGTGCCTTTTGTGAGCGCCAGCCTTTCTCCTATTTCCAGCACCTTCTTACCATCAGATTTTTCTTTTTTCTCTTCCGTTTCCACCTTTACTTTAGGCGCTTCACCTCCAACAAAAATCAGCCTTTTTGCTTTAAATAAGCCATGGATATAACTTTGACCATAATCGCATTGCAGTTTTTTCATATTGATTTTTGTTAAATATTTATTTTTAGTTGTTATTTTATAAAGTTTTTAAAACATCTTCCGCCGCCTCTTCAGATTCATTGTTCGCGGCCTGCTCCTGTTCATGTCTTACGGTATTTTCAAGGGTTTTTTTGATAAGATTAACTTTTTGTATTTTTTCTTCCAGCTCCGCGACCTCCACCTCCGGCGTTATGCCCATGGCCAGCTTCACTTTGCTTATTTGTTCCTGTTCTTTTTCCAAACTGGCAATGATTTGCTGTTGGCCGGCTTCCGGCAGCGCGGCCATGCGCTCAACCATTTTCTGGATTTCCGGTTCAGGCAGACTTTGCATGCTTTCTGAAGCTATAACCAGCCTTCGTAATTTTTCATTTTTGATTAGATCGTAATTGATCATGGTTTTATGAATATTTATACCTTCTGAAGGGCGATACTAGCCCGATCACACAATTATACAACAAATTATATTTTGACACAATAGTTAAAATCCACCTAAAGTAGAATCATGAAAGGTGGAGAAAGTAATTTCTGGTTTAAAAAACGCGCAACACAAACCTTAGGCCTATGTGTAATTTCAAAAGAAAATGCAGCTTTTCCTTATCCATAAGCCATTTATTACTCTTTCCTTTCATCTCCTCCTTTTACGACATATCATTAGGAGACAACCTTCGATCTCAAACCTACTACCGAACCTTTTAATCGTACGACAACACGAACATTATCACTGTTTTATGAATTCCTTATAAATGCTTTATTAAATATTTCTAAAAAAATCATATGGCGCTAAAAGTTGTTGAGATTAACGAAAAAGATTTGCAAAATTATAACCATTTTGTTCAAAATCATCCCCTAGGTTCCATTCATCAAACATGGGAATGGGGCGAGTTTCAAAGCCGTAGAGACGCATTGCAATGCGTCTCTACGGCTTTCATGGATAAATTTTGGGCATTTGCCGTGGAAGATGAAAATGGACAGATTTTGGCCTCCACGCTGATTGTTCGCCAAAAACTTCCTTTTGGCAGATGCTGGCTTTACTGCCCGCGCGGGCCGCTGGTAGATTACCAAAACAGGGAAATTTGCGCCCTGCTTTTTAACAAAATCGCCACGCTGGCGCGTGAGCAAAATGCGGTCTTTTTTCGTTTTGATCCAGCTTTAGACGCTGATACCACATTATCTGTGTTTGCCTCCATTAAAGCCCGCCGCGCCCACGCCCACTATCAACCGGAAAATACGCTTATTCTAGACCTCACGTTGCCAGAGGAACAACTATTGGCGCAAATGAAACAAAAAGGCCGTTATAACATCAAAATTGCGCAAAAACACGGTGTGCAAGTCAAGGAGAGTGATAACCCCCATCGTGACATTCCCGTCTTCTATAAACTTCTTCAACAAACTGTAACACGCGATCAATTTTCCGGACACGCTCTGGATTATTACCGGAATATGTTTTTATTTTTGCATCCGCGGCCAAAATTATATCTCGCGACGTATAAAAACCAGCCTGTTGCCGCCATCATTGTAACGTATTTTAAGGACACGGCTACATATTATTTTGGCGCTTCCGGCAACGAATACCGCCATGTTATGGCGCCTTATTTATTGCAGTGGCAAGCCATTCGCGATGCCAAAAAAGCTGGCTGCCGTTTTTATGATTTTCTTGGAATCGCCCCACCGGACCAGCCACACCATCCATGGGCAGGTGTTAGCGATTTTAAGCTGAAATTTGGCGGGAAGCGCGTCAATTACGCCACCGCGCAGGAAATTGTCTACCGGCCATTTTTGTACACACTGATTCGCCTGGCGAAGTGGCTAAAGGCTATCGTTCCATAAGTTTGAGTCTTTTTGC
>CAYHVY010000026.1:1158-12611 GCA_964360095.1 uncultured Candidatus Peribacteria bacterium | reverse complement strand
CAGGCCGAGCCGCAGCGAGGCTAATACAGCGCCGCGCCCCTTGGGCGCGTCCTTATTACCTGATAAAACTGAAACTCGCAACAATGAAGAAAGAAAACCCCTGCCTATGCCATTTGTCTTTACAGGAGAACCAGAACCTAAAAGAGATACCCAGTCTTTATTGCCTTCAAAACCATCTACAGAAACAAAACAACCCGAAACTCCTTTATCTCCAACGCTTGAATCATCCCCAAATGAAAGAAGCGCAAATTGGGAGCCGCCAAAAATCTACTTTCAGGGCAATTTTTCCCGCGATGAACGAACTTTATTGAAAAATGATTTTATTCCCGGTCTTATTGATGGCAAGAACGTTCTTTATGTTAATGTTCATGAAGGTCCAAATGAGGGCTTTGCTGTAGTTGAGATTTATCTGGAGGATGGGGATGTTGATACCCATGTTTATAATCTTCATGAACGCACGCCACATTGAGAATACCGGCCAGAATCCATATAAAAATCATAATATGCGGAAAGAGTAGACTGTTCACAAAAAAAGAATGACCTATGAGTCCAATCATGCCCGCGAAAAACCCCAGACCGTATCCTGGCGCAAATGTAGAGACGCGCCAGTTGCGAAAGGATTGCTTTAAAACGTTTAAATAAAGCCATAAAAAAGATATGAGGCCAAAAATACCCGTCGTTGCAAGAATTGTTAATATGCTTGAATCTGACCCGCTGGCGGAATGAATTTCCGTATTTTCAACAAACCCTTCCTGAACTTTTACTGAGCGAAGAGTATTATATCCGCTCCCCAGCCATGGCCTTTTTGTGATGAGTTGAAATGTTTGATCCCATGATTTTATTCGCAGACGCGCGGTGGGATCAGGATTTTCAGCAGTGTTAAATATCAACGATTGCGCGCTATGAATAAAATCATTTGTCCGTTCCTGCACCCTTGGCAGAACGGAAAATGCCGCAAGACCAATAATAATGGCTATAACAAGGGTTTTACGCGATTTCAACAATCCTATCGTTAAAATTCCGAGGCCAGCGGCTAGATAGGCTGAACGTGAATATGTCAAAATGAGAGCAATTGCAAATATTGTCATGATAAGAAGAAGACCAAGCTTTTTCATGAAACCTTTTGCGTATATGAAGATGCCCAAAAGAAGACTTACCATAAGAGCAAAAAGGCCTCCGGCAAAATTGGGATCAAGCCACGTGGAGACGAGCCTGTTTTGATGCGGATCCCATCCAAATTTTACAAGTTTTCCAAGATCCGGATAAATTTGCAACTGTATGAAACCTGCGACGGCAATCAATAAAGCTGAAAAAATAACCCAATATAATAATTGCCGCGCCTGTTTTCCTGTTTTTATTTTGTCCGTGATGATGATGGCAAGAAAGGTGTACTCAACGAAACGCAGAAGATAAAAAGCTCCTGAAAAAACTTCCACCGGCTTCAAGAAGGCAAAACTTTGCAGTAAAGAAAAAAGCGCCATTCCTGTGAAAAAAAGCAGGGGTGAAAGAAAGAAATTGTCAGCAATTTTTTCCTGTAGTGAAATTTTTTGAATCAGCCAAACGGCGAGCAATACGCCAATGGCAAAATCGCTTATCAGCATGCCATGGTCTGCAAATAAAGGCATGCGCGCCAGTTCGCCGATCACCGGCAATAAAGCTACAATAATCAAACCAATATGAATTTTACTTTGTTTTGTGGACATTTTTTTCTATCCTGTTAAATATGAAAAGAAACGCCGATTGAAACAATTTTGGCACAAGATGGTGTAATTTTCTCAGTAATTCAAGGTCGTTTAAATTGAACGCAAAACGCATCACCGCGGCGCTGTAAATAAAAACAGTCAAGAGAACAAAAAGCGCCTTCATATACATCAGGTCTGAATAAAAAATAAAAGCCGATGCCAGAATGGCCAGAATAAGGTTTATTCCAATAATCCGCAACATGTAGCGGTTGAGTATGCCAAGCCTGTATTTTCGCGCGTTCAAAAGAATAAGTCCAATGTAAAAAAACTGAGCGAAAGTATTTGCGATGGCGGCTCCAAAAGCCTGATGGGATGGAACAATGAGTAGATCAAGCAAAATATTTAATATACCGGCAGCCACGGTAATAAGCATTATTTTGTGAATTTCATTTTTATACATAGGAACATTGTTTGCCGGACTTATCATTATTCCAACAAGATGACCGATTGCAAGCAATGGAAAAAGTAAAGCGCTCAGCGCGAATTTTTCCCCGTAAAATAGGATAACAATATCTTTCATGAATAAAGTGATGTAAATAACTGCCGGAAACATCAATAAAGCCAGATATTTGCAGACATGTTCTGAAATATATTTTAACGTTTCATCTTTATGGTGCGTTACAATTTCGGCGGTTGTGTAATTGAGAACATTATTTACCGCGGCAAAAAAACCCGCCATCAACAGAGCCATACTGTAGGCAAGCGAATAAAGTGCTATTTGACTGGCATTACTGAATTTTCCAAGAAAAAATATTTCCGACTTGTCCCATGCAATTTGACTGAACAAAATCATAATGTAACTTAAGAGAGAATAGCGTAAAAGCTTTTTGATAGGGAGTTTCGCTGATACAGATGAGCTGCGCGATTTTTGGAGCAGTTTTTTCAGGGTAAGCAAAAATGGAATTGTAAATGAGAGATTTATGCCAAGAATAAGCCAAAACAGGATGATGATATTGCCATGAACCAGCATAAAAAACGTTATGACTGTAAAAGAAATCGCCGCCAGACCCGTTTGAATCAGGGTAAGTTTTTTGAATTGCTGGAGAGCGGAAATGGCGCTTGCGCATAAATTATTTATTGTCAGTGGAACAATGGTTAAAGCCGCTATTAAAAACATTTTTTCCGCCGGAACACCGGAAAAATTTGTTATTAAGCTTAAAAAACCGGTTAACATTAAAAAAATCAACATCGTTAAAACTCCGGATATGATCTGCGCGATGAGAAGAATTTGAAAAAGTTTATTCGCCTGCGGTTTTTTCTCTTCCAGGCCGAGCCGCGGCGAGGCTAATACAGTGCCGCGCCCAAAAGGCGCATCCTTTGAAAAAAAATAATCAGGCAGATATTTTGTCATTGTTTGATTGAGTCCAAAACCACCCAAGATCGCGCCAATGGAAATGAACCACATAAAATAGGCGTAAACCCCGTATTGTTCCCTGCCCAGATAGCGCGCCAGCAATACCGAAACAATAAAATAAATTGTGCCTGTGAGGATAAAATTCACCATCGCCCAGGAACTGTTTTTTGTTATGCGTTCGGTATAATTTGAACTTAAATCATTCATAGGCGGACAATTTTAGGGACAATTTTAGATGGATGAAATATTTTATTTGAACCAATGAATTTTTGTCGCCAATTTTTTTATGTGCGGGGAATAATCCACGGAAATCAGATATGCCATACCGAATTTGCCTAAAATCATGTTTGGCAATGCGTCAAGAAGGCGTTTTTTGTCCAATTGTAAAGCATATTTCAAAAACGGCAGAGCTTTTTGATATTCATTTTTTTGAATGAGAAAGCATGCCGTTTTGCAACAAATTTTTCCCATGACATATTTTTTGTGCGCATCCAGATCATATCTTTTTAATGCTTTTTGTATTTTTTGAATTTGCGGAATTTCATTGTGTTTGTAAATGTCATTCAGATTCAGCAACCCAATCCCGTCGCGTGTTTTTATTTGTTTGCGCCAGTTTCTTCCCGAGATGCTGCCCGGCGTTATACGCATTTTCGTGAGTATTTGAGGCATGTTTTCTACTTTCCCAAAGCGTTTTATTCTTACCCATAAGTCATAATCTTCCGCGGGTTCATATTCTTTGCGGTATCTGCCGGCTTTTACAAAAGCATTTTTTCTGTACATGACGGAACTGTGTAAAAATGGCGGAAAGAGGCTTAAAAACCAGCGATTCATAAAGTCTTCCTGAAAAGCGGTATTGGTTCCGAGAATTTTATTGTCTCGCGAAAGCTCTCCAAATGACCCAAGCAAAACCGTTTTTGGATGTTTTTGAAGATACGCGTATTGAATTTTAAAACGTTCCGGATCCGCAATATCATCGGCATCCATTCTGGCGACGATATCGGCATTTGCTTTATCAATTAGCGCGTTAAGACTTTCAGCAATACCTTTGTTATCTTGATGAAAAAGCTGAATGCGCCGGTCTTTTTGAGCATGTTTTTTCAATATTTCAACACTTTTATCGTTGGAGCCGTCGTCCATTATTAAAAATTCAAAAGTTTTAAAACTTTGATTTAAAATGCCTGTAAGACTTTCCTCCAAATATTTTTCGGCATTGTAAACAGGCATTATAACGCTTATTTTTGGCTTCATGGGGGCAACATACTTAATTAATATCAATTTTGATTACATGGAAATCTTTTTCGTCCGGTAGTTTTTTTCTTATAAAAACAGTTGCAAATCCAGATAAAGTTCCAGCGGCATACGTTGCGTGCGTAATGAAAAACAGCCACGGTAGAGCCATGAAATATGCCATCTTTTTTTCTGTCCAGGCAATACGCGCTGTGAATAATAGAGCCAGAAAAATATAAAGAAAAAACGGCATAAAATAAAGTCTGGAATGAAGCCACGGAATACCGAGCAGATAAAATAAAAATAATAATGGAATGAAAAAAACAGGTTTAAAATGAGCGGGTCTTTTAAGAAAATGTTGCGTTCTTCCTTCTCCCCACTTGAAAATCTGCTTTATGTACTGCCATATATTTTTACGGCGCTCATGGTAAACAATAAAATCAGGATTGTAGGCTAAAAGATTTCCTTTGCGTAGAATTCGTCCAAGCAGCTCATTCTCCTCGTTAGCGTAAAAGTCAGTGCGAAAATGATTTTCCTTCAAAATTTTCGTGCGAAACGCCAAATTGCACGTTGTGAGATTATTTTCATTAACTTTTTTTAGATTTTTTGAAATCCGATAACGCGTGACTGTTTTAAATCCTGCAAAGGGCGAAGCATGCATATGTCCAAAACATTGTTGCATAAAACTGCTGTTTTTTGGTGTCAGATTTGGTCCGCCTACAGCCTGGGTACGGGGATTTTTTTGAAACGTCTCCAGAGCTTTTTCCATACTTCCCTTTGGAATTATTACATCATCATCAAAGAAGAATATATATTCCCCGGCGGCTTTTTGTATGCCAATATTGCGCTGTAGGGGCGGCCATGTTCCCTTAATTATGAAGATTTCAAACGCGCATTTGGCCGGTTTCACATCAATCAGGTTGCTTAAAATCCCGGTAGCCCGGCGTTCCGGCGCGGATGGAATAATAATGGAAATTTTTGTTGACATGCCTTAGAGGGTGTTTGGAAAGTACACTTAATAGCGCTTAAAACGTAATTTCATGGCGTTGATGAAAAATTCAACCATATCCTTTTTCCCAAGCTTTGATATCCCCTTTTTACGCGCATAAAAATGGATTGGAATTTCAATAATTTTTAATTTCTTTTTTTGAGCGGCGTGCAGCAGGCTTAATTGAAACCCAAAACCGTTTGAGAGTAGTTTTTTGAAGTTGATATTCCTCAAGAATTTTGCGGAAATACAGCGAAATCCGGATGTGCAATCGTTGATTTTGTGGATGCCGGCAATGATTCTGGCAACAGTGTTCGCGAACCATGAGTAAATTTTTCGTTTAAATTCCCAATTTGGACAATCCCCGCCGGGGACGTAGCGCGAACCAATAATAAAATCATATCCCTGCTCTGCGGCTTTTAGAAAATACCTGATATCATTGGGATTATGCTGAAAGTCGGCATCCATTTGAAAAATATAATCTGGCCGCAGATTTCTTAGCGCGTGCGTAAAACCCCTTTTATACGCTTCTCCAAGACCCTTTTTATGCCCCTTTAGCAAATGCAGATTTTTCCATTGCCCCTGGTATTTTTTGACAATTTCACTGGTACCATCGGGCGAATCGTCGTCAACAACCAAAATATCCATCTGCCATTGTGTCAGCTTTTTGGAAATTTTTTCAAGGCTGGCGATTATTTTCCCGATATTTTCTTTTTCGTTATAGGTTGGAAGAACGATAACAATTTTCATATTCTTGAGGATTACGATGATTTAAGATCGCCAGTTTGATAAAGTGCATGTTTTTAAGACAATTATCGGCATATGCAAGATTTCCGCGTATGCCGCGCAATTGGAAATCAGATATTTTTGGAGACGGCAAATTCCCGCCATCTCCATATTGATAAATGTAATTGTAGGGTTGTAAATATGTGCCATTGTATTTTGGCGGCAATATATCAATGAAAATTGTCTTTTCACCGGTTTCTTTCAATTTTGCTTTAAGATAATTTTCGTCAATGGGAACCGTAAAATAATAAATTTCCACATGAACATCTTTGCGGATGCCCTCAGCTTTTTGCAGATAATACAGGGGAAAAGTCATGTTGTCGCGGCCGGTTGAAATGAGATAACCGTTCAACGGCATGCTCTCAAGCAAATTGCGATTAAAATCGTAGGCGATATAATTACCACTTTGATTATTGACCGTGAAATTTTTACCGATGGCAATAAACGGCAGCATCAAAAGCAGGGACAATCCCAGTAGCGAACAAAAATTTTTGTTCGCTACTGGGATTGTCCTGTATACAATTTCTTTCAACCAGGCAAAACCGTGCCCCAGAACGATAGATGCAATCAGAAGGGCAGGGATAAAAAACGGATGTTCGCTGGAATAGGAAAATGTGTATGCATTTGGTTCTACGGCAATAAAAATCAGCAACAGAGAAATATATGAAAGAAAGAGAGCGCTTATAAAAGCTCCCCATCGCCAGTCTTTTTTGAACATCATGTAAAAACCCGGAATGAAAAAGAAAACCGGTAAATAAAAATATTCCTGGATAAGAATGCGCAGCAGCGCAAAAAATCCATTTTTATTGTTTTTGATAAAAATATTTCCATAATAAACAAAGAAATCTTTTACGTTTTCTAAAAACAGTGGAATATGTCTGGATTTTGCGGCCTGAACCGCTTGGGTAAGTTGAATTGTGGGAGTGGCAATTGTTTCGCCGTAAATTTTCCTGTTCACAAAATTAAAAAAATTGTTCCATGTGTACAGACCGCGGTGTTCAATGTAAGCGGGGTTGTCGTAAGGCGCGAAATAGGTGCGTAAGGGCAGGTAGGCATATATTGACAATCCCAAAAGAAAGCAAAAAAGCGCGCTGACAATGATTTTCGGCTTCACAATAATTTTCCAGTTCTTTAACAAAATAAAAAACACAATTGCAGGTAAGGCCAAAAACATCAAATGATGATTGCCCAGGCTCAAACCATAAACAAAAGCAGTAATATACAGCCAATGATTATTTTGGAAAATATTCCAGTGATACAACAGGTATATCACCAGAATCAAAAAGAAAGTGTTTAAAGTGTACACCTCAGCGCGGTTGGACTGTCCCCAGACAATATTGCCGAAACCAAAGAGTATACTGGCGGCAAATGCAATAAGATCGTTTTTTATTGTTTTTTTTAGGAGGGAATATAAAAGCGTCGCAGCCAAAGCTCCAAAAAAACCAGACATGATATTGATGCGCCAGGCCATATTGCCAAACGGAACAAGCAAAGAAAAAAGTTTCCCAATAAGCACATAAGTTGGATAGCCTGGAGGATGCGCCACATCTGGCTTTATTGCGGACACAATCAGTTCACCAGCATCTTCAGTTGCGACGTTGGGGTAGGCCGTAAGGAGGTAGATGACAAAAGTGGTGAAAAATACAATAAGAGGGTCCAGATCCAGGAGTGATTTTATGATAAACAAAGTTTTTTTCTTTCGTTGATTGCGCATGTTAATATGAAAAAGCCATTTTTCAAGTGTCTCTATTTTATTCAGTATGTCCCCAAAACAAAAGCAAATCCTGATCGCGACTTCAAATAATGGTAAGTTTGTTGAAATGATGGAAGTTTTATGGCGATTGCCATATGAAATTCTTTCATTGGACAACCTTGGTATTCATTCTTTTTATGAAGAAAACGGCGAAACTTTTGAAGAAAACGCTTTGGGGAAAGCCCGTCATTATGCGAAATTAACAAATTTGCCCACGATAGCTGAAGATTCGGGTATTGTTGTAGACGCTTTGAAAGATGAACTTGGAATTAAGACGCGGCGCTGGGGCGCCGGCGAAGGGGCCAGTGATGAGGAGTGGATTGCCCATTTTCTTAAAGTGATGCGTGAGATTCCTGAAATGGATAGGGGCGCAAAATTCGTCTGTTGCGCGGCAATTGTTGATGAAAGTGGCAGGGAAACGCTTTTTAGGGGCGAAACTTATGGATCAATCACAAAAAAGCTTGAGGCCAAATTGTACCCGGGATTGCCCCTGAGCGCCTGTTTTAAACCGGAAGGTTCTGATAAAGTGTACTCGGCCCTTTCTAAAGCTGAAAAAAATAAAATCAGCCACCGCGGAAAGGCAATGTGGCAGGTATATGATTATGTTACCCGTTTTTGATTGGTCGGAGTGGCGGGATTCGAACCCACGACCTCAGCGACCCGAACGCTGCGCGCTACCAACTGCGCTACACTCCGAGCTTTGCGGTACTGTAAGTCACGGGGTCCTGTTGAATTTTTTTGTGGCCACGTTCTTTTTCTGCCGAAAACACTTTGAGCTCCATGCTTTCAATCTGGCCATTTTTGATGGAAATTTCGGCATAGGTGTGCTCTTTTTTTCTTTTAGTCAAAAGATTGTATTCGTTACGCCAGGTATCTGTAATAAGTATGCGTCGTTTCCGAAAATGAAATGTTTTTATGGCATGCGTGTGCGAGAGGACAAAAAATTTTGCGAACGAATGTGCTTTGATCAACTTCTTCAAATCAAGAAACGCTTCATCGCAGATGAAGCTTATTCCGTGACGAAAAACAAACTTTAAAATGGAAATATACGGGATGCGGTAGGTCGGATCGCCAAGATGAAGCAAAGGCTCAATAAGAAAAACTCTCCAGCTCTGATGATACAATAGATTTTTTATTTCCTGCTCAAATTCAGGACTATGGCTGAAGGCCGCGCTCCTTGGGTATAAGCGTTCTTCGCGGTGGAACTTTTTTTTAACCGGAACAAGATGCTGGCTAACAATCTGGCTGCCAATAGGAAGATTCAGTATCGCTTCTCCGCGGTAACGTATGATTGGTTTGCGCCAATCAAAAGCAAAAAACGGATCAACCAGATTTCCATGTTCAATATGGAGAGTCTCCTCGTCAAAATGAAAAGTAAATTCAACTCGCTCATTTTGATTTAGAACAAGTCGTAATTTCTTTTGTAGCGCCGGCCAAACAAGGTCGGCATCATGATTACCGATAACAAAAATAATTTTTACCATAGGATGATTAACAAAATCTCTCATGGCCTCAAAAACTGAAGCATGAGCCTGAAGGATCTGTTCCAATTTCCATAAAGAAATTTCCTCAGTGATATAACGTGAATATTTGCCGCGATGATCCATTTTTAGAAAATCAAAAATATCGCCGTTTAACACTAATGTTACAGGTTTTGACACTGTAAAAGCCCCAATAAACTTGAGAAATTTGACCAATGCGTCATCATCGCAAAAATCGTCCATCTGATCTTTTTTACCCATTTCAAGGTCGCTGATGACAAAAATGTGTTTATTTGTTGTTTTCATACTTTCTAAAAACAGTTACAACATTCTGAACTTGGCTTAGTTCAGGTAAATAGTGATTATTGATCATGATGCCGGTTGAGGCTCCGCCATCCAGATTCAAAACAGAACGTAGGCCAAGAATTTTCAATTCAGGCGCAGATTTGAGCAAATTGGCAAATTGAGCAAGCGATACGGCATTTTCGCTGTTGAAAAGATTTTGCTTTATGGCAATGATAATGACATTTCCATTTTTATCAAGCCCGATGGCTGTTCTGCTGGCTTTTTGACCGGTTTCGCTATGAATTGTAATCCGGCCGTTTTGATCAATTAACACAGGTCCATTTTGGATGGCGAAATCATAATCTTTTCTGGAAATATCACGGGGTGGATAATAAAACTTAACTTTATTGTCTTTGTTAAGAGCAAAAACCCCATTCATTAGTTTTGCGCGGGAAAAATTATTGAATTTTTTATTTTCACTAATAAGTAAACCAATGGCTTTGAAATTTTCATCAAAAAAACTGCCATTAAAAGTCAATAAAGAACCGATACTCTGATGAATTTCCTGGATTGTTTTTCCTGCATTTTTATTTTGATAGATCCGAAAAACGAATTTTTCAGGATCAACGCGCGCAAGCAAAAAATTCAGCAGTGGACGGCCATCTTGCAGGGGACGGTCGCGATCGTCCCCTGCAAGATTCTGTGATACATTGACATCTTTGTAATCAAGACCGGCGGCAACATTTTGCCATTTATCCGGCGCGACATTTTGTGTAATCAGGTTTTTTTGGCTAGATGCTGCGCCGTTCTGTTCCATCACGCATCCCGAAAATAAAAAAACCACCGTCAAAAAAACCAGCAGTAGAATAAAATAACTCCTCATGCCCCCAGTTTAGGAGTTTTGTAAGTTTTGACAAGGGGGCGTGAAACCATGTGAAACCATGTGAAACCATGGCCGGGAACCTGTTAATAGTTATTTTCAGTTTCATTTTACGGCTGAGCTGAAAAAAAGGCGATATGTAAGGGAGATTGGCGAAGAGAAGCGGTTGTTTTACCGAGGCTTTTTGCGTAAGATGCCTCTGTATTTTATTGCAAGCAATATGTCTATGACAACCCATCGGAAACAGCTTGAAGAAAAACTCTGGGCGGCAGCTGAACAACTTCGCGCCAATGGAAGCCTTAAACTCAATGAAATAACCGAGCCGATTTTGGGACTTATTTTCCTCAAGTTTGCCGATGTGCGTTTCAAAAGGGCCAAAGCTCAAATTGAGAGAGAACGAAGCCAAACTCAATCCACCCGCATGCGCTCTGTAACGCCGGATGACTATAAATCAAAAGGCGTACTCTACATTCCAGAAACCGCGACATATTCGCACCTTATGAGCCTTGCTGAGGGTGAAAACATCGGAAAAGCCATTAATGAAGCCATGAAAGCGATTGAGGCCGAAAATAGCGATCTTGCGGGTGTTCTGCCACAGGATTACACGGAACTTTCCAAAAAAGCAGACGAAAACAGCAGAATCCTCATCACTCTTCTAAAAAACTTCAACCAAATTCCCGATGATATAGAGATAGCACATGGACGGATGCACAGATACAGGAAATTGCCGCCATTGTACGGCGTTATCGAGGCGAAGAGGGTTACGAAAAGTACGAGAACATGAAAGGCAGATGCAAAGTCGTGACGCTGGATGATGTGCGCACAAACGATTACTCGCTCAATCCTGGCCGTTATGTTGAAATTGTGGAAAAAGAACTGAGTGATGTGGATTTTGATGCACGCATGAAAGAGCTTATGAATGATTTTACCTCCCTTACCAAAGACGCTCATGGGCTT
>CAYHVY010000026.1:0-1058 GCA_964360095.1 uncultured Candidatus Peribacteria bacterium | reverse complement strand
ATTATGAAAAAGAAAACTCGACAAATCGTGCCAAATAATAGTTTTACTGAGTTTTTGCTCTACACTACGCCAAACGGAAAAGTGAAGGTGGAGATTTTCTTGAAAGATGAAAATATTTGGCTTACGCAAGCAAAAATTGCCGAATTATTCGGGGTTGAAAGAAGTGTTGTTACCAAGCACTTACAGAATATTTTTAACGAAGGAGAACTCAACAAAGAAGCAACCTGTGCAAAAATTGCACAAGTTCAAACGGAAGGTGAAAGACAAGTAACCAGAGATGTCGAATTTTACAACCTGGACGCTATTATTTCTGTTGGTTATAGAGTAAACAGCAGTTTAGCTACACAGTTTCGCATTTGGGCAACGGAAAGACTCAAAGAATACATCATCAAGGGATTTACCATGGATGATGAGCGGCTCAAAAATCCAAACAACATTTTTGGACATGATTATTTTGAAGAGCAACTTGCAAGAATTCGCGATATTCGTTCGAGCGAGAGGCGCTTGTATCACAAAATAACCGATATTTACGCGCAATGCAGCGCAGATTATTCCCCAGACAACGACATTACCAAAAATTTTTTTGCAACCGTGCAAAATAAACTTCACTTTGCCATGACAGGTAAAACTGCCGCAGAGATCATCTATGAAAGGGCGGATAGTACAAAGGCCCATATGGGATTAACTGTTTGGAAAAACTCCCCAAAGGGCAGAATTAGAGAGTCCGATGTTGTTATCGCCAAAAACTATCTGAACGAAACGGAACTCGATCACCTCAATAGAATCGTAACTATGTACCTTGATTATGCAGAAATGCAGGCGAAACGAGGGATTATTATGTACATGAAAGACTGGGTATCAAAACTGGATGCGTTTCTAAAATTCAATGAACGACAAATTTTGAGTAATGCCGGAAAAATTACTCACGAAGTTGCTGAAGTACTTGCTTTGGGCGAATACGAAAAATATCGCGTTATGCAGGATAAAAACTATATTTCCGACTTTGATCGTGAGGTGAAGGAATTAGAGATAGAAGCAAAGAAATCTTTAAAACAATC
>CAYHVY010000025.1:1488-13174 GCA_964360095.1 uncultured Candidatus Peribacteria bacterium | reverse complement strand
TTACTGCTGATGAAACGGGTTATATCGTGGGTAATTATAATTATAATAATGGTAATCATCTCTGCAACTCGATTAGTAAAATTCCTGTTCTCATGCCGGCAAAACCACCTGAATATGATGTTTATATGATAGTAAAATAATCTTATTTTCAAATTAAAATAAGTTTTTATAAATTATTTCCTGGTTTATAGTAATAAAAATACATATATTTTATATGTCAATTTAAAATGCGCCGAAAGAGGCTTTAGTTGATGCTTATGAGCCAAATTGCATGTCAAAAAAGGTAGTTTTTTGCTAAAATATAAAGAATAATAAAAAGCAAAAATTCATGCAAAAAAACAAACACAAAATTATTGCGGCTGGAATTTTGATGACATTGATATTTTATATTGCCGAGGTTCCGCTTGTGCAGGCCGCGCCGGCATTTTTTGGAGAAAAAAGCGCAGCGGCCGTGGCAAGCAAGTCCGATATCGTGACAAAAACAGCCGCGCAAACGCAGTGGGGCGTTGTGGCAATTTTGGTGGAAAGAAATTTAATGCAGGAAGACGCGCAGTACACGCCTTCTTACCCGGCTTACAATGAAAAATTGCAGGCAAAAACGCTATCCGAACGCATCCGCCGCTACGCGGCGGATGTCCAGAGCGCACAGGAATATACAAAATCCCTCATAATTAAAGCGGATAAAAACGCGAAAACAGAACAGATTGCCACAATGCTGGAAAAACTGTACCGCGAGGGTGACTCCTCAAAAGATGAAAAAAATAAATTGATTGGGGTGGTTCTGATTGGAGATGTGCCACTGCCTGTAGTCAACAAAAAAGGAAACCGCTTTGTAAGTATGCTGCCTTACACGGATTTTGATGATAAAACCTATATTTTTGACGCGGAAAGCGGTGATTTTTTACCAAATACCAAGGTAGAGTTTCCGAAAGCGGAAATCTGGCATGGTGTCATACAGCCTCCTTTAAAGGGAAACGAAGGGCGCAAACTGCTCGCAAATTATTTTGATAAAAACCACCTTTACCATTTGGGCATAAAAGAATTTTCTGATTTTGCGACCACTGAAACAGGGTTAAAAGCTCCGAAAATTTTTATGGCTGACCTTGTAAATGAGTTTAAAAGCATGAATAAAGATGGTTTTGCCAGTTACCTGCGTTATTTGACGCACTGGGAGGATTTTTCGTACCAGCGTTTTACTAAATTCCTGGCTCAAAAATTTCTGGCTCAAAATAATAAACAGTTAAAAGAGGATGGTCTGACTGATGACCAATTGCACCCGGTTGCTCCATGCGACAAGCTTTGTGTTATTCTAAAAAATTCAAGAGCTTTGGATTTTGACATGGATCGTTATCCGAACGGCTATGAGCTTTTTGCCGGAATAAAACTTCCTGGTGGATTTAATAAACCAACAAATCCTAAAAATCCTTTAAGTTTTCCATTGGATTTTTCAAAAGGAGGGATCCCTTTTCCGCGACTGGATCCGTTTCCTTTGTCGCCGAAATTTTGGCTGGATGACGGCAGTAAGCTGGATTATCCCGACCCGGATCCAGCGACGGCGGCTAATATGGCGCTGGACACTTTGCCGGATATTCAAAGTAAACGACTCGTCATGAATTTCGCGAAGCGCTATGTGGAGCTTTTTGACAAGTTTTTGGCGAATATGAATAACTCTGTGGACGCGACTGGGCGCTACAGAGTTAAAGATAAAGATACGTCTGGCGCAAACCGCAGCGATGTACACAGCATGCCCGCTCTTATAAGCATAAAAGATGAATACACATCCCGTTATTTAAAATTGGTCAATGATGCGCTTGAAAGGAAAATTGATGAATTCGCGAATAAATTACAGAGCAATATTTTACTTTTGGCGCAGTCAAAAGTAAGTGGCACGCTGGCCTCCTCTATCGATTCTATAACATATCCGCTTTCTCCAACTGATTTTGTTAATTTTGCTACCCATAAAGAAGGATCTTTTGAGACAATGTGGATAAATGGGAAGCGGATAACAACCTCTGAAAATATAAAATCGGCGCTGGAGTGCAACCTTTATCGCGGCTCTGATGATGGCACGGGGAAGAATACACAGATGACAGTGTCGCTGCGGACATTTAATCCACTCGCAAAGGAAGTAGCAGATGATGCCGGGTGTAGCGGGAGCAATTCTGAACGACCCGCGCGCTGTTTTCCATATGCCGCAAAAGTGCCGCTTTTTGACCCAAACGGAACAAGACAGGTCCTTGCCGGAACTCTTCCGGACAGCGCTGTAAACCATCGTTCATGTTTTGATTTTAAGGAAAAAAAAGGCTTTGAGGCTTACAAAAAAGAAGTTGATGAATATAGAAAAAAGGTGGCGGAGAAAAAAAACAACGAAGAAGAAATTGCAAAAATTCCGCAACCCGCGTCCCCCTATCAGTCAGCGGAAAATATTATACTTTTTGACAAAGTTGGTTTGAAAATAACTTTTGCCGATGTTTTAAACAAATTTGGGCTTATTGACGGAAAAGACAATGATGGCGACGGGAAAATTGATAACACGAAAGAAAGTGATTCAAAATATGGCATTACAATGAACGATTGGCAACAGATCGGTGAACGACTGTTAAAAACAACCAAGTCCTATACGTTCAAAGATGATGCTTTTAAAGGAATTCAGAGAATGAATCTTGAGGTTGAGGCCTTGCCTGTAAAAGATTTTGTCACTGGCACGCCAATTTTTGTTCCCAGCATAATTTTTCATAAGGAACCGACTCCTGAAACCATAGAGGCGCAGAAAGGCATCGGCGTGGCGGCTTCCCTGCCGGTTGATAACCCCCGCCATGTTACATTCCAGGACAAAACGGGGAATTTTAGAAAAATTATGTATCCCAATGTTTTTGGAGAAAAATCCTATGATGATTTTTTGAGCCGCCTGAAAAAGCTTGAAGATGAATTACGGGAAATAGCCCGAATGAACGGGTTTAATGTTGATACTTCGGCGGCGGCCGATTATGTGCCAATTGGAGGAAGTTTGTCGCAAATTGCAGGTGGAAGTGAAGACCTTTTTGATCCCGCCAGTGGCGGCAAAAAAAATGCCCTGTTGAAGGCCAGCGCGGAAGCGCTGGCCGATGCTTTTACCTGGCGTGATGCCAATATTGATGAAAAACATGTGTATGTATTTGAAAAATATCTTGGCTCTGCAAAGAATCCGTTTATTGAAAAGATAAAAAATGGATATGAAGCTTTATATCTGGTGGGTAAAGGAACTTCCGATACCTTGCAGATGCGCTTTAATGGAGACTTTCCGGGAGAAGAAACGGACTCAGAGTATTTGGCAAATTATGAGGCTGCATCTCTGCCCCCAGGTTTGCCGCCGAGCGGTGACTCATCAAAAGATGCAGGTTCAACCGAAGAAAAGGGCGAAGATGGCATTATCATTACAAAATGGTTTCAGGAAATCACAAAATGGATCAAAGAAACCACAACAAAATTAAGCACAACTGCTCCGACAGAACCGGTTTGCAAGCTTTCTGATAAAGATGATAAGAAAATTGGCTCAAAAGGATCCGGAAAAGCAATTTCTACAGATGATGGAGACGGGGGTTTTGGAACAAGCAAAAGCGCTGTCAAAAAAGAAGCCACCGCGGGCGAACCAAAAACTGTAAAATCAAAAGCTCCCTCAACAAAGGCAAAAATTACCCTGGTTACTTACCAAAAAAAACAGGATATTGCCTTTTTAAAGTCGTCCACGGAATTTGTTACTGAAGATAAAAATAATGAAAAAACATCCGCACAGACTTCTGCTCAAAAAAAAGAAAACGGGCCGGTTCAAAAGCAGGAAACCGTCTC
The DNA here is from genome assembly GCA_964360095.1 of uncultured Candidatus Peribacteria bacterium. Classification (GTDB taxonomy): domain Bacteria; phylum Patescibacteriota; class Gracilibacteria; order UBA1369; family UBA1369; genus CAYHVY01. The sequence goes on along the minus strand of CAYHVY010000025.1, from coordinate 9,349 downwards.
TGCTGTCGCCACAAAGCAGAAGGATAAAAAAATAGTATTTAAAGATCTTGACCCCAAAAGCGAAGGTTTTAACGAAGTAATGAAGCTGGTGCAGCGCGGCGTGTTGGAAGGCTATGGAGATGGCTCTTTTAAGCCAAATCAACCCATTACCCGCGAAGAGTTCACAAAGGTGAATCTATATGCCAATTGCATTTATTGCACAAAATTTCCGGAAAATATCAAACAATCTGTTGATACGGTCTATCAAAAACAGCCATTCCCTGATAAAAATTTCACGCCTGCATTACTTTATTGCGTGGAAGACGCAAAAAACCGGCAAATTGTTTCAGGTTATCAGGGGGGCAGTCAAAAAGGATTTTTTGTGCCGCGAGCTCCTATCAGTCGCGCGGAAGCAACCAAGGTGATTCTGGAAACAGCGCGGCAAAATCCAAAAAATCGCCTTGTTTTTGTTCAGGAAATATTGGTCGGCAGACCCTGGTATCACAATTATGTTTTAACGGCGCAGAAAGAACATCTTTATCCGAATAATTTTAAAAATACTCGCGAATGGCTGGAAGCGCCCATGACGCGTGTTGAATTTGCCATCATGGCGGCAAAATTTATTGAAAGATTTGATTGTCAGCCTGATGCGCAAAAATCACCTCAAAAAGAAAAAAATGGAAGCATGGAAAAGCAAACAGAAACAAAATCGGTGAATGCAGGAAGCGCCACGCGTGTAAAAAACACAGATCTGCGTTCCCTATCTGCGCCGACTGCAAGCCAAAAAACCTCTTCCAAACGTAACGTTTACAGCAAAACCGACACTGTTGATATTGAAGATGTGTCTTCAATAGAATTTGCCGATGCGATTCCGGCTGATTCCAAAAGCACTCTTATTCTGAAGGCTTCTGTACTGGATAAAAATGGCAATGTGGATAAAACCGTCAATGGCGGTATTATGGAATTTAAACTGACTTCCCCTGTATATGCCGATTATGCCAAAATTGAGCCGGAATTAGTCAAAACAAAAGATGGAGTCGCATATAGCGTTTTGTATTCAACAAAAAAAGCCGGCGAAATTGGAGTAACCGCTGAATTAAGGGGCAAAATATTTGCCTCTGAAGAAAAACCTCTTTCTATAACATCTCTGGAGCCCGCCAAAATTGATTTGCGTCCAAAATCCTCCACTATAAACAGTGGCGGGCTTTCCACGACAAACATTCATGCCGAACTCAGGGATGCGAATGATAATTTAATCAACAATGGCTCTTATCAGCTCACATTTGTGATTGAGGGACCGGGTTTTCTGGACACTTCAAGGGACGAAGATCTCACAAAAGAAGGTATCCAGATGAGCAGTTTCAACGGAGCGTATGACCTTATTCTGACTTCAAAAACTGAAACTGGAAATATTACGATAAAAGGAATGTTTGAAACGATCACCGGTCAAACGGTTGTTCTGTCCCGTCCTGAAATTGTTATGACATCCTCTGAAAGCATTTCCACAACAGCAAAAACGTTGACAACATCCCCAAAACCGGCGAAGAAAATTATTGTGACCGCAAATAAAAAAACGCTTTCCGCCGACGATGCCGTGGAGCTTACGGCCAAACTTCATGACGCTGACGACAATTTTGCGGCAGGCGATAATAAAACTCTTATTGAATTCAGACTGACCCCGGGAACAAAAAAAATTGGCGAGTTTGATGGGCCGACCCTGGTGAAAGCCAAAAACGGCATTGCAAAAATAAAATTGCGCGCTACAAATACGACAGGCCTTCTCCATATTGTTGTCGGCAGTCCCGGATTACAGGGCGCTTCTTTGGAATTGGAATCCGTAAAAATATTGCGGGCCGAAAAATTAAGAGAAATTTCGCCGCATGTTCTTTTTGTTTCCATGCTTGGAGCCGCCTTTGGGAACGTTTTAAGTGAAAATTATTTCGGGGGCTGGTTTGTCTTTTCCGGAACCACCCAAAGCGCTATCAGCCTTTTGACTGAACCGAAGTCGTTTTTGAAACTTGTTGATGTTAACGCTAATGGCAAAATAACACTTTTTGATCCGGATAGTACAAAGCTTCGCGTAATTGCAGGACAGAGTAGCGCAAATCCAAATCGCCTTGTCGTGAGTGATTCCGTAACAAAAGAAGATATTGCGGAAGTTTTTATGGTTTTAAAACCGCAAAACAAGGCAACGATTGCTGTAGAGACGATTCATGAATCATCTCTACAGCAATCGTCCCTACGGGAAAATACCAAATCAATCACTGCGCAGGAAGGTATTTTTGTCACAAACATGGCAAAATCAAACGATTATAGTTTGAGGCAACTTACTGATGGGGTAAGCATACTTAAATCCGGCAACGAAGCGTTGCGGGTTTTTCACAGCGGCAGCGTCAAGATCGTAAATCCTGATTTTATCCTTCAACTGGCCGAAGAAACAAATGAAAATGGAAATAATAACAACCGTTTTCTCACATTAAAAATTGCTGATAAGGCGACGGACGTGGCAAAAATTACATTCATGTATTCATTTGAAAAGGATGTACGTCAATTACCTGAAAATTTTGTTTTTGACGAACGGGCCGTTTATGAAAATGGTGTAAACATACGATTGCTCCGTTCAAAAGGAAATTTTCACTTTGAAAAAACATTTTCGGGAAATTCAAGCCAGGCCGCGCGCGGCCTGGCGCTTGTTGATTCAACACAGGAGATGCCCAAGAGCCAGGCGCCGGGACTGAATTACGTTTCACTGGAAGCAGGTCCCGAAGAACAAGGTGTCGGGTTTCAGGGACAAAACAAGCATATGCTTCTCTTTGCGGCCGGGAATTCCGTTGGTGAAGCCAATATGCCGTATAGTTCTGAAATCGGCGTTGTTTTGGGCGACCCGACTGTACGCATAAACAATAAGGCCAATGCGTCAAAAACAGGTTTTACCAAAGATATCGGGAAAGAAATATATTTTGGCGATGTGCCAATTAAAACATTGACCCTTTCCGACTATAACAATGACGGTCTGAAGGATATTTTTATCGGTTATGAGGACGGGAAAATCCGCCTTTTGCAAAATAATAAAGGAAATCCCCGTTTTATAGATAAGGGAATTTTCATGGATATTCCCGGCGGAATAACGGGCATTACCAATGCCGACATTAACCAGGATGGTTGGGAAGACTTTATTATCGCCTCAAAAGAAAGTTGCCGCAAAGGCGAAATTTGCATCAGCGAGTATGAAAATAACAAAGGCAGCTTCCGCCGAAAATATCTGCCGCTCAAACCTTTTACGGATAAAAATCGCATTCACAGTCTTCAGGCGGTTGATCTCAATAACGACGGTTTTCCTGATCTTGTAGTTTCCGATGATGCCGGCGACATATGGATTTTCTGGAATCGCAAGGGGCAAATTGACCCAGATGGTCAAAAGCTTGGTTCTCTTGGAATACATATTGACCAGACAGCCAATCTCAAAACAGAGGTGTTGGTGGCTTATGCCGGCATGCCAAAAAAAGATGATAAAAATCCGGATGACGGCAAAAATTTTGCTGATCTCAATCTGGCTGATACCGGCATTGTACAGTCTTTTCTATATCTTGATCTTGACAGTAATCTTGCCACTTCGGAAAAAAGAGCTAAAGACCTTACTCCTCCATTCAATACTATCGCGTTAAATGATCAAATTGAATATACGCTTACATTCAAAAATACGGGTTCAAAAGACCTGAAAAATTTCATGTTCAGTGATGTTTTTCCGTCAAACATGGATGTTCAAAAAGATAGCTTTCGCTGTGCGGATTGCGGAGCTGAAAAAATGCAATTTACGGAGACCGGCCAAAGTACATATCCATATGTTATCAGCGGTTTAACCCTTCCTAAAGGGAAAACCCGCACTGTGACCTACACGGGAACGGCAAAATCCACACCAAAAGTAAAAATTATTGTTGGAAAAAAATTAAGCGCGCTATATTCGCCGCTGCCGGGATACGCTGAAATTGGCGCCACGCCCGAAGGTAACACCAGCGGTCGCATGACATTTTTCTATCCAAAGGCAAAAGACCCGATCACTGGCCAAATAACTTACAATACTTTTGTCTCGCCGCCACCAGAACCGCCAAAACTTCCAAAAGCTCTTACCAACCCACTTGGCGATATCTTGCCTTCAAAAGACGGCTTCAAGGATTTATCCAATGAGGGACGCGCTGAAATGGTGGGAAAAATCAGCAGTCTTCTTGCAAAAGAAACACCTGCTGAAAAAAGCAGCGACAGTTTGAATGCGGACGATATTGAGGATGGAATTCAGGAATTTATAAACGCGCAGGGGTGCGGAAAAGGCTGTATTCCATTGCCTGTGAATTTTTCATTTTTAACGCCCGGGTTAGTCAATGTTAACGGGGTTCCCGGCCCTTTTGATCCCGGATTTCCTGTGATTGGATTCGGAGCAATTTTTCCTTTCATATGGCCGCCGAGCCCGTACCAGGGTACTTCGGTGCGCTTATATCTTTCACCAACGTTGACCGGAAGCCTTGCTATGGGACTATGCCTTGGACCATATCTGGCGGCGCAATGTTTTGCCTTTAAAATAGCCGATTTATTACCAAAAGGAATCTGCGCGGCCATCCAAAAAACCATAGAAGCCGGACTCGCGAAAGCAAATAATTTTATTAAATCCCAGGGCAACACCGCCATGGTGGCATCGGGAAAAACCGCTGATTCAAGCGGTAGAACTGCCACCGGCGGCATGACCGGCAACGCCTCGCTTGGTTCCTATCAATACAGGGCGACGGTTGGAACAAATTTCCGTGTTCCGAGCTTTCCTGCCTTCATTACGAAGTGGTTTGAAGACCAGGTGGCAGAAATAGTCAACAAGTTGACCGATCTGCCGGATTTTTATTTTATTTATCCTGATCCTACTTCTCTCGTAGGGAGTTTTATTCCACAGGAAGGGGCAAGACAGGGCGCGGGCTCCGGTCAAAATAAGGCTCTCAGCTTCCCCGCCTTCAGCACAAAGCCATTGAAATATTCAGAAAAAGGCTTTAAGGCCGTGCTTTCTACGCCTGGCAAACTGTTGAGCTTTTTTAACAGCATTCCATTGATTCAGGTGGAGGCAAAAGAAGTGGCCATCAAAATACCAGCTCTCACCGCTACGGAAATTGAAAAAATGCGTCGGGATGCCGAACAGTGGGAAAAAGATTTTAAAGAAGAAATTAAGCGTTTTAGAGAAGTATGGAGTTGCGATAAAGACAGCAAACATCAGACATTATGCGACAAACTGACGTTGGATGCTGGCGATCTGTTCAGTAATCTTGAAAAAAATCTTGAAATCCTGGAAAAATATAAAACATTGCCGCGCAAAATTCTGGCCTGGAAAACTGTTCTTGGCAAATATCTCTACCAGATTATCTGCTACATGGACGCTATCATGCAGTATTTTGGCGGCTATATCAAAAAGCAGCAGACTCGCGTACTGACATGGATTGATGCCATCCGGAAAGTGAAAGAGATGCTGCAAACCTGGAAATTGATGTTGAATATTATGGTGGATTATCAGGCTTCCTGCGATAAATGCAGTTCATCGCGGTTCACTCTTCTTGAAATGCTACTGCGGTTGTTCGCAATTATTCCTTCACCGCCTATAATTCCATTTCCGAAATGGCCGGATATTTATCTTGATCTTTCCAAAGTCCAGTTGGGGCTTAAGATCCCCTTCCCCGATGTAAAATTTGTTCCGGAACGGGTTATTTTTCCAAAGCTGCCCCGGATTATTTTGCCGGACGTGCCTTCGGCAACCGTAGAAATCGCTCTTCCTCAAATGCCGCTTTTACCCGATCTGCCGGATATTAATTTTGATTTACCAGATCTGCCGCCGCTACCGCTGCCCACCCTGCCGGATATTCCACTCCCTCCGAAGATTCCAGCTTTACCAAAGCCGATTATAAATATCATGTTGTCACTCAAAAAACTGATAAAAATTCTTTGCCTCTTGCGAAAAGGTCTTATTTCCGTGCCAGAATTGTTTCTTAAAACACAGGTTGAACAATTGACTGAACGCGGTTTAACTCCTCTTTTACCGCTTGATCTTGGCGCAATGCTGCAATTGCCACCCATAAAATATGATTTTCTGGATCGCGTTGAAATAACCGGCACAATCAACCTTAAACTGCAGCTTAATTATGTGTACGATTTTGTAAAAAATATCGCCGATGAGTTAAACGAAATCACGACAGATTCGGTTGGCGCTCTGAATAAATCTTTAAAAGAAGGTGGAAAAATCCTGAAAGAAGGAGCTTCAATCATAGAAAGCACAGGGAAAAAGTTTGTGCCAAAGGAAGATATAAAGTTGGATCTTGAGAAAAAAAGCAGTAGCGCAGGCGGCTTACGTGCCAACAACAATATCCAGGAAGACATACATCTCGTAGCCACTCAACGGTTTTTAGAACACGATGATCCTCTTTTGAACCGGTCTCCCGATGAAATCAAAAGAAAAATTGCGCTTGAAACGTTTCCACAAAACGATATTAATAAAAAATTATCGGCCACCCGCAATACTTTAATTGCCTATGTTGATGAGCAAAATTCCCGTTTTAACACCCTGGGTACAATAAAGGATGGCGATGGTTTTGCGAGAATGATTGCCCAAATGCCGCGATTTAATGAATTAGCAAAAAAATATGGCAATAATGTATCGCCGGAAACACCTGCAGAAAGCCATTATTTGGCAGCGTTGTCTGTTCCACGCCAATCAACGTCATCCAGGCCGCAGCGCAGCGGAGGCCCTAGCCATCAAGTGCCCGGAGGGCTATCCACTTTACCTGAAACCGGTCAACAAGCAATTCTTAATGTTAAAATGATGGATGAAAATCTTACATCTTTTGGTGAAAATCTGAAAAAGAATGTCCAGAAACATTCCAGATTATTGGCAGCAGATACTGGAGTGACAGATATTGCGTCGTCCGCAAAAGCGCCGGACATTCAGGAAAAAGGCATTTTCATCATGAATCAGGATTTGGGTGTTAATGAGCGTCTCATCAACTACACCGATGAAGCAGATCAGCCTTCGCAGCTGCTTTTTGTTGACATGGACAATGATGGTGATCAGGAAATAGTATACAGCTTTGGCGGCAATATATATTTAAAGGAAAATTACAAAAATAATCCTGTGCGCGTTTATTATGGCGGCGAGCCGAAAATCAATGATATGGCGGCATATTCGTCCACCTGGCCTGCGGTCAATAATTTTGAAGTTACGTCACGCGGTAATAATACCGTTGAATTATCGTGGGATGCCGCCGGCAATTGTAAAGACGTATTGCAATGCGTCTCTACAATTGCCGAATATGAAATTACCTATGCCCTTGCGTCCGGCGATGATATGAAAAAAATTACAGTGCCTCCGGATAAAACAACATTTTCATTGTCCATTCCAAATGGTTTTTATTACGCTCAAATTCGTTCTTTTGATAAAAATGGCAAATTCAATACCGCATCTGAAACTGTTCTTTTGGCGCCATCTGTATGTCTAAATAAAGATGCTCCTTTCCCGAATGGCGGACCTTTGGAGCGAGCAGTATCCATTTTTAAGCCGTTAATTATTGATGCTTCAAAATCTTTTGATACGCATGGGAAAATTCTTCAATATTTTATTGATACAGATCCAAACGTTGACGGCGACGGCGACGGCAACCTCACAAATGATAAAAATATTGGACATGATCTTGATCCAAAAATAGACAGTGACGGTGACGGAATTGCCAACAATGACTTTGACGATCCAATATTTAAACTTGGCCCTTATTCTGATTTGAACGATAGAAAAGTCGTTCTCAATGTTGTGAATGAAGGTTTACAAACCTCACAGCAAAATATCACCATCCATGTCACGGTTCCTGAA
>CAYHVY010000025.1:0-1388 GCA_964360095.1 uncultured Candidatus Peribacteria bacterium | reverse complement strand
TGAAGGTTTACAAACCTCACAGCAAAATATCACCATCCATGTCACGGTTCCTGAAATCAATTTGGATGGGGATGGCATTGTCAATGGAATCATTAAAGGCAGCCTCAAACCCCCGGAAAGTGAAATTCCTGTTGGTATTATTCGTGATCGCTCGGGTGTTCTGACTGCGTTAAAAACAAAATCCGCGAATATTATCAGAGGCAAATACATTACTGATGCCAATGGCACATTTACCATCAATGATTTCAATTTGAACAACATTGCCGTTCTCAAAAATGAAAAAGGTGAAATTATCGCTGAAATTAATTCAAAAACCGGCCGCGTGTTAATGAAAGATGACCGTTATAGCACAGAAGCCCTGCCCGCTGAACAAAATGGTCTTCCGGCACGAGTCGTTATAAAACGCAATAATGACCAAAAAGTTATGACAACCGTATTTCTTGTCATAAAAGCGGAGAATGCCGATGCGGCAGAAAAAAAACTTCATATCCTGGATGAAGAAAACTTTAAGTCGTTTTTTAAACTTTCTGAAACCAAAACTTCGCTCCCCGATAACAATGACGGCATTTCTGACGGTGAAAAGCTGCGCTTTGGCAGATCTACGGATCAAAAACTGCTTCTTCCGTATAGGGATGTTCCCACATCCCATCCTTATTACAAAGATATCTTTAGGTTGTGGCTGCGTCGCGTTTTTGAGGGCATGCCGCGCTGGAATAAATCATTATTTGAGCCGGAAAAATCCCTTACAAGGGCGGAATTTGCCCATATCATGCTCAAAACCTTTTGTATTATTCCACGGAGTGAGGCTTATGAAGAACCATCTCCGTTTAGCGATATCCCTTACAACAAAGGCCAATTGCCATGGTATTACGGCGTGGTAAAAGAGGCTTATTTTCAGGGTTTTGTTACCGGTTATAAGGGTGAACTGGACAAAAAAACAGGTAAAACGCCGTTTAAGTCGGAAGCCAACATTACCCGTGCCGAAGCCGTAAAAATCATTTTGGAAGCGCTGGAAAAGAAAGGTGTTATTAAAATGGGTCAAATTGCTCGCACAGAACCGTATTATCTACCTTATTTGAAAATTGCCCAGGATTTAACTCCGTATCTTAAAGAAAAGAGCCGCGTACTCACACCATTTATTGTGACAAAAGAAGAAGCTGTTCGTCCCAATCAATTGGTGAGCCGCAGCGCTTTTATCGCCATGGCAAACCGTGTTTTGACTGCTTATGATTGTTCCATTGTTGATAGTGACGGTGACTTTATGCCGGATTACTGGGAACTTCAAAATGGTCTCAATCCGGAAGACCCGGATGATGCCGATAAAGATCCGGACAGAGACGGGCTTACAAATCTGGAAGAATTCCTTCACGGCACAGACCCGCATAATC
>CAYHVY010000024.1:1324-13202 GCA_964360095.1 uncultured Candidatus Peribacteria bacterium | reverse complement strand
AAAAAAGGCACAAGAAAACGCAGGGACATAGGCAAAATTACACGATGGTAGAAATAACCGATATTAAACTGTAGAGGCAGGTCGCGACCTGCCCATGTCGTTTAAAACATTTTCAAGATCATCCGGCAGGGGAGCCTCAAATTCCACTTTTTTTTGCGTACCCGGAAGGGTAAAACCAAGTTTTCCGGCGTGCAGAAATTGTCGTTTTAGAGCAAAATGTTGTTGAAAATAATGATTTATTTTGGGGCGGCCATATAACGCATCTCCAACCAGAGGAAAACCGATTGCCGAAAAGTGCGCGCGAATTTGATGAGTTCTGCCAGTCAATAAGTCAATTTCCAAAAAAGAATATCCATCAAAATATTCCAAAACTTTATATTTGGTGATGGCCATTTTTGCTTTGACATCAGCGGAAACAGCCATTTTTTTACGATCATGCCTGTCCCGTAGCAGGGGAGCCTCAATGGCACCTTTTTGAGGGGTAATGTGCCCAACAACAAGCGTGTAGTACGTTTTTTCAATAGTCCTTGCCTTAAATTGCGCGCTTAAATCCTGCTGAGCACCGTCATTTTTTGCCACAACTAAAAGACCTGAAGTGTCCTTGTCCAGACGATGAACAATACCAGGGCGTAAAACGCCTCCAATGCCGCCTAATTTGCCTTTACAGTGAAACAATACCGCATTGACGACGCTATCCTCGCTATGACTGCCGTGCGCGCCAGGATGAACCACCATGCCGGCCGGCTTATTGATAACCAAAATATTATTATCTTCGTAAACAATATTCAGTGGAATATGCCTTGCCTCAAGAACAAGCGGTTTTGGAGGAGGAAAATTTACTTTTATCTCATCATGCGTTTGCACAAGCGCGCTAACTTTTGTTGGCTTATTATTGAGCAAAACATGGCCTTCCTTGATCAGTTTTTGAAGATACTGCCTGGTTTTATCAGGAAACTGACTAACAAGAACTTTATCCAGACGATTGTTGATACGTTCCTGCGTAATTTGAAATGTTGACAAATCATTCATATGATTTTTCTATACCCATATTTACGGTTAAAAAATAACTAGTATTTAATACCATAATTCTCTAAAAAAATCAATAGGTATTATGGATGAGTTTGGCTTATCATGGCGATGATTATGAAAAAGCCAAATCTACAAAAAATCCATCAAATTCTGAATCGCGGGGTCGTTGAAGTTCAGGTCAAAGCGGATCTTGAGAAAAAACTGCTTTCCGGAAAAAAGCTGAATGTGAAGCTTGGCATTGACCCTTCCGGAGCCGATTTGCACATCGGCCACATGGTTGTTATCCGCAAATTGAAGGAATTTCAGGAGCTTGGGCATAAAATCTTCCTGCTTTTCGGCAATTTTACAGGTCAAATAGGGGATCCAACGGACAAAAAAGAGACGCGTAAGCAAAAAACGCAAGAAGAAGTAGAAAAAAATGCGGAGCATTACGTCAACCAGGTTAAAAAACTTCTGGACGTAAAAAAAATTGAGGTTGTTTGGAACGCGGATTGGCTCAGTCCAATGAATTTTGCCGATGTCATTAAGCTTGCGTCCAATTTTACAGTAGCTCAGATGCTGGAACGCGACATGTTCCAGGAAAGAATGAAAAAAAATATTCCAATTGGAATGCACGAGTTTTTCTATCCCCTGATGCAGGGTTATGATTCCGTGGCTCTAAAAGCTGACATCGAGCTTGGAGGAACCGATCAAACATTCAACCTTCTCGCCGGAAGAGTATTGCAAAAAGCATATGGTCAGATGCCGCAGGATATTGTGACTGTACCTATTTTGGAGGGACTGGATGGAAAAATAAAAATGGGTAAAACTACAAATAATTATATTGGCGTTAATGAGGAACCGAAACAGATGTACGGTAAGGTGATGTCCATTCCAGATGCGTTAATTGTGAGATATTTTGAACTTGCGGCATTTGCTTCTGGTGAAGAAATTGAAAAAATGAAAAAAGCGCTTAAAGAAGGGCAGAATCCAAGAAATCTGAAAATGGATTTGGCTAGAAAAATTGTAACAATCTATCACGATGCTGTCGCCGCCAGGCTTGCTGAAGAGGAATTTGTCAACGTATTTTCAAAAAAAGAATTACCCGAAGATATTCCATTGAAACGGTTTCCACAGCAGGAAATCAATATTTTGCAATTGTTGACGGAATCCGGCCTGGTGTCGTCAAAAGGGGAGGCGCGGCGTTTGATAGAGCAAAACGCTATAAAAATTGATGGTAAAAAAATAGATAATATTAACGCTGCCGTTCATTTGAGTTCAAAAACGGCAATAGTGATCCGGGCGGGAAAAAGAAAATTTTTAAAGGCAATTTATGGAAAATAACAATGTCACTCCAAAGACCTCTTCAAAATACGCTTAGGACAACGCAAATTCATCTTGATCGTCTTCAAACGCTTGGGATCAGGACCGTTCGTGATCTTTTGTTATATTTTCCCAGGGCCTACATTGATAAAAGCGCTTACACAAAAATAGCGGACCTTAAAACTGACGAAATCAACAACATCAAGGCAACCATCACAAGTGTTTTTCATAAACGGACAAAGTATGGAAAAAGCTTTACCAAAGCTGTTTTAAGCGATGATACGGGTACCGTTTCGGCAGTCTGGTTCAATCAATCATATCTTCAAAAAATTCTCAAAAAAGGGCGAGAAATGATTTTTTCCGGAAAAGCGAAATTTGAATCTGGAAAAATCAGTCTTACCAGTCCCGCGTTTGAAGAAGAAAAAATTGAACAGATTCATGTCGGCCGCATTGTGCCGATATATCATGAAACAGCCGGCGTTTCTTCAAAGTGGCTGCGTGAAAAAATTCGTCCGTTGGTTCGTGAATGGAGCGGGTTTTTTGAAGAATATCTTCCAGAAGAAATTATAAATATGCACAGATTGATGCCGTATCCGGAGGCAATTCTTGAAATTCACTTTCCGGAGAACGCGGAAACCCTTGAGAAAGCCAAAAAAACACTCAGTTTTCATGAACTTTTTTTACTTCAGCTAAAAGCACTCCAAAAAAAATGGCGATGGCAAAATATTGCAATCCATGAACAAAAACAGATCACCATTCACCCTTCTTTTCAGGAATTTTTAAAGAAGATCCCTTTTGAATTAACAGCCGCTCAAAAGAAAAGTCTGAAGGAAATTTTATTGGATCTCCAAAAGCCCTATCCCATGTCAAGATTATTGCAGGGTGATGTGGGTTCCGGAAAAACCGTGGTGGCAGCGGCAGCCATATTTAATGCCGTGAAAACAGGTTATCAAAGCGCTCTCATGGCACCAACTGAAATCCTTGCAAAACAACACTATCAGACCATTTATAAATTACTGCAATCTTTTGGCTTCAATATACAGTTTATTGCCGGCAGCACGCCACAGTCGGTCAAAAAAAATCTTGTCATGCAATTAAAAACAGGCACAGTGGATATTGTGATTGGCACCCACGCGCTAATACAGGAAAAGATCGGATTTAAAAACCTTGGACTGGCCGTTATTGATGAACAGCACCGCTTCGGGGTCAAACAGCGCGATATTTTAAAATCCTACGGCAGTCCGCATCTTTTGAGTCTTTCTGCGACTCCCATTCCGCGTACCCTCGCCATGACAATTTACGGTGATCAGGATATTTCCCTTATTGATGAAATGCCAAAGGGTCGGCAGGAAATCCTTACCCGCGTTGTGCCTGAAACAAAACGTCCGGATGCTTACCGCTGGATTGAAGATCAAGTTCAAAAGGGGAGACAGGCTTTTATTATTTGCCCGTTAATTGATCCCTCGGATGTTCTTGAAGTAAAATCAGTTATTCATGAATATGAATATTTGAGAAAGGAAATTTTTCCGATGTTTAAAGTTGGACTCTTGCACGGCAAAATGAAACCAAAAGAAAAAGCGGAAACCATGGCGCGATTTACAGACAACGAACTTCAGATTCTGGTTTCCACATCCGTTGTGGAGGTTGGTATTGACGTGCCAAACGCAACCATTATGGTTATTGAGGGTTCGCAGCGTTTTGGACTTTCGCAATTGCATCAATTCCGCGGACGGGTTGGCAGGGGAGAGCATAAGTCATATTGTTTTCTTTTTGCAAAAAATACGAATGACGCGAACGCCAAACGTCTGAAGTCCATGGTACAATTCTCAAGCGGTTTTAAACTTGCGGAAATTGATCTGGAACTCCGTGGTCCGGGTGAAATATATGGTGTCAGACAAAGTGGCATTCCTGATCTGAAAATGGCTTCTTTAACGGATTCAATAACCATTCAATTGGCCCGTGAAGCGGCGCAAAATATTATCAATGAAGATCCTGAACTAAAATATTATCCAAAGCTTGCCAAAAAAATTGGTGAAATGGAAGAAGTATTTGTGAATGACTGATGAGCATAATAATCAATGACCAAGCGCCAAATTCCAAACAATATCTAATGATTAAAATTCAAAATTCAAAACAAAATATTGTTATCATATGCGGCGGACCATCGGCAGAGCGCGGAATTTCTTTAAATTCCGCGCGGTCTCTTTTTGATAATCTGGATAAAAATAAATATAATTTAAGCCTGCTTTATGTGAATCCGCGGCTCAAATTTTTTGAAATTTCTACAACGGAGATTTATTCAAATACGCCGCTGGATTTTGATTTCAGGTTAGGGAACGATTTTGCAGGGAAGGGTCGCGACCCTTCCCTTTCAGGGTATCCGTTGCGGAAATTTCTAAAAAAAGCGGATATTGTTTTTCCTGTTATTCATGGGATTTTTGGGGAAGACGGTCAGTTGCAAACTCTATTAGAAAAGATCGGCGTGGCCTATGTCGGCTCGGGCCCGCAAGCGTGCCAAAATACCGCAAATAAATATTTATGCCAGGAAATTTTAAAAAAACACGGTTTTTATACCCTGCCAAATTATATTGCGGAAAAAGGCAAGCTGTTGCCAAAATTGCCACATGGCAAATATGTCGCTAAACCGCTGCATGGCGGCTCAAGTATTGGAGTGGAGCATATTCAAAATGTTCAGGAATTAGGAGCCAAATTAAAAAAAGTTTTTCAATTTGAAAAGCGGGTCATTATTGAACCGCACTGCGACGGAAAAGAATTTACCGTCATTGTTCTTCAAAATAAAAAAGGAGAGCCGGTGGCTTTAATTCCAACAGAAATTGAGCTTTTGGAAGGCCATTTTTTTGATTATCGCAAAAAATATTTGGCGACTTCGCAAACACGTTACCACACGCCGCCGCGATTTTCGGGTCCAGTTATAAAACAGATTCAATATCAGGCGGAGAAGGCATTTTCTGTCCTTAATATGCGGGATTTTGGCCGTCTGGACGGCTGGATTTTAAAGGACGGAACGATCTGGTTCAGTGACATAAACGCGATCAGCGGAATGGAACAAAACAGTTTTTTCTTCCAGCAGTCGGCCATTCTTGGAATCAATCACAGCCAACTGCTTGATTATCTTATGACTAAAAAAATTGATAAAAAAAACCGTCCGTCAAATGTGAACAAAAAACGTGAAGAAATACCTGTCATTTTTGGTGGAGATACAGCGGAAAGGCAGGTTTCCATCATGAGCGGAACAAACGTCTGTATAAAATTAAAATCTTCATCAAAATACAAACCCGCCCCTGTTTTTCTTGGCAGCAACGGGAAGATGCATCGCATTCCGCAATTTTTGTGTTTACAGCATACCGCTGAAGAAATTGAAGAAAAAATTAAACTTTTCAAAAATCATGTTTTTCTAAAAAATCTTCGTGATTTTCAAAGAGAAATACTCAAAAAACTTGATATTGATGAGAAAAATCTTGAAGAACCTCTTTTTGAACCGCGGCAAATTTCTTTTAAAATTATTGCCAGCAAATACAAATTTCTTTTTTTGGGACTGCATGGAGGAGATGGGGAAAATGGCACATTTCAGACTTTGCTGGATGGATTGCGGCTTCCATATAATGGCCCCGGAGCATATTCCTCCAGATTGTGCATGGATAAATTTCTTACGGGAGAAAAAATAAAAAAAGCCTGTATTCCTGGCGTTTTTACGGCAAAAAAAATGCTTTTTTCATTGCGTGAAAATCCTCAAAATATTTGGGAAACAATTCAGAAAAATCATTTTCCGCCCATGCTCATTATTAAGCCAAGAAGTGACGGTTGTTCCGCCGGAGTGATAACTGTTAAAAACTTCGGGGAATTCAAAAAAACGCTTTATTTTTTAAACAGTAACAAACCATATATTCCAGCTCGCGCGATTCATCCGCTCCACGGCTATATTTCGCTTCCGGACAAAAAACTGGATGAAATATTGGTTGAAGAGCTAATAAAAACCGATGAAATTACATTGAAAAATCTACATATTCAATGGAAAAAACGCACCGGTTTTATTGAAATAACCACAGGATTTTTAGGACATGCAAAAAATCTTATTGTTATGCTGCCAGCTCAGACTATTGCGAAACTTGAAACGCTCAGCATGGAAGAAAAATTTATGGGTGGTACGGGTGTCAACCTTGTTCCGCCGCCACAGCCGTTTGTAAAATCGGACATCATAAAAAAAGTTCAGCAGCGTTTAAAAAAAGTGGCCAAAGTATTAGGCATTGAAGGTTATGCCCGCATTGACTGTTTTATGAACATAAAAAATGGCGATCTTATTGTGATTGAGGCAAATACACTGCCGGCTTTAACCCCATCAACAACATTTTTTCAACAGGCGTTAAGGCTTAAAAAGCCATTGAATCCGCAACAACTTATTGAAAAGATTATTGAACTGGGCAAACAAAGATGAATGAAACATCATCTTTTGAAAACAAACGCGTATAAACGAAAACAATCTGTAGGGAACGGTTTGAAACCGTTCCCTACAGATTGTTTCTACAAGGATGATTGTGCAAAATAACCTCTCACTCGCCTTTTTGACATTTTTCGGTGTTTTTTAGACAAGAAATAATTTTTTATGCTATAATGGACGGATAAATTGTTATTATTTCATTAACGAGTAGCAAAATGACACAACAAGCTAAATCTCCTGAAACTTCAAAAATGGTTGAAAAAGAAAAAATTGAGCCGCCTCGGTATTATGGTCCGGAAGAGGCTGCTAATGACATTAAGAGTAAAGGCGCCCGGGAGATTGAAACAGCCATGCCTAATTCGGAAAAGACCGAGAGTAAAGATCCTGATACAGAATATAAACCTGTACCTTTTCCAAAGGATATATTGAAAAAAAAGTCAAAAGGATATCCTGAAATCAATGTGGATAAAAAGACAAAAGATATTGTGGATGAGCTGGAAAGAATATTTAAAAAAAATAGAAAAAATGAAGATATGGATCATGGCGATACACAATCTGGCATTTGGGAAGATGAACATGAATATGTTCTTCTGCACGATAAAACTAACAAACCAAAAACGAGACTTTTTAAGAGTAATGATAAAAAATCAGCTTAATAAGCCCTATTAACGAATTCATTTTGAACATGTATAATAAAAGGATTTATTTATTTTGCTATGTCAAAAACTGATCCTAAAGACAAAGTGCCTGAATCCCCTAGGCCGGAGCGTAGCGCAGGCCCTAGCCATGTGGAAACCGCCAAAGTTAAACTTGGGGCAATTGCGGGAGACAAAAGAGAAGTTAAAGGTGAAAAAGTGACGGCAAGGTCGCATATAAAGCTTGATATATTACAATCGGGAGATTTTATTGATAAGCCTAATCTGCAGAGAATTGAACAGCTTGATGTAAATGAATCGGCTGAAAAACAAAAAGCAAATTTTTATGAGTTGGCGGGAACCACTATTTTTGAGCTTATTCCGCATTTAATACGTAGTGGCATAAATATTGACAGCATTAGAACATTTGATGTATTTCGTAAGCCGCCGACAAATATTGACAATATTTTAAATATTTCTGCAAATGCCAGGGGTAACGCCGATCTGCATGCCGCTTTTAATAAAATCCGGGAAATTCTTGAAAAAGGCAGTGATGGTCCAGATGGCACAAGGACCATTTTAAATGAAGGATGGAATGAAATTGTCGTGCGCGCGGAACATGTGTCAAAAGCGCAAAAAATCCTGATGGAAGAAGGCGCAAAAAATCCTGCCGCTATCGCAAAAGCCGTTAGTCCTAAAGAAAAAGGCTTTTTTGAAAAACACTCAAGTGAATTAATTTACTCCGCAGTCGGAATTGGATTGCTTGTCGGAGCTTATTTTACTATTGACAAAATTATTGAAAAATTCAGCAAAGATGAGGGGAAGGACGGGAAAAAAGAAAAATCAGGATTTTGGGGAAAGTTATTTACAGGTTTTGGTGCCATAGGTATGTTAGCGGGAGCGGGTTTTGGCATTGGACGATTATCGGAAATAGAAACAGTAAGGGCTTTGCTTAAGCTTATACATATTGATGATGCAAAAATCATTGTAGCGGCGCGACTTTTCTCACATGGAGAAATTTCAAAAGCATGGGAAACTTTAACAAATGGCCAAGAAAATCAGGCTTTGCATGAAAAAGTAATAGAAAGAATCCAGGCAGAGTTGGGGGTAAAAATAAATCCGGGAACACTGACGAAAATTGGCGGTGTAAAATATAAAGATTTAACTTCAGCTTTCTCTAAAGGAAAAACAATGCTTGCGGACCTGTTTGAAGTACCCGGTTTTTTGAGTCGTGAAGAGGAACAGGAAATCACCACCATTCGCACATATTTACAAAATCATAAAAATGAAATCGGGCAGGACACCGACACTCTCACTGTTGATGAAGTTTTAGGAAAAATTGTCGGAATAAGGCCAAGCACGGCAGGCATTGAATCAGATCTGAAAAACCAGGATCCTGACCGTGAAAAAGCCATTGCCAAAGTACAGGATGTTGAGAAAAAAACATTCCTTTTGCGCATTGAAAGGGATGTTTTCATGCCCCTGCGGGAAATGGTCAATCAAAAAACAGTTAATGGCTATATTGCATACGCACAAAGATATCACAGGGATACGGGCCCCCTGGAAAGACTATGGGCCCATAAAGAAGAACTGGAAAAACAATATAACAATTTGATAACGGCCAATGGCAGTGAAACAGCGCTGAATTCAGCCGCAGGTGAAATTGCGGAAGAAATACAGAAAATATTTGCAGAAATGGAAGAAATTGGCAAAAAAACAGACTGGCAGGAGGAATTAAAACAGTTGAGTCCTCAATTTTTTAATTTTGTGAGAAGATATTATCTGGATCGTTCAGGAATTGCATTCGGCACATATATGTTGGGGAAAATCTTAAAAGCACCGCTCCGAATGGCAGTACGGTCTGTCCCAGAAGAATGGCGCAATACAAAACTGGATACTACTGCAAAAAACGCGGCTCTGCAAAAGGAGCTGGATGGATTAAAACCGCGGCAAAATCTTGATTCAATTGCAGATCCACAATTAAAATTGGAAGCTGGTAAAAACAATGCTTACCGTGATTTTTTGGAAAACGAAAAAAACATTTTAACGCAGGAGTCAGCGTCAGCCAAAGCAAAAAGCGGTGGCAGGGCCGATGTAATTGCAATTGAAGAAGCCAAGCTGGATGCCCTGAAAAGACAGCGCATAACATTGCTGGAAAAGAGAATTTCTGCAGACTGGGCCGATTCAAAAAAAAGATTCTTTGAGGCTCCTGAAAGCGGAGCGGCGCGAAAAGGTGTTTTACAGGCGGAACATTATAATGAAATGGACCGTTTAAGCGGCGATTATGCAAGATTGGAACGGGAAATAGATGAAATGGTTCTTGAAAGGGCTCAAAAATTGGAAGCCCTGCATAAAGCCGGGAAAGGAAAAGATGCGAAGGAGGTGCAGGCTTTGATTGAGGAAATTAATCAACTTAATGCATCCAAATTGCCAAAATTTTCAAAAGTGCTGAATCGTTTTGAAACTGTTGTTTTATGGTGGAAAACAAGATGGGCCGCGCTGACGGGGGGCAATATTGAACTTGCGGCAAGAGACGTGGATCCAAAAATCCAGTTTAATGAAAAAACAAGAATGCAGGAATGGATGGGTAAAGTATTCCGCGGGAATGCGGAAGCAGTATCCGCGGCAAAAGACACCGGCCTGCGCAGTACATTAAAAACAATGGGAGGCAGATTGATTGTTTATGTCCCTTTAATAGCGCTGGGTGGATATCTGAATAAAGATGAGGCGACAGACACAAAAACAGCCGTGAAACAGGCCGCGGTTGATGTATTGCCCTTTAGTGGCACCTATTCAGACTGGTATTCGGTATTTACCGGAAGGGAGCTCGTCACACAAAGAAAAATTGGGGGATGGGACAAGGCACTGCGCGGCGTATTCGGAACCGCGGGATTGGTATGTGATATAGCGACGCTGGCAGGAATTGGCTTATTTGGGCGCGGCGCACTTGCCGGTTTAAGAGCGGGAAAGGGCGCGATGGAAGCTGTACGTGTAGGGCGTGAAGCCAGAAGAGTAGCTGAAACCGGAAGAACTTTAAGAACTGCCGGAAAACTTGGAAGAAAATTGCAATTTGTCGGTTTGGCCGGAGCGCTTGGGGCCATGGGATATTCCATCATCATGAAACCCAATGAGGTTCCTGTTCCAAAGGCGACTGGAGAACTTTTGAGGGAAATGCCTGATATCGGGCCGGCGCCGGTTGCAAATGACGGTGTAATTGCCCCACCGGACAAAAAATAAAGAACGTTCAAACAAAACATTTTTCAGAGGTTTCCTAAAGCCGCTTGATCATATATGTCCCCTCCAGTTCATATCCCAGTTTGCGGTAATATTCGCGCACGCCGATGCCGCTGATGACAGCGAGTTTTTTGTATCCGTTTTTTCGACTGATTTCTTCGGCTTTCTGCATCATGCGGCGACCAAGGCCAATATGCTGGGAAGCCGTTTTTTCGGACGTTTGAAGCTTTATTTGCTCTCCATAAGTATGCACTTCGCGCACAAGGGCGGCACCCTCCAGTTCCTTCATAAAATGTTTTTTACCCTGAAGGCTATATGAGGAAAAACGCAACCGGAGTAAAGAAACCAGCTTGTCGCGCGCGACATCTTCAAAGGTGATAAAAAATTCCTGACCTTCCGCCGCTTCTATTTCCTTCACACGGAGCGCAACATCAGAAAACTGCACGGATTCCCCTTTGATTTCACGACAGCGGATACAATTGCATTGCAGACCAAGCGCTTTCATACGGGCCTGGACGACCTGACGAAGATTGGAAATTTTTGAACCGCCCAAAATGGTAGTAGCCGGAATATCGCGGTACAAACGGGTCAAACGGACATAATCAGGCAAAGTTTGTTTTATTTTGACAAGAAGCGCGATGATTTCCTCATCAGTGTAAGGAACGTGTTTCCCCTGTTTCCAGATACCTTCCAGTTGGGACCATGGAACAACCATCGTAGGATAAATTTTCAGCCAATCGGGACGGTACGCCGGATTGCGGAACAACTCCACCATATCTTCATAATCAATTTGCGGGTTGCTGCCATACAAATCCGGCATCATATGGCAGTTGATTTTATATCCGGCATCGCGGATAAGCTGAATAGCTTTTTTCGTTTCAGCGATGCCGTGGCCGCGGCGGTTCAACGCTAAAACACGATCATTTAAACTTTGCACGCCAATTTCAATTTTAGTGCATCCCAGACGCCTCAGGCGAATGAGTTCTTTTTCAGTAATATGATCCGGACGGGTCTCAAATGAAAGCCCTATGCAGCGATGAACGGTTTTTTCATTGATATTTTGAGCTTCCAGCAATGAACGGGATTTTTTTGCGGGAAAGTTGAGCGCGTTAAAAATACCGCGGGTAAAATCAGTTTGATAGCGGTGTGGATAAAATGAAAACGTTCCGCCGGAGACAATCACGTCAATTTTATCTGTATTGTGTCCGGTTTTTTCAAGACT
>CAYHVY010000024.1:0-1224 GCA_964360095.1 uncultured Candidatus Peribacteria bacterium | reverse complement strand
TTTTGCACAAGTTCACGGTAAGCGGAAATAAGTTCAACATTTGTTGGAAAAGAACGTTTGCTTGCGCTTGAATAAAGGCGTTTAAGATCATGCAGAGCCGTTTTATTTAAAACTTTGCTGTGATAAGCTTGTTTTACAAGATTTAAAATGGCTTCAGACATGACAAAATTATAATTGAATATGCGCAAAAAAAAAGCCCAGGAGCTACTATATCACATAAAAAAAACCTACAACGACATCGCAGGAGAGTTTTCGGCATCGCGGCAATGTTTTAGTAAAGATTTTGAAATTTTCAAACCGTATCTTTATGACGGACAACGGATTGTTGATCTTGGCTGTGGCAACGGCAGATTGATAAGTTTTTTAGAAAAAAATCTTGAAAAATTTGATTATCTGGGTATTGATAACAGCGAAGCAATGCTTAAAGAAGCACGGAAAAATTACCCGGGCTATAAATTCATATACGGAGATCAATTAAAAATTCCTCTGGCGGATAATAATATTGATATTCTCTTTAACATACGGGCGTTTCACCATATTCCATCAAAAAAACTCCGGCTTGAAGCGTTAAAAGAAATGAAGAGAGCGCTGAAAAATGACGGTATATTGATTTTGACAGTTTGGGATTTGTGGCATAGTAAAAAAACAAAACATTTGGTTAGAGCAATATTTAGATGGATCTTCACATTTGGAAAATATGCTTATAACGACACGTTTATCCCATGGGGAAAAGAAAAAAAATCACGTTATTATCACGCGTTTAGAATGAACGAATTGCGCAAATTGATCAAAAAAATCAATCTCCAAAACTATAATGACAAAGTACTTGGAGGAAATGCGGCAAATCAAAATCAGGATCTGGTCATAATTGCAAAAAAAATAAATAAAAGAGTAAAGATTCTGGACATTCCATTTGATAATATTACTCAAAAAGAAGCCGTTTCAATGATCATATCAAAGCTGAAAAATGCTGAAAATAGATGTTTTTTTATCGCCACTCCAAATCCGGAGATGCTTCTTGAAACGCGAAAAAATCCCAAATTTAAAAAAATACTAAG
Organism: uncultured Candidatus Peribacteria bacterium; assembly: GCA_964360095.1. Taxonomy (GTDB): domain Bacteria; phylum Patescibacteriota; class Gracilibacteria; order UBA1369; family UBA1369; genus CAYHVY01. The sequence goes on along the minus strand of CAYHVY010000024.1, from coordinate 166 downwards.
AGAGCAGACTGATCTGAATATTCCTGATGGATTTGGCATTATTTTGGCTTCTAAGTGGCAAAAAACACCGTTGTGTGAAAGAGTAACCGGTACGGATTTAATGCAATCTTTATGCCAAAATGCACCACGGGGATCAAAAATATTTCTTTTGGGAGCGGCATCCGGG
>CAYHVY010000023.1:0-13803 GCA_964360095.1 uncultured Candidatus Peribacteria bacterium | reverse complement strand
TGATCCTGAATACGCGCGCAGAATCGGCGTGGATGTTGATAATATGCTCATTTCCCAGCCGGACAGCGGAGAACAGGCTTTGGAAATTACTGAAACGCTGGTGCGTTCAAACGGGATTGATGTTATTGTCATTGACTCTGTTGCCGCACTCACTCCAAAGGCCGAAATTGAGGGTGATATGGGGGATGCCCATATGGGGCTTCAAGCGCGTTTGATGAGCCAGGCGCTGCGAAAATTGACCAGCGTTATAAGTAAATCAAGAACAACTGTTATTTTCATCAACCAGATGCGAATGAAGATTGGAATCATGTTTGGTAATCCGGAAACCACCACTGGGGGTCAGGCCTTAAAGTTTTATTCTTCAGTAAGAATGGATATCCGCAACATAGGGAAAATTGAGGACGGAACAGGCGAGGATAAGAAACCGATTGGCAATCGTGTACGGGTCAAAATTGTCAAAAACAAAATTGCTCCACCTTTCAGAATCGCCGAGTTTGATATTCTCTATAACAGGGGTATTTCCTATCTTGGAGATATTGTGGATCTTGCAACCAGATATGAAATTACCCGCAAGAGCGGGGCATTTTACAACTACAAAGAGACAAAATTGGGCCAGGGACGTGAAAATGTGAAAAATTTTCTTGAAAGCAATCAGAAAATTCTGAAAGAGCTGGAAAAAGAGATTCGGGAAGTGACTGCAAAAGCTCACCTGGAAGAAATGGCGCATATTCCCGGCCATGCTGTAAGTGCAACAGCAACCGCGGCTCCAACCGCAGCAAAAACAAAAAAGGATAGCCCTCCGGGCACTTGATGGCTAGGGCTTCCGCTACGCTCCAGCCTGTAAGACATATTTTTATGGATCAAGATGACAAAATTCAGAAAGCAATTTTTGGATATGCATATAGTTTGCTTGCCCGAAAGCGTTATACGGTTGCCGAACTTCAGAAAAAAGTAACCCGAAAATTTCCGGGACAGATAAAAGGAATTGAAGAAACACTTCAGCGTCTCAAGGAACATCATTATCTTGACGACATGGAATATGCTGGGTTGTTCATTGAAAGTAAGCTCAAAAGGCATCCGCAAAGCATCAAACTTCTCAAGTGGAATTTACGCAAAAAGGGCCTTGATTCAGACACCATAGAACGCTCTTTAAACGAAGAAAATATCAATGAAGCGGAAATGGCGCGGCTCGCGGCTCAAAAGAAGCAAAAAAGCCTGGCGCGCCTTCCAATGGCCAAACAGAAAGAAAAACTGTACCGATTTTTACTTAGTAGAGGATTTTCTTCTTCAGTGATTTTTCAAGTCGTGAATAAAGAAAATGGTGATCTTTAAACTTTCATTTTACAAATACGACGGACGATAGTAGTATTACGCTCACGGGATCTCTATTATTGAGCATCCCGTCTTTTTAGAACTTAAATCATTTTATTTTATGCAATCTCAATTTCTTGCGGCGGTCAATCAACTTTGTGATGAAAAAGGCATTCAGCGCGAAAAAGTTATAGATATTATTAAGGCCGCGCTGCGGGCAGCGTATCGTAAAGATTATGGCAACCGTGAACAGAACATTGAGGTTGAGTTTAATGAAACAACTGAAGCGGCCACTGTTTTTTTGATTAAAACGGTGGTAAAAAAAGTGGCCGACAAGGAGATTGAAATAACACTTGCCGAAGCGAGAAATTATAAAAAAGACGCTAAAATTGACGATGTTGTCCGGATTGACGTGACGCCGATTGAATATGGACGTATCGCGGCGCAGTCGGCCAAACAGGTCATTATTCAGCGCATCCAGGAAGCGGAAAGAGAAGTGATGTATGAAACCTTCAAGGATCGTGAAAATGAGCTTATCAACGCGTTGGTACATCGTGTTGAAAATCAGAATGTGTATGTCAATCTTGATAATAAAATCACGACCATTCTGACGCCGGACCAGCAAATTCCCCGTGAAAGATATTATGGCGGTCAGCGCTTGAAACTTTATCTGGATAAAGTCATCAAAACAACAAAAGGACCTCAACTTTTGATTTCCCGCACCCATCCAAATCTTGTGCGAAAGCTGATGGAGCTGGAAATTCCTGAAATAAAAAATAATTTGGTGGAAATCAAAGCCATTGCCCGTGAGCCGGGCGTGCGGACAAAAATTGCCGTATCGTCTTCAGATCCTAAAATTGATCCCATTGGTTCCTGTGTGGGACAAAAAGGTGTCCGTGTCATGAATGTGATGGATGAATTAAACGGAGAACGCATTGACATTATCCAGTGGAATTCAAATCTTGAAGAATACATTAAAATGGCTTTAGCTCCGGCTAAAGTGGCCTCCATCCTGCTGGACAGGGAAGCAAGGAGAGCAAAAGTGTATGTAAACCCTGATCAGAGGCCGCTTGCAATAGGCAAGGGTGGCCAAAACGTGCGTCTGGCGTCAAGGTTAACCGAGCTTGAACTTGATATCATGGATGTGGCCGACATTGTCGGCTCGCCGGCCGCGGAAATAAAGAAAAAAGCCGATACTATCCAGGAATTGCCGGATTTAAGTCAGGAAATTATCGCGAAACTGACAACTGCAAACCTCACCCAGGTTGAACAGTTGCGCGGCCTGGGCGTAAAAGATCTGATGGGAATTGAAGGTATTACTCAAGAAGAAGCCAACAGTATTGCAGAAGCCGTGAAAAAAACCGTTTAACAGGGTTAAAATCTGAAATATAAATGCCAATCTAATTTGGTCTTTTTGTCTTATTTATGCTAAAATAATAAGATTATTTTTCAAAAACAGATATGGCGGACGCGCAGTCAACTTCACAGGGAGCCGGGAAAAATCCTCAAACGGTTGACCAGACACTTGGCAACATTAATCGTAGCTTTAAAGAAAAAGCGACGATGCAACGCGCCGGTGAACTGGGTATTCCATACATAAATATTGGCGTTACACCCATCAATCCGGATCTGCTACGCATGATACCGCCCGAAACAGCGAAAAAAGCGTTAATTATGCCTTTTTTTAAAGTCGGTAAAAAGGTTCGCGTTGCTGTTGTTGATCCAAATAATCCTGAAACAAAAATTGTTATTAAGCAGTTGACCGATGCGGGTTATGAACTCAGTTTTCACCTTGTTTCCGATGACGGCATTATGGAAGCCATGAAACTATATGAAACGGAGCAGTATAAAATCAAAAAAGTTATTACAACGACACTTTCCGAGGAAAAAATTAAGGCTTATGAACAGGAGATTCAGCAGCTCGCAGATCTCAAAAATAAACTCAAAACCATTAATTCAGAAGAAGGTGTGTATTTAATAAGTGTTGGAGCCTTAAAGACGGGCGCTTCCGATATTCACTTTGAACCTGAAGAAAATACGGTACGTGTGCGCTTTCGTATTGACGGGGTTTTACACACTATTTTTGAGATTGATAAAGCTGTTTATACAAACCTTGTCAATCAGATCAAATACCAGTGTAAAATGAAACTTAACATCAATAATGAGCCGCAGGATGGGCGTTACAGTTTTACGGTAAATGACCGTAAGGTGGACGTGCGCGTTTCTGATCTGCCGACGGAATACGGTGAAACCTTTGTTTGTCGCTTATTGGACAGTAAACGCCACCTTGCTGATTTTGAGGAAATGGGTTTTTGGGGAGAAAATTTGTCTCATATGGAACGTCTTGCCAAAATTTCCCACGGCATGATTTTGATTACAGGACCCACAGGTTCAGGAAAAACGACAACGCTATATACAATGCTTGATAAGTTTAATAAACCTGAAGAAAAAGTTATCACCCTTGAAGATCCCATTGAATATCATTTGGCGGGGATTTCTCAGAGTCAGATCAACGAGAAACGCGGCTACGATTTTGCCGGTGGACTCCGTGCCGTTTTACGTCAGGATCCGGACGTGATTATGCTTGGAGAAATTCGTGATCTGCCTACCGCCGAAACGGCGGCGCAGGCGGCTCTCACGGGGCATGTTTTACTCAGCACTCTGCATACAAACAGTGCCATTGAATCCATACCGCGCCTGGTCAATATTGGCTTGCCGCCATTCATGGTGGCTCCGGCCTTAAACACGATTATTGCCCAGCGCCTGGTGCGAAAAATCTGTCCGGCATGCCAAAAAATGGAACTGGTGCCAGCGGCGGAGCTTGATGAAATCAAAAAAATGGTTGAATCCATTCAGAAAATACGGCCATCGCTTAATGATTTGATTGTTCCGGAGGAGCTTCCCAGGGCCGCGGGATGCGATATTTGCAGCCACACGGGCTATAAAGGTCGGATTTGCGCCGTGGAAATTCTCAATATTGATTTTGAAATGCGCGATCTTATTCTGAACAAAATGAGTTCAACAAAAATGATTGAAGCGGCTCGCCGCAAGGGTATGCTGACAATGCGTGAAGACGGGATTTTAAAAGTGCTTAAGGGTCTGACAACGCTGGAAGAAGTACATAGGGTTACGGCGATTGCGGAATAGATGTGTAGGAATTTTGTAGAGACGCATTGCAATGCGTCTCTACAAAATTCTCTACAAAATCGCCTCCCACAACAACGCCTTGTTCCGCTTCACAACACCTTTCAGTTCCAATTGGCTCAAAAGCACGTTGATTTTATGCAGAGGAATGGCAATTTTTGCAATAAGATCCTGGGTGGATGAAGCATCCCTCTGCAGAGTTTGAAATACTGTTTTTTCCTCAGAAGAAAGCGAAACAATAGTATTTGCGACAGGCGTCTGAAAACCGAGCTGTTTCATTGTTTCACCAATGTTGGTAATAGGACGTGCGCCCTTATTAATGAGCTGAAGGCAACCTGCGGCTTGCGGCTTGTTAATTTCACCAACCAGAGCATAAAGCTCACGTTTTTGTAACATAGCATGGTGGGCAGTGGAAAGCGCTCCAGATTTTATGCCTGCTTCAATGACAACTACTGCCTGGCTTAGGCCTGCGATCAAGCGGTTGCGTTCCAGAAAACGCCCCTGATAAGCGGGATCGCACGGGGGATATTCCGAAACAATTGTGCCGTTATTTGCCAATATTCGCTCAACAAAACGTTCGTGGCACGCTGGAGTAATGATTCCCAGCCCTGAAGCCAAAACGCCAATTGTGGACTTTTCCCTGCTCACGGCCCCAAAATGGGCAATGGCATCAATGCCGATGGCAAGGCCGCTTACAACGATTCCGTCCTGTGCGGCAATCGCGAAGGCCAGTTCATATGCTATTTTTTCACCGTATGAGGAAGGCCGGCGGGTTCCAACAATGGCAATATGTTTATAACTATTGTTGAGAGCGGCTCCTTTGCGATACAAAATCAGCGGCGGATGCGGAATTTGGTTTAATACGGATGGATATTCCCTGCTTTCCCGGCTCAAAATAACAATATCATTTTCCCACAAATAAGCCATTTCCGTCTCTACGTCACATTGTTTTCTTGCCTCAATAATACGCAGAACGATCTCCTGTTTTAAGCCTGCCGCAAATAGTTCTTCCACCGCCGCTGATTCCCAAATATAATGCCAGTCACGGAAGCGCTCCCATAAACAAACCAAAGTTTTATAGTTCATTCCAGGTACACAATTGAGAGCGTGCAAAAATTTGAGCATAATAAAAAAACTAAAGTGTAAGCGAAAGTACACCTTTTTTATGAATAATTTATAAATTTTTACTTAAATTCTAACACTTTTCCTTTTGAAAAATATCCTTGACTTCTGAGCCTTACACCGGGTTTTTTGCTTACAGTTCCGATAATTTTTGCCTGTATATGATGTTTTTTCATGATTGCGGCAATTTTTGAAAATTCATTGCTTATCATAATCATGCCAGTGCCCATGTTCCAGACGCGATAAGCCTCTTCGTCTTTGACTTTGCCATATTCCTGCAATTTCAACATGGATTCATCTGGCGGCCACAATTCATCCAGATCAGCTCCAAAGTGGCCTAAAATACGGACGATATTGCCGGGAATGCCACCGCCGGTCACATGCGCCAGCGCTTTTATAGTACAAATGGATTTTTGCCCGTATCGTCCCAATAATTCAAGCAGCGCCGCGGAATAAATAAGAGAAGGCATCAATATGATTTCACCCCAGGTTTTTGAAACACTATAAGGTTTGCGCTCCCAACCTTCCCCTAATTTATTTTTTAAAATATGACGAACCAGACTAAAGCCGTTCGCCCTAAAGCCGGGGCTGCACAGACTAATAATTTTATCGCCTGGCCTAACATCGCGACCGGTGATTAATTTTTTCTTTTCAACAATGCCGACAGCATCCGCGTTCCAGATGGTTCCTTTTACCAGGTCCGGCATTTCACCGATCTCGCCGCCCGCGATAACAACTTTTTGCTCCAGACATGCCCTTTTTAACCCTTCCATAAGAGGTTTTATCACCTTTACAGAAACTTTTTCAGTATCAATTGTGTTCGTAATTGAAATTGTTTCCGCTCCGAGACACACCGCGTCATCCGCTACCATGGCCAAAAGATCATAACCAAGCGTGTTAAATTTGCCCAAAGCCTGCGCCACGGCAATTTTTGACCCCACGCCATCCGAATTCTGAACCAGATAAAAATTCCCGAAATCCAGAGCACCGCTAAAACCGCCGTCCAGTTTGACCGGTTTCCCAAACATGTTTTTCCTCCCGACAAATGTCTTTTTAGCGGCATCATAGGCCAGCGCGGAACACCTGTCCCCAGCGTCAATATTTACGCCGGATTGTTTATACGTTGTCATGATGTTAAGACTTTAACGAAAATCCAATGACTTCTCAATGGAATATGTGTCTTTACTTTGGCTTGACTTCATATATAGTTATAAAATATACTACAGATAGTTTTTAATTATGTTTTTATGAATAGCCAGGTTTCTTTTACAGCTGACGAATCATTAAAAAAACAGGCCCTGGAAAAGGCTAAAATGGAAGGGGTTACACTTAAAACCGTATTATTGTATTCAATGAAAGCTTACGTTGATAATAAGATTCATTTTGGAATAATAACAGACGAGGACCCTGAAGTTGAAGAGGTCGTGTTTAATTATGCTGGCATTCATGAAAAAGCTGAAAAATTGGCGAAACTTTTGAAATAATTTTATGCTTCTATTGAGCCAATATATCATTCAGCATGAATTAAAACCTCTGCGAAAATATTTTGAACTGAATGATATTTTGGAGGGTGCTGAAAAAGTGCTGAAAAATTTAGCGATTGAAACAAAATCGCCGGTAAAATTATCTGGTTTTAAATTTTTCAAGGTTCGTATTGGTAGAAAAGCAAAGGGGAGGATGATTGTTTTTATGATTGTAAATAGGAGAAAAGTGGTGCCAATTTTGATTCGTTTAAAGAAGGACAAAATTTTTGGTATGAATATGGCGATGAATAATCCAGCGGTGGTTTACCGGATGAATATCAACCTTGGTCATATTTTGGAAGATATCAAAAATAAGAGATACGAAGAATTCTGATTGCCAGCGCAGAACATTTGTCCCCCAAAGCAATATTTACGCCGGATTGTTTATACGTTGTCATAAGGATAGCCCTCCGGGCACTTGATGGCTAGGGCTTCCGCTACGCTCCAGCCTGATTGAAAATTGAATGTAAATTGTAAATTGATCATTGAAAATTGATTAAAAGTATCCGCTTTGCGTTTTATCACTCACAATGCGGCCATTTTCCAGCCGGATAACTCTTTTGTGAATGTGGTCAACCAGTATTGGATTGTGTGTCGCAAGTATCACTGTGGTGCCATTTTTGTTGATTTTCAGCAAAAGCTCAATGATTTCTTTGGCGTTATTGGGATCAAGATTGCCTGTTGGTTCATCAGCGATAATCAGACTCGGATGATGGACTAGTGCCCTTGCAATGGCTGCCCTCTGACATTCTCCGCCTGACAACTGACGCGGGAAATGCCTTCTTTGATCTTGCAAGCCTACAATTTCCAATACCTCGCGAACCCTTTTTTGAATATGATGATTCGCCTCTCCGCAAACTTCCATGGCAAAAGCCACATTTTCATGCACATTTTTTTGCGGAAGCAGCTTATAATCCTGAAAGACCACGCCAATTTTCCGGCGATAATATTGGAGCGATTTCTCTTTTAAAGTGTTGATTGCGTAATGGTCAACGCTGATGCGGCCATGCTGAATGTTTTCCGCTCCGATAAGAGCATGGATAAGTGTTGACTTTCCAGCTCCGGAATGTCCCACGACAGACACAAACTCTCCCGGAGAAATAGAAAAACTCACATTATCAAGCACCGCGCGTTGGCCATATCTTTTGGTGACGTTTTCAAAAACAATCATATTTTGGATTACTTATGAAACTTCTCGTGAATTTCCCTTAGCCTTTTATTGGTAACATGGGTGTAAATTTGAGTTGTCGCGATGGAGGCGTGCCCCAACATTTCCTGAACTGAACGGATATCCGCGCCATTGATTAAAAGTTCGGTGGCAAAGCTGTGCCGTAAAACATGGGGAGTCACTTTTTTGATAATACCAGCTTTTCTCGCGTAATTCCTCACCAGATTTTCCACCATCACACGGCTTAAACGGCGCTTTTCGCCAAGAGTAATATCGTTTCTGGCTGAACTGTGGCGATAATTTAAAAACATTGGTTCAAAAACATCATCGCGTGCGTTGAAATACTGCGTCAGTATCAAAGCCGCGCGTGCGGAAAGAAAAACAATGCGCGGTTTGCGACCCTTGCCACGAACCATAAATTCGCGGCGCCCCAGATCAACCTGGCTTCGATTCAGCGCCACAAGCTCGCTGACGCGCAGGCCGGTGGAATATAGCACCTCTAAAATGGCTCTCCCACGCAGATCTTGAATTTTTTTGCCCCCAACTGCTTCAAAAAGCCGCTCAAGCTCGGCGCGATCAAGGTATTCCACTGTCCTTTCGGGAATTTTGCTTAAATCAATTTTTTCCGGCGCCAGCGTCTGGATGTCATTTTTAATCAAATATTTCAGAAACGCTCGCAGCGCTATCATGTGATAATTTTGCGTTTTTATCTGAAGAAGCTGGCGGTCTTTTTTATCGGTAAGACGGTTCAAATATAAACGAAACTGCTGAACCTGCTCAAGTATGATATTTTTTGGATCAAGATTTTCCCCTACAAAAGCCGCAAATCTCATAAGATAATGGCGATAATTTTCCACAGTTCGCGGCGATTGATTTTTTGCGATTTCAGCGTGTTCCAAAAAACGTGTAAGAGCTTCAATAAGTTTCATGGTACAATTGTAACGAATATGAGCTTTTTTAAACAATTTAAAATCAATTATTTTCGTCTCTGCGTTGTTTTTGCCGTGTTGGTTTTTCCTCTTCCTTTGGCTCTTGCGGCAAATCCTCTTATTCAAAATATCACTTATTCTCCAACACCATTCTATCTTACAACTTCAAAAGCCGTTTTAAAATTGGAATATGATTTTAACAGCGGTCTCGTAGCCGCGGGGCCGATCATTGAACAAATTCTTGACGATCAAAATAACATTGTCTATGAATTTGGAGTTCCGGGCGCCGATCAAAAGGCAAGCGGCCATTACAAATTGGAGTGGGACGGCAAGTATAAAAACGGCTCTGCCCAGGATGGTAAAGCTGTTCCCGATGGAAAATATAAAATCTATCTTTTGTCCGTAACTCCAAACTCTCCCGCAGCGCTATACATTAGTCCGCTTTTTGATGTCGGTAAAGCGGTTCCGGCAAGTTTAACGCTGGTTAATTCTCCGCCAGCCGTTTATTTAACAAATAATAGCAGTGATTTTGTTATCAATTACCGGTTAATAAAGGGCTCTTCTGCTGTTGTGGCTGTAGGTTTAAAACTTTTTGGACCGCTCAATAACACGCCGTCTGAACAGATAGTTTTAACGACCCTTAACAGCTCTGACGGTGATTACTCAATAAAATGGAACGGTTTTATCAATGGCAAACCCGTCGCGCCCGGCAACTATAACTGGAGTCTTTTTTCGCTTTCCTCCATCAATGAAGAAAGCCTGGACGGCACAACGTTGACTGGAATATTAAAAGTCAGAAATCCGGATGCCGCTCCGCCAAATTTCAGCAATCTTGATGTAAAACCTGCTGTTTTTGACCCTAAAAACACGCGCATAACTTTCAGTTATGTGCTTAACAACACCCTTGGCTACAACGCGATTACCGTTAGCGCATACAAAGCCGGCGATCTCAACAATCCGGTCAAAAGCTGGAGTTTTACCAATCAGGTTAACGGTACCTACACTGTTTCCTGGGATGGAATAGATGCCGGTTCAAAACAGGCCGCTGATGGAAGCTATATTTTTAAAATATCCGGGATGGACACGGGCTTTTTGACGAAAATAACAGACAAAGACGAGGGCGTTGCTATTGCAAGCCAACAAGCAAATTTCGCCATAGTTAATCCCGGCCCGCCTCAACTAACATCTCTGCCGCCGCCGAATCCTTCATCCGGTTCTTCCAATTCCCCGCAACCTGCTACTATAACACTCCCGCCTAACGATATAAAACCTCCCGCCAATCCAAATCCGGCTGTTGTTCCCACTACAACACCGATTGAATCTGTTTCCGAGGATAACTGTGCCGGTTTTATTGACATTGATGCGGACAACCCCGATTGTGAGGCGATCAAATTTATGAAAAACACCGGCGCCATTACGGGTTTCGGCAATAATCAGTTCGCTTCAACCGGACTGCTTCAGCGGGATCAGGTCATAAAAATTATCCTGGAACTCCTTAAAAATTTTGATAAAAAAATGGACTATTGTGCCGGTAAAAAGCCATTTCCAGATATTTCCAAAGAGCATTGGGCATATCAATATATTTGTCGTGCCAAAGCGATTGGCTTAATAACGGGCTATTTATCAGGTCCCGATGCAGGATTTTACCGTCCGGGCCGCTCTCTGAATAATAGTGAATTTTCAGCCATTCTCAGCCGCAGCCTTCAAATACAATCGGCAGGCAATCTCAATCTCAAAACTTCCAAATTTGTTAAACGGATTGAAGCAGCCAGAATCATCTACAAATGGCACGCACTGGGAAAAATTTAAACTGTGATGGTTGTCTTGAACTGGCATCCATTCCGCTGTTTGACAAAAACTCCATTTTACTTCATTATAAGGATCTGAAATAGTGGTTTGTAATGTGATTATGTATGGAGTTTTTACATGTTATTGTGCCCCAGGGAACGCCGGACAACCCAAAGATGGAAAAACTTTTTGTCCAGTTTCTTGATAATCTTCATAAAACGGCTGAACACGGCCATATTTCCTTTGAATTTTTTGGCTACAATCAATACACATATTTTTTTATTGGATGTGACGCGGAAATTTCCAAACTCATTGAAGGATTGATTTATTCAGCCTATCCAACATGTGAAATTAAACACACAAGGGATTACACTGAATATTACCAGACTTCAAACCAGGCATTGGCAGGGGCTTCGCTGCGCTTTAGAATGAGCGATATTTACCCCATCCTTGCGTTTGATCATTTTGAAGTTGACTCACTTTCGGGAGTATTTTCAGTTATTTCCAAAATGGGACGCAGTGAACAGGCGTGGGTACAAATTCTTGTACATCCAACCCATGAAAACTGGATTTATCATTTTGGGCGACGCATACGCATGAAATTCAATAGTTTAAGACGTCTTTTCCGCCTCAAAAACTATGTGCGTCTCAAAAACAGAAAAACATTTTTTCAGGAGGAAGACGCGCAATTTGTGGCTAAGGGAGGCCACGAACCTTTTCAGGTACAACTGCGCGTCGGCGCTGTTGCAAAAACGTTGCCGGAAGCCAAAAAAAATATGCATGCCGTAGCCAAGGCCTTTTACCAGTTCAATAAAACAGATTACAATGGGTTTGAAATTGCAAGTGAAAGAAACGGGCAGTCTTTTTTGAACGAATACCGGGGGCGCAACATGAATAACGGCAAAATTGTCGGCGCTCACGAATTGGCAACGCTTTTTCACTTTCCCAACACTGATCACGTGCCGCACGTTGTGCATGTTTTAGCCAAAAAACACGAACCGCCAAAAGATTTGCCAACCCACGGGGAAGCGGTGTCGCTTTTTGGCATGACCAACTATCACAATCATTTTCAGCAATTTGGAATAAAACGCGAAGATCGCAGGCGTCATCTTTATGCTGTAGGGAAAAGCGGTACTGGTAAGTCAAAACTGCTTGAGCTGCTTATCGCGGAAGACATCAGAACGGGCAAGGGCGTTGGGGTGATGGATCCTCACGGGGATCTTGTTGACAGCATTTTGCGCATGATTCCGCTGGAAAGAAAAAAGGACGTTGTTTTATTTGATCCCAGCGACACGGAAAATCCCATCGCTTTTAATCCTCTTGAAAAAGTTGACGAGAAATTCAAAATGCAGATTACGATCGGTTTTATTGATATTTTTAAGAAATTATTTGGAAACAACTGGACCAATCGCCTTGAACACGTTTTGCGGTATACCACGCTTGCTCTTCTGGATTCGCCGAATACCAGCGTGCTTTCCATTATGAAAATGCTCACTGACAAAAACTATCGCCAGATTATTGTCGCGCGTATTCAGGATTCCGTGGTGAAAAATTTCTGGGTCAATGAATTCGCAGGGTGGAGCGAAAAGTTTGATGCTGAAGCCATTACACCGCTTTTAAACAAGGTCGGCCAGTTGGTTTCAACCAACATGGTAAGAAACATTATCGGACAACCAAAAAACAGCTTCCAGATCCGCGACGTGATGGATAACGAAAAAATTATCCTCATGAAAATTTCAAAAGGTCTTTTGGGTGAGGAAAATGCCTCGCTGATCGGCTCCATGATTATTACAAAAATTTACCAGGCCGCCATGGCGCGGGCGGAAATCCGCCAGGAAGACCGCAAGGATTTTTATTTTTATGTGGATGAATTTCAAAATTTTGCCACCGATACATTCACGGAAATACTTTCTGAAGCGAGAAAATACCACCTTTGTCTTACAATTGCTCATCAGTATGTTGGACAGTTGAGCGAGGAGATCCGTAAAACAGTGTTTGGCAATGTGGGTTCCATGGTCAGTTTTCGTGTTGGAGCTGAAGACGCTGTTATTTTAGCCCAGGAATACACTCCTGTTTTTAACGTGCGGGATATTATTAATCTTGGCGTGCGTGAATTTTATCTGAAAATGTCCATTGATGGTGAACTAACAGAGCCTTTTTCGGGTAGAACCATGGATATGAAATTTCCTGAACAAGATTACAGCGCGGAAATTATCGCTGAATCACGCAGACAGTTTTGTACTCCGCGGGAAGAAGTTGAAAAAGCCCTTAAACAATGGGACGAAGGCGGGTCCGCTCCGGCGCAGGCACAAACGCAGGAGGCGCAATCAGAGGAAGTCAATGACGTTATTCAAGAAGAAGACGATTTTGACACACCGTTGATATAGCTTGACATATTTAAAATGTACTGATAGAATCATCCCTTAACTTTTTAATGCCAAAAAATATGAGTGAAGAAATAAATGAAGATCTTATGTTGTTACCTCAAGCAAGGCGTTTGTTTGATGCCTTCGGCAAAACGGCTGAGCAACTTACAGTTAAAGATCTTGGTGAAATTGACCTGGAGGCACTTGATAAACGTGACAGGCCTTTTTTTGAAAAATTGCGTGTGGTTGGCATTGTTGATCCTGCAATTATTGGCAGAGTTTATTGTATGAGAACGAAACTTATTAATGGCATACGACTTACCAACCATGAGGCGGAAGAACTTCTTGAAGTATTAAGCTGTAAAAGCTTCCATTACACAAACTTATGTATATCAGGTCACTAGTGGCCGGTTAGAAACCTTCTAAGATAAGCTGTTTTTCCGATTCATCTT
>CAYHVY010000022.1:5691-14340 GCA_964360095.1 uncultured Candidatus Peribacteria bacterium | reverse complement strand
AGTCGCGGCGCACTGCTGTGGGTCGCCGGGGCCGTTGGAAATAAAAACCCCGTCAAACTTTTCTTTTTTTGCAAAAAAATCATAGTTCCACGGAACGCGGATAATATTTATTTCGCGGTTTAAAAAGTGACGGATGGTATTATTTTTCACGCCGCAGTCAATCATGATTATGGTTTTGGCGCTATTTTTATTATCGGGTTTGTACAGCTTTCTTTTGCGCGGACTGACTTCGGCCACAATGTTGTAAATATTTGGGTCATATTCTGAAACGGGGGACGGTTTTAAACCGTCCCTTACTTCTTTATTTTTTACACTTTCCGCATTTGCGGCGTTTTCAACAATGATTTTGCCCAACATGCATCCTTTTTCTCGCAGAATCTGGGTTAAGGCGCGCGTATCAATGCCTGTAATTCCGGTGATGTTTTCTTCTTTGAGCCACTGCCCCAGGCTTTTTTTGGCGTTCCAGTGGCTGTAATTCTCTGAATATTCGCTGACAACCACGCCGCGCGCGTGAATCCGCGCGCTTTCAAAAAAATCGCTGATCCCAAATTTATCTTTTTTCTCGTCGGGAACACCGTAATTGCCAATCAGCGGATATGTAAAAGTCAAAATCTGTCCGCGGAATGACGGATCAGTTAAGCTTTCAGGATAGCCCACCATGCCAGTAGAAAAAACAACTTCGCCGGCCGTGGAGTGTTCCGCGCCAAAAATGTTTCCTTCAAAGCGATGGCCGTTTTTGAGTATCAGACAGCCTTTTTTTGTTGATGTATTAATCATCCATTGCACTTGTTTTAGTTTTTCGGTGTGGGTGTCGCTTTTGCCAAGCCTGGTCTGGCTTTCTTATTATCCAATAAGGCTTTCCTAGCTGCCTCCAAAACTCCTACAACTGCGGCATTAACTCGCGCATCTTCGAGGAAGGAGTCGGTTGATCCATCAGGTACTTCGGGATTGGTGGTGGGAGCTTTGTCTATTTGCAATTTACCTGGAGGCATAAAATATATAATTATTAAAATACGGAGGAATCATTATAGTATTTTTCAACAATACGTCAATAGTATTCTTCTCATTTTCTACAAACGTGGCTCAAGCGTAGTAAATTTGTGCTAATAAGTCAAAATAATCATAGTATTCATTTAATCAGATGAATCATAGTTCAGAAACTCAGATGAATCATAGTTCAAAACTTCATATGAATCACAGTTCAAAGCCATATTTACCGCAGCTGGATGCCATTAAAGCCATGGCAATTATTATGATTGCCGCTTTTCACTTTTTTGGCGAACTTGCGGGGTGGCACATTAAAATCGTTGATAGCACTTGGCTGTACCAATATTGGCAAAATATCAACATCGTTGGTATTGCTAAATTTTTTGAGTCATATCTTTATCTCGGCGTTAATTTATTTGTCATTGCCTCGGGCTTTGGACTGTATCTTTCCTATTCACACAGCCAAAAACGCTTTGACATAAAACAATATTTTAAAAAAAGAATTTTCAGACTTATGCCGGCTGCTCTTTTAAGCATACTGTTTGTTTTTCTGTTAAAAGGATTTTTTTTGGATCACTGGACGCTGGAAAACTGGCATATTAATCTTTTTCCATTTTTATTCGGGTTAAATCTATTTTCGGATCAATGGTTTTATCCGCCAATCAATGGTGAAACATGGTTTTTGGGGCTTATTATTCAACTTTATCTGCTTTTTCCGTTGCTGTGCATTCTGCTGAAAAAAATTGGCATCCGCAAATTTTTATGGATCATGTTTGCTGTCACTGTCATTTTTAGAATTTTTTACTATCTGGTTCTCAAAAACTATGTCGGAGTCATGGGTTACGGCTTTAGCCTGGGCAGAATATTTGAATTCAGCTTTGGCATGGCAGTGGCCAAAACTGTTATGGAAAAATCGCGGCCATCATCCCTGTGGATTTTAGGACTTGGCTTATTGCCGGGTTATTTCTATGGTTTGACCTTTCCTTTTACAGATGCTCTTATTGGCGTTGCTCTTTTTACATTGATCTGGAAACTCACTTTGAAAAATCGCTTTCATGCTCTTTTCAAGGGCATCGCGGACATGAGCTACATGATTTTTTTGATTCATCACCCCATTATCTGGATTCTCCAAAAACACGGGCTCGATAATCCGTGGAGTATTTCCGGACTGGCGCTTTTTATTGTTTTCTTTACTGCGACCTATTTTTTGGCAAAAATGTTGAATTTTATGCTGATTTCAAAGTCTAAATAATCATTTTATTCCTCACAACCACACGCCCGCCCACGATAGTTTCCGTGACCACTCCCTGCAGTGTCATACCATGAAAAGGTGAATTTTGTCCTTTTGATTCAAATTTAGTGCGATCAATAACTACTTTTTCATTCGGGGCGAATATAGTTATATCAGCATCGCTCCCTGAGCCTAAAGTCCCCTTGGCCATGTTGAAAATTTTACCAGGATTACAGGTAATTTTTGCCAACGCCTGCGAAAGAGTAAGAACTTTTCGCTGCACTAAATAGGTCATAATAAGGGGCAGCATGGTCTCAAGCCCAACTATACCGGCTGGCGCCGTATCAAATTCACGTTCCTTTTCTACCCATAGATGGGGAGCATGATCCGTAGCAATAACACTGATTGTCCCATCACGCAGACCTTTTAATAAAGCGAGCCTATGGTCTTCGCTGCGAAGCGGCGGATTGACTTTTGCATTTGTATTGTAGCCAACAAGTGCTTCATCGGTGAGTGAAAAATGATGCGGAGTAACGTCGGCAGTTATGTTTAAACCTTTTTTTTGAGCCAAACGAATGAAATCAACGGAACCTTTACTGGAAACATGTGTAATGTGGGCGCTATGCCCTGATTCTTCCACCAGACAAATTATACGCGCGGTTGCAATATCTTCCGCGCAGGGAGGTATACCCATAAGCCCAAGCCTGCTTGAAATAATTCCTTCATGCATTTGGCCTTCTGCAGCCAAATCCCGATCTTCAGCATGTGCAATAATTGGCATGCCATAAGTTTTACAATACTGCATTGCCTTTAGATAAAGGTCCAGGTTCTGAACATCAAAACCATCATCGCTCACCGCAATGGCGCCGGCGTTTTTCATCTCCCAGATTTCAGCAAGTTCCTTTCCACCTTCACCTTTGGTGATGGCACCTGCCACAAAAATATTAACCAGCGATTCCCTTTTTGCTTTGGAAAGAACATATTCTAAAACTGTTTGATTGTCGGCCACCGGCGTGGTATTTGGCATACCAATAATGGAGGTCACTCCACCCTTTGCCGCCGCACGGGAAGCCGTTGCAATCGTTTCTTTATCTTCACGGCCCGGTTCACGCAAATGCACATGTGAATCAATAAATCCCGGTGCGACAATCTTGTTTTTAGCGTCAATCAATTCAATATCAGGATCATTTTTGCCCAGATTTTTACCTATTTTTGAAATTTTACCGTCTTTTATCAAAAGATCCGCAATCTGGTCTATTTTTCGAGCCGGATCAATGATTCTTCCGTTGATGATGAGAATATTTTTTATCATGGACTAAGCTTTAAAAAGCCTTTTAGCAATCTGTTTATGTTTGCGCTTATTTCCAAAAAGCCAAAGCAGGACAAAACGAATACAATAGGCACTAAACACCTGTTCAGGAATTAAGGAGACATTGGTTTCCAAAATATTGGTGTGTACATCAAGTTCGCGAATAACAGGACCGGGATGCATGACAACAGCCTTTTTATCAGCCAATTTCATTCTCGCGGCATTGATAATGTAAGTCTTGGAGTATTCGCGTACCGTGGGAACAAAAGCTGCTGCCGTCCTTTCAGTTTGTAAACGCAGAGCATAGACAATATTGGCACCCGCAAGGGCTTTTTCAATATTCGGTTCATGACGAACTCCCCATGCTTCTAGGTGCGGACGAATAAGCGTGTGCGGTGCGGAAACGGTAATATCCATCTCAAACATTTTTGCCAAGCGGCTCAGAGAACCAAAAACACGACTGTGTAAAACATCGCCTACAATCACCAGTTTTTTCTTTTTCAGATCCTTATCAACAAATTTCTGCATCGTATAAAGATCCAACAAAGCCTGGGTGGGATGTTCATTCATGCCATCGCCGGCATTGATAACCGCCGCTTTTACACTTCGCGCAAAAAAATGGACTGCTCCAGAAAAGCTGGTTCTCATCACGATAATATCCGGCTGCATCTGGTCCAGAGTGATAGCCGTATCCAAAAGCGTTTCGCCCTTGTTCATGGAAGATTTTTCCACATTGATATTTACGGTATCAGCCCCCAAATTTTTTCCGGCCAGCTCAAAGGAAACACTCGTGCGCGTTGAACTCTCCATAAAAAAACTCATCTGCGATTTCCCCTTTAATAAGGGAACTTTCTTCATTTCACCCTTTAAAAACGTTTCAACTTCCGCTGCCAAATTGAAAATCAAGTCCACTTCATCACGGCTGAGATCTAAGATACTTACCAGATCCGTTGTTGCAAGTTCACGACGGCCGCGTATTTTTTCCAGTCTCTGAAGAAAATTTTTCTCATCCATACAAATGCCGATGGCTATTATTTAGGCAAATGTAACGTAAAATGAAGAGAAAGAAAACACTAAGTGATGGATCCTATTTTTCCATTTTTTTCATTTGAAATAGAATTTCAGGAAAAATTTTGTGTCAGCAGGGTCTTTTGATGTATAATTTATGCCTGAAATATGATATAAAAATAGTATGACTACTGGTGATTTTGTAAGGAAGAGAAAACATTTGTTTTGGTCAACAAAAAATTATGATGGCCTTTCAAATGCAGCCATAGTTGAAGCTGTTTTAAACTATGGTGATATGAACGATGTACGAGAGTTGATTTACCTTCTGGGTATGCAAGAAGTCGCAAAAATTTTCTATGAAAATACCAACCGTATGAGGATCAATTATGACCAAAAAATAATCAATTATTTTTCACTGTTTTTTAAAAAATATGCATAAAGAAATTCTTTCGCCTGAACAAGCTGCCCTCTTGAATATTGTTAAATTGTTTTCTAACAATTTTGGTTTGGTCGGTGGTACCGCTATCGCACTGCATCTTGGACATCGAGAATCCATTGATTATGATTTGTTTACTTTCGACAAATTTATAAATCAAAAAATCAGAAGAAAAATTTCACGAGCTGCAAAAATAGATGCTATTTTGCGGGACGAAACCGGACAATTTACGCTCATGATAAATGGTGTAAGATTCACTTTTTTTCAATTTCCATACAAGATCAACTATTCCGAATCTTTCAACAATATCTTGAAACTGCCCGACATTTTGACACTTGCCGCCATGAAAGCGTTTGCGCTCGGCCGTCGCGCTAAATGGAAAGATTATGTTGATCTGTATTTCATTCTAAAATCCCACCATACTGTTTCCGAGATAACGATGAAAGGAAAAGAAATTTTCGGTAATGAATTTAATGAAAAAATTTTCAGAGTCCAGCTTGCCTACTTTGAAGACATAGATTATTCCGAACAAATTATTTATAAAAGCGGATTTTCAATTGATGACGAAACAATAAAAAAAGCGCTTATAGAATTCAGTTTATAAGGATATTGTTTTCAATAAGCGCTAAATCGGTCAGGCCGAGCCGCAGCGAGGCTAATACAGTGTCGCCCCGCCATGGCGGGGCATCCTTTGGATATCGTCTCATTTTGTGCGGGTGATTATATGCAATCCTAAATAACGTCTGGTAAATTCAACGGCACAAAATCTGTTTTAACATCGGTTGCATCGTATATGTCTGTGTATGTAACCCTTGTACTGCCGAAATCATCCATTTCAAGGAGTCCGTTTTCTACTGTTGGCGTATCGTTGAGAAAATCTATTTTCCCGCGGAATATTCCTGTATTTGGCTCTGTTTCAATAAGCAGAATGGTCTCACCGTCTTTTAAGACTCCGCCGCTTTCACTGACAAGTGTTGCTTCAATGTTGTCCGCCATTGTACCGTCAAGATTCCGATTTGTATCCTTGATTTCAATATAAACCCTTGTCGGCGCGGTGTATTCAAACACTTTTGTCCCCGCCACATCTGTAAATGTGACATATTCGGCCGGGTGGATAAATTGTGAGCCAACACCTACATTAATTAAGCCATCATTATTAATTGGTCCATCAACCTGTAGATTATGTCCATCAGCAATATTCACTGTAGATGCCGCATCTACACTTATACGATTAACGATACGGGTTGTTATAAGCGGCAAATTTTTAAATGTATAAGGTCCTGTTCCGGTAAATGTTAAATCATAATATTGTGTATCTCCAGTGAGTTCAGTTGGAGCAGAGGCTGAAAAAATCACATTGCCTTTTTCAAACGTATCTATACCGCTCGACGTACTTATTAAAGGCCTTTTATCTCCAGTTCCGCTACCTCTAATTTCAAGATTATTACCATTTAATCGCAATTTCCCCTTCTTAATTTCAATCGTATTTGTAGCAATATCAATATTACTATTAATCGGTTCAATATTTAATCCTCCCTCTATACATCCGCCTTCATGTATAGTCATGCGGTTGAAACGTCCAGATCCATTTATTGTTGTACAACCAGCAAAACTTACATTTCCTGTGCCCTCAAATTCTCCACCGGCATTTTCCCACAATGGTTTTATCAAAGGGTCATAGCCGCTTGAAGTTGCATGATTTATGTCAATAGTATTCTTACCAGTACGCAATACGCCAGAATTCAAATGTATTTCATTTAAATCAATTTCCTGTGTAGCCATTAAAGTATCATCAATATTCACACTTGTTCTTGGTTCTTTATCAATTGATAATTTATGGGTACTAAAATATGTTGTTCTAACATTCTGTTCATATCCGCCAAAAAAGCTTATAGTACCTCGTTTTGAAGAGAATGAATCTATAGTCTGCGTCAAATTACGTTGAAATGCGGCAAATCCTCTATTATCAAAATCATATTCATTTAAAAAATTATTATAGAAAATCATATTTCCATCATTGTTATTAAGACTCCCTGCGTTTTTTGTAGTTGAATCAGGAAAATTTAATCCAAATAAAATTGATGCATCTTTAAAAATATTTATAATACCTTTATTTATAGTTGCTTCACTGATGGTTAAAGTATCATTTTTCACATTCAATATAGCTTTGACACCAATGGTAAGACTGTATGCTTCCCTTGGATTAGCAATTGCCGGATCTTCATTTACCATAACAGTTTTGTAGTCCGGAATTATCACCGCGTCTTCAATTGTTGGAACTCTTCGGCAAGACCAGTTGGCATCAATATTCCAATCCGTTGGAACAGCACCTGCTCCAGTAAAAGTGCAAGTGAGAGTTGGCAACGCCGCCTTCAAATAACCCTGCAAGTTGGTCCCTTTTTGTAAAAATATTGTCGCGGCCATAACCCCGATCAATGCTATACCTCCGAAAATAACAGCTATTTTTTTCATATGTGTTTTTGTTTAAAAATTTATAAACCATCTTGTGATCATAACATAAAATATTTACGATGTCAAAACATCATCGGCGCCATTGGTAAGCTTTTATTATATAATCTTTGCGATATTCATCTTCCATTAAACAAATTTTATGCCCAGAGCCTGTTCCATACATTCCATCCATCAAACTGAATTTAAAGTGACAGTAGTCGGCTGCGGTGCCGTTGGGGCCACGGCGGCCTACGCCATGCTGCTGGACGGTACACCCACGGAACTTGCGCTGATTGATCAAAATAAAGACAGAGCGCATGGACTTTTGCTTGATTTTGAGCACTCGCTTTCGTTTTTGAACTATACAAAAATTACGGCCAGTGATAAATTTTCAGCCGCGAAAGGCTCAAAATTGATTGTGGTGACTGCCGGAGCGCGCCAGCAGGAAGGCGAAACCCGGCTGCAGCTCATTGACAAAAATCGTGCGATTTTTAAAGAAATTATTCCGCAACTGGCTGCCAGCGCGCCGGACAGCATTTTGTTGATTGTAAGTAATCCCGTTGATATTTTGACGTACGAGGCGCTCAAACTTTCAAAATTTCCATGGAACCGTGTTTTTGGCACGGGCACCATGTTGGACACGGCGCGCTTTCGTTTTCATCTTTCACAAAGGCTCTGTTTAAACCCTAAAAGCATTGAAGCCTACATACTCGGCGAGCACGGAGAAAGCGCTTTTCCCGTGTTGAGTTCTGCCAATGTTGCAGGGAAGCCACTGCTTGAATTTGAGGGAATGACTCCAAAAATTATTCAGGAATGTTATGAAGAAACGAAAAACGCCGCACGGCGCATTATCCATGACCTTGGTTTTACCTGCTATTCAATTGGCGTGGTTATTCGGGAAATCATGACGCACATTTTCCAGCATTCGCGCATTGTTGTGCCGCTTTCGGTGTGTCTAAATAATTATTATGGCCACAGCAAAGTTGCTTTAAGCGTGCCATGCGTTTTGGATAGCGGCGGCATTGCGGATGTCATTCAAATTCCGCTGAATAAACTGGAGCAGAAACAGTTAGCGAAATCGGTCGATGCCTTGAAAAAATATCTGTAGCAGGTCCATCAAAAACATGGTTAAATAAGGCCACCATAATGTTTTTTCATGAAACTTGGAGTAGAATTTTGCGGAGTGCGTTTTAAAAACCCTTTGGTTTTGGCCTCAGGTATTTTGGG
>CAYHVY010000022.1:0-5591 GCA_964360095.1 uncultured Candidatus Peribacteria bacterium | reverse complement strand
AATTTTGCGGAGTGCGTTTTAAAAACCCTTTGGTTTTGGCCTCAGGTATTTTGGGCGTGACGGGGGCCAGTTTACGTTTTGCTGTAAAACATGGTGCCGGTGGTGTAACAACAAAATCTATTTGGCTGCATGAGCACAAGGGGCATCCAAACCCCACAATTATTGCGAATGAATACTGGATGCTTAATGCTGTGGGGGTTCCTGATGCCGGCATTGGAAAGGCAAAAATTGAACTCGGGAAATATATGAAAAATAAACCCGCTCCCCTAATTGCCAACATTATTGCAGGTAAAATTGACGATTTTGGGGAAGTGGCGGAAAAGGTTTCGGCTCTAAAGCCGGATCTTATAGAAGTCAATATTTCCTGCCCAAATGTTGAAGACGAGTTTGGTAAGCCATTTTCCTGCTCAAAGATGGATGCGGCGAAAGTTACTTCAGCGGTGCGCCGGCGTACAAAAATTCCAATTATCATCAAGCTGAGTCCTAACGTGCTGGATATTGTTGAAATTGCCAGAGCGGTCGTTGATGCCGGCGCCGACGGCCTCTGCGCGATCAATACGGTCGGTCCCAGTATGAAAATTGACCTGGAGACCCGTGAACCCGTTCTGGCGAACAAAGTAGGCGGCCTTTCCGGTCCCGCCATTCAGCCTTTGGCCATTAAACTGGTGTATGATTTGCACCGCGCGTTGCCGCGCGTGCCAATTATTGGCACGGGCGGCATTATGACCGGTGAAGACGCGCTTGAAATGATAATGGTTGGCGCGACACTCGTCGGTGTCGGCAGCGCGATCTACTATCGCGATGTGAAGTGTTTTGCCCTTATTGCCGCGGAAATGGTCAAGTGGGGCAGGTCGCACAAAATTGCTGATATTAATATGCTTAGGGGCAGCGCTCATAAAATTTCACCATGAATAATGATATTCCCAAAACAATTCCAATAAAAAAAATTATTGTTGAAACTCCGCATGTGAAAACGTTTGTGTTTCAACATCATCTGGGCTCAAAACCCGGGCAGTTTGTGAATTTGTGGCTTCCGCGCTTGGATGAAAAACCAATGAGCATCGCCTATGACAACGGCAAAGAATTTTGGATTACCATGTTTGCGGTTGGATCATTTTCCAAAGCCATGCATAAATTGAAGGTGGGGGATCCGGTTGGTGTTCGCGGGCCTTATGGAACTAATTTCTCTTTTAAACCAAAACAGCGCCTTGCGATGATGGCGGGCGGCTACGGAGCGGCGCCCCTATATTATTTAACGGTTCAGGCTGTAGCACTGGGCTGCTTTGTGGATTTTGTGATCGGAGCTCGCGGCAAAGAGCATTTGCTCTACATAAATCGTATTAAAAAATTGAAAAACGTTAATCTTCATGTTGCGACCGATGATGGCTCCGTTGGTTTTAAAGGTTATAATACTTTGATTTTGGAGAAATTGATTACGGATAAGGATCATGTGATTGATTGTGTGTATGGATGCGGTCCGGAGCCCATGCTGAAGCGAATTTCTGATATTTGTTATCAAAACAAAGTCGCTGCGCAACTTTCCATTGAGCGCTACATGAAGTGCGGTTTTGGCGTTTGCGGACAATGCTGTGTGGACCCGGGCGGTGAACGCATGTGTAAAGAAGGCCCGGTGGTAAACAATATTCTCGCGCGCAAAATTACCGAATTCGGCAAATATCACAGGGATGCCCTAGGAAAGGTACATAATTTTTAAATTCATTTACCATGCAGCAATACAAGCAAGACTTTATCCGCTTTCTTGTGCGGTCAGGCGCGCTGAAATTTGGCGAATTTGTGCTTAAAAGCGGCCGAAAAGCGCCTTATTTTCTGAATATTGGGCAGTTCAATACCGGTAAAGCCATCGCTGAATTGGGTTATTACTACGCGCAGGCTCTCAATGAACATGTGTCCGATTATGACATTGTTTTTGGGCCCTCGTACAAGGGTATTCAGCTCGCGGTGGCAACGGCCATTGCGTTACATGAAAAATGTAATAAAGACGTTGCCTACGCCTACAATCGTAAGGAAGCGAAAGACCACGGCGAGGGCGGCATTCTTATTGGAGCCTCCATCACAAAAGAAAGCCGCGTGGTGATTCTGGATGATGTGATAACGGCCGGAACAGCTTTGCGGCAAGTGTTGGATGTTTTAAAACGTTTTGGGCCTCCAAAAATTCAGGGGGTTGTTGTGGCTGTGGATCGCATGGAAAAGGGGCAGGGTCAAAAAAGCGCCATTCAAGAATTGAAAGAGGAGTGCGGTATTGATATTTATGCGATCGTGAATATTGAAGAAATTATCGCTTATCTTTATGGCCGTGAAGTGGATGGCATTGTGTACATTGACGATGAAAAAATGGCTCGTATTAAAGAATATCGGGCGGCTTAAAATTAGGCTGCTTTTTGTTCATTGATAGGCATATTTTGTGGAACAGGTTGCGTTTGATCTCCATCTGATACCAACAATTTATTCATTACTTCAGTTGTAAGTCGCATAATCTCTGCGGGAGACATGGGCTTTAAGCCTTGCTTTATTAGTGAATTGTTTACTGATTTTGTTATCCCGTCGGCTATTACCTTGTCTGAAAATGATCCTAAAATTTCTTTAATGCTTTTATGTTCCCTAACAAACATCAAACGCTTAGCTATTTCATTTCTTATTGCCAATTCCCAGCTTTCGCCTTCTGTCCGTGGTATCCATACAACTGGTGGTCTTTCTTTAGGCATTTTGAAAGATTAAAACCTGTCCTGATTTTAGAAGATATCGTTTTTTCCCGTCAACCATTTGAGCATTGACAAATCATGATAAAAATTGTTTTAATTATGGTCTTGTAAGTTTTTTTTATGAGTTCTCTAGATGACGATTTGCCTTTTGAGTCTGATTGGGATATTGAGCCTGAAGCTGCTCATCTTGATCTTGATCCATCATCTCTGCAGCGGGAAGCTGATTATCGCAATAATGAAAGTGCTTTGAGCAAACTTGGTTTTAACGGTGATTTGCCTTCTTTTGAGCAGGTTTTGAAGATTGTTTCCGGTATAAGCCCCGCTACTACTGGTTTTTTAAGCACACATTGTAAATTGCCGACATTAATTGTTGCACCGTCGGACTTGGTGGAAAATCCTTCTCGTAGTTTTAGTATTGGTGTTGTTTCTGAACTGGATCTGCAGTTCACATCAAGGCCGATTGGCCAAATTTATTCCATGATTGTAAAACTATTAGATTTAAATAACCTGCGTTTCTTGCACGCTCACGAGTGGCTCGTTTTATATGAAATGAAAAAACTCTCAGGAACACGGGCTGTTCCATGGGGCATGCATTTCCCCTTACACTCTTACAAATCCTCGATTAGCGATAAAGTTCCAGTGGCAAATCTGATAGATAGAACTGTGAGATTTTTAATGTATCCAAGCGAGAGACCGGTGCCGTCAATTATTACTTATTATATGGCGGCAATGGTGGGCGTTGATGTATGATATTTTTTGTTTTTCACAAACTTGACGCACGAAAATGAGCAACAGTCAGCCAATTTGGCGCGACAAGCATCGCAGCAGAGAAACAGCTCGTTACATTTCACATTGGCGCAATTGATGTAGTCGTCCCACGGAGCTGCGCAATGACGGCATTTTGCGATTATTTTACGGTTTTTTGGTGTGTTAATTGGAATAGCCATGCGCTCATCAAAAACAAAAAGCTTGCCTTCCCAGTAATCATCCGGAAATTTTTCACCATATTTAACAATCCCTCCTTCCAACTGATACACATCCTTAAAGCCTCTTTTTTTTAAAAACGCGGAAGCTTTTTCACAACGAATTCCGCCAGTGCAGTATGTAACAATTTTTTTATTTTTATATGGCTCAAGTTCAGAAACGGCTTCTGGAAGCTCCTTAAAGACAGTAATATCCATAGTTATGGCATTTTGAAATTTCCCAATGGCGCTCTCATACTTGTTGCGCATGTCAACAATCACAAAATCTTCATCATTGTCATACATCCTTTTTAATTCCTCCGCCTTTAAATAAGCGCCGCCGTGCCTGCGGGGATCTATTTTTCCTTTATCCAAAGCCAAAGTTACCAGTTCCGGTCGCGCGCGGACAAATATTTTCTGAAATGTTCCAGCCAGCCCGTTGCTGATTTTAAATTGCATATCGGCAAAACGTTTATCTTCACGCATAATTTTCATATAGCGATCAGTGGCTTTTTTAGGGCCTCCGACCGTGCCGTTTATGCCTTCTTTTGCAACTATAATTCGCCCTTTAAGACCAAGTTTCTTACACAGTTTCAAATGTTCATACGCGAATTTTTGCGGCAGGAGTATGGGAACGTATTTGTAGTACAAAAGAATTTGCCATTGATCAGTCTGTCCGAATACTTTCTTTTGCCTTGTTTTTGGAGATTTTTTCATATTGTGATATATAAACAATGCCCTAATATTCTCTCGTTATTGTAATGAAAAGATGTGATTCAGTAAAATCAACATTAAAAGATCTTCTTGATATGGTGACGGACGATAACGTTCATGCCGAAACCGATACAGGGTTTGTTGAAGGTAAAGAAATATGGTGAAAAAATATATCCCTCATTATGCCACATTTCGCGGATCGTCTCAACGCGGCCATCAAAAAAAAACATTCAGCAGTATGTGTAGGGCTTGACCCGCGTTTGGAGCAGTTGCCGGATTTCATCAAAAGAAAAAAATTTGATAACCATAAGAATGTATTTTCTGCCGCCGCGGAGGCCATTTTGGAATTCAACAAGGGAATTATTGATGCGGTTTGTGATCTTGTTCCTGTTGTAAAACCGCAAATTGCTTTCTATGAACAGTATGGCCACGAAGGCATCCGCGCTTATGAAGAAACCCTTGTTTATGCCCGTAAAAAAGGTTTATTAACCATTGCCGATGTGAAACGCAATGACATTGGTTCCACGGCGAAGGCCTACGCTAAGGCGTTTTTGGGCAAAGTGGACGTGTTTGGCGGCAGGAAGGTATTTTCTTTTGACGCTGATGCGGTGACAGTAAATCCCTATCTTGGCTGGGACGGCATTAAGCCGTTTGTTGAAGAGGCGCGAAAATTTGGAAAGGGGATTTTTGTTTTGGTAAAAACCTCAAATCCTTCCTCCGGCGATCTGCAGGATTTACAGACCAAGGATAAGAAAACGGTTTATGAGATTATGGCGCATCACCTTGAATCTTGGGGCGCGGATTGTCTTGGTGAAAGCGGATATTCTTTTGTTGGAGCTGTCGTTGGGGCTACTTTTCCGCAGCAGGCTGCTGTATTGCGCAAATTAATGCCCCGCAGTATCTTTTTAGTTCCGGGCTATGGAGCCCAGGGCGCCACTGCCAAAGATGTGAGACCATGTTTTAATAAAGATGGCCTTGGAGCCATAGTGAATTCTTCCCGCGGGATTATTTATGCTTGGAAAAATAGCGATACATACACTGAAAAAGACTATGCGCAAGCTGCCAGGGAAGCTGCTATCAAAATGAATAAAGAGCTTGGAAATCGTTAAATTATTTCCCCCTTGACAAAAAATTATAATGAAAGATGGCAACCTTGCTCATGCCGCCTCATGGTTTGGGCATGATCTAAAGAATT
>CAYHVY010000021.1:11162-14512 GCA_964360095.1 uncultured Candidatus Peribacteria bacterium | reverse complement strand
TTCAAAAGGATGACTGGGGCGATAAGATACTTGCCATTATTTACTCTATTGCTTTTACCGAAACCATGGTCGCTAAAACTAATAATGGCGAAGCACAGACCGGAACCGCCATTGGCGGATTCATCGGCGGTGGCATTGTTACGGTTTTTGCTTTCATTATAGGCATTTCCCTTGGAATCGTTTTTCATCTTTTAAGCAAAAAATCCCATAAATAATTTCTTAACAATTTTTATTTTATGAAAAAAAATATTTCAGCCTTCAGCTTTTTTATACCGGGTTTACTTTTTGCCATAATCACAGGTCTTGCTATAGCAAAAACGGTTATAAACTTCCCGGATGTAAAATCAACCGACTGGTTCTATAACGATGTAAACAATATGGTTGACTGGGGTGTCATTCAAGGCAACACAGACGGGACTTTCAAGCCAGGCAATAATGTAAATAGAGCAGAGCTTGCGGCCATGTGGAATCGCTATAACACTTATCTTAAAACGCAATTTGTACCTAAAACTACGGTATTCCCGACTGTGGAAAAGGATAGTTTGGGCAAACTTGAAATATTGAGTCATTCTCTTAAACAGGAGACGTATTGGGAAATCAACGGTGAAGTACAGAATAATTCGGCTTCCAAAAAAGACTTTGTTAAAATTTCAGCCACTTTCTATGATAAAAATGATAAGGTTGTAGATAGCGCTTTCAGTTATACTAATCCAAGCAGTTTAGAGGCTGGGCAAAAAGCTCCATTTAAAATTACAATCATTAAGGCAATTCAAAATTATGACCACTATACTGTACAGGTAGCAAATTAAATTAATCATGATAAATTGAATTACAGTTTCAGAAAATGCCGCGTTCGGTTTCAAATAATCTTTTACAGCTCGCTGATTATATTGCTGGAATAGCAAATAGACACGTTCAGGATAAGAAGAAACATGCGGCTTCATATATGAAAATGATCGCCCATCGAAAGATACGTGTTCAAATTTGGCCAGAATTTTAAAAACTCTTAGTTCTATCCCTTTCGGGAACGCGGCGATAAACGCCACAGTTCGAACTAAGAGCAATTCCAGTGTTATTGTATACTGTTTCTATAAGAAAATCAAGTTTTCGTCAATAAAAAACGCTCTATGGAGAAAGGTGCCTATTTCATGAATTTGATATTATAAATTAAATCAGCCATTTCGCCTCGTGTGAAATCATGCGCCCTATCACCATTAATGCTATATAACCATCCTCTCTCTTTGGCTGTATTCATATAGGTGTCATACCAATTTTCGCCTTTAAAACCTGTTAAATTAACTTTAAAAGCAATAAAGGTTATTTTTAGCGCTTCAACTAAGTTAACTTTTTGATTTGGTTTAAAGTTGCCATCTTTATAACCTCTAATAATGTCATGCTGTTTTGCATAGCATACAAAGGGAGAAAACCATTCATTTTGAACATCTTTGAAACAATCGGAACCGGTGGGATTTGGCTCTAATGTACTTACTATGATTTTCACAAATTCGGCTCTATTTATGGGATTTTTTGGCCTATAAGTTCCATCAGAATAACCATTCACAATACCTTGATTCTTGAGATAGTTAATTATCTTTTTATTCCATTCTCCTTCAATATCGGGAAATACTACATTGTCATTCTTTAATTCTTCTACTGCAGGGCTCACGACTTTACCAATATCAGGATTAACCTTAAAGGACTGATCCTGAAATTTTGTAGTGTCTAAAAACCCAGGGCCAATCAGTGGCTGATATTGAACATTTGGTTTACTTGCAGTTACAGCTTTGTAAGCATCAATTACACCGTTTGTTTGGCTATTGATGAGAACTGCCTTAATTTCTTCAACATTCCAGTCTGGATGCAAGGATTTGACCAAGGCAGCCACTCCAGAAACAATTGGTGCTGAGAAGGATGTGCCACTATCGTATGCATAATTATCTGGAGGAGGAGCCGTAGTTACAATGTGAACTCCAGGGGCCCATACATCGACACACTTGCCATAGTTTGACCATGATGTCTTTTGGTTATTCTCATCAGTAGCCCCTACTCCTATCACCAAATTTTTATCACCGTCATTACAAACAGGACTACTTGGGTTTACATCAAGATTTTGACCTCTTGCCCCATGGCCTAAAATATCGCCATTCCCAGCAGATGCTATGACCAAAACATTGTGATCATAAGCATATTTAAAAATTGCATCATAATTAGGGTCATAGTCCATAGTAGAACCTAATCCCCCCAAACTAAGATTGATAATGTTTGCTCCATTATCTACGGCATATTTTATAGCTTTTTTAATATTAGCCGTATTGCCACTTCCATTTTTGTCCAGAACGGTAAGAACCATTATTTTTACATTTGGAGCGATCCCTGCAATGCCTATCTTGTTGTCCTTTTTAGCTGCAATAAGACCTGCTACTGCAGTACCATGATTATGCTGCACAGTCATTTCTGGACTATCATTAACAAAATCCCATCCCTTTTTGTCGTCAATATATCCATTGTGATCGTCGTCAATTCCATTATTTTCAATCTCCCCTTTATTAAGCCAAATTGCATGGGTGAAATCTTCGTGATTCGTATCTACACCACTATCAATAACCGCCACAATAACATTATTTGAGCCTTCTTTGATTTTCCATGCTTGTGGAACGCTTGTATTTTCTAAATACCACTGCAGGCCAGAATATTTATCCTCTGAATATTTTTTTTCTATGATTGTTGCGCTACTTACAGCCTCAACGCAATCGTCTGGAGAGATACCATAAGAATATTTGCATTTTTTTATTTTAACTTTTTGTCCAAATTGGCCTCGGAGCGGAAAAGGAACTTGAATTGAGGTTTCGCTCCAACTAATAACACTTTCAACCTCAATACCTCCAATGGTCAATGTGGTGTTTGTATCCCATATGCCAAAGCCACTGCCATTAATGGTGATGGCTTTTCCTGGTATAGCCGTAGTTGGTGATATTGACGTAATGTTTATCCGTTGTTGATCTGCAAATGTTGTAATTGTGAAATTTAATTTATTACTTAAATTTCCATTTGCATCTTGTACTTGAACATAGCCACTTGCAGCGTTACTTGGCACGGTAAAACTTACATTATCTGCATACCAGCTATATGTAGAGATTCCGCTAACTTCCAACCCATTAATAAGGATTTTACACGTTGAACATCCATAGCTATAACGATCATTAGAATTTATAAATTTACTTCCATTCAAAGTTACATACGTTCCTTTTTCTATGGTAGAAGGAGAAATCGAAGTTATTGTAGGTATTAATGTGGATGCAGGAGATGGTGCTGGAGTACACGATTGAGATATAACAGAAGTACCCCCTGTG
>CAYHVY010000021.1:0-11062 GCA_964360095.1 uncultured Candidatus Peribacteria bacterium | reverse complement strand
CCTGAAGAACAGACTCCCCAATCTGAGTATGTCCAAGCAGTACAAACTGCAGGAGATGGTGCTGGAGTACACGATTGAGATATAACAGAAGTACCCCCTGTGCATGCCGTTGGCGATGAGGTTAAAATAGTCCTTGTTTGTTGACCTCCTGAAGAACAGACTCCCCAATCTGAGTATGTCCAAGCAGTACAAACTGCAGGAGCGTTGGCCTTAAGAGGCTGAGCAAGAATAAAAAACCCTAATAGAGCTATTGGTAGGGATAAGAATTTAAAAATCTTCATATTCATATATAATTAATATAAATTAAAGGCAGCAGTATAGCATTTTTTGATAATTCATCAAGGTTAGTTGGAAATTTTTAGCGCAAAAGGAGGACGGCGTGGTTCATCCATGTGCATTCTCTCTCGAGTAGCCATTGGCACGCCGTCCATCAGTACGCCCAATGGCGGTGATGAACGGTGGCTGACGCGTGAGAGGAATTGAATTTTGAATACACTGGATGAACGTCAGAATATTAACACGCATCTCGCAAAAAACGCAAAAATTAAAGCTTCACCAATTTTCAAAGGTTGGAGCTGATTTTTCCGTATAACAAAGAGCAAAACTGGCAATCAAAAGTTCAGAAATAGTGTTGACAATTAGAAAAGGGGCCAAAAAATTTTAGTAGATAACTATCATTTTTTAACCCCCTTTTCGTATGGAAAACATAGCACTCGCCGGTCAGTTAAGCAAAGAAATTTTTAATGGAACGCAACGATTCGTGAATCTGCTTTCCAGACCGCACCAATTCAATTTCAGAGAAATTATTCGTGGAATTCTGTTAAGCGGATCAACTTATTTAAACCGTATCGGAAAAGCGAATGGAGCAGGCAGGAATGAACGAAAAACGATTGAACGGCTTTCAAACGCACTCGCAAAAATTCCAACTGAAACATTTGTTGATTTGCATGTGCAAAATCAGGTGAGCCAATATAAAAATGAACCGGTTCTTATTTTGAGCGATTCCGGCGATATTCAAAAACCATACGCAAGGAAAATGGAAAAAGTTTGCAAAGCCGTTAATGGCAGTAATAACCACAAACCTGGCACTGGTTATCCCATCCACGGCATTATGGCGCTCGGAATTGAATCGGGCAATTTAAGCCCATTGGCTCTGCGAATGTATTCAACGCTTGATGAAAATTTCAAAAGCGAATGGGATGAACAGAGGAAAAATTTTTAAATGCTGCATCCGTTAATCAAGAGCTCTGTTTTTGACCGGATTGTTGTTGAGGACCGCGGCTGTGATGATGAAAAAAGGTTTCTGTATTTTGTGAATGAGCTGGAATGCAGTTTTGTGACAAGGATTCATGCCGGAGCTAAAAGCCGCAAATTCATAGTTCAAAACGAAAACGGTGAGTTTGAAAACATGAAGGTGAACGAAATTGCTGATAAGCTGAAACGAAAAGCAGGATCAGAAAAAACCTGGTGGAATCAAAAAATCAAAGCTAAACTCACTTCAAAAATTGCGTTTCAGAAAGTGCTTTTGCCAGAACATCCGGAAATTCCACTCTACGCAGTATTCTGCTATTCAGCAGGATACAATGAGCCATTAGTGATCTTAACGGATTTGGAAACAAAAGATTTTGAAACCGCCTGGAAACACTTTTTTTATTACAAAAAACGCTGGGAGGTTGAAAACTTTTATCGGGCGATCAAACAGCAATTTGGCGCAGAAAGGTTTCTTATTTTGGACTTTGAAAAGATTAAAGCGCTCACGTTTTCGGTGATGCTGGCGTATTCACTACTTATGAAAATCAAACGAAAACTGATGAAGTTTCTTGGCTTCATGTATGGGGTTTTCAAGGATTTCTGCAATCGCAAACAGAAAAGCGGCAAGCGTCAACTGGATGTTTTGGCTTTTCTTAGAGATCATTTCGCACAGCCTGAAACTGGAAATGTCTACCGATTCTATTCGCGGCAATTCCGCAAATCCCTCTACAGCTCAACAAAAAACCAACCTTCGCTTTTTGATTTTAGAAAAATATGGTGAAGCTCCAATTCTTCGCATTGACAAGCTTCCATAAAAAATTACAATGGCGCTGCATTTCTTAATTTTTTGTTTATGAGCCAGCAAATTACTGAAAAAAGTAAAAAAAATGAAATTTTGGCGGCATATGGTGAGCTGATGAAGCAACTGGAAGAACGGGAAAGGGGCCGTTCCGCTGTTTTGCCGGTTCATGATGAAAAGAAAAAACAGGTTGAAGCAATGGTGAAAAAAACGGAGAATTATTCTGTTGCTTCGGCGCTCAAGGAAATAGAGGACTGCAGAAAAAATTTCGCCGATAAAGCCGACACACTGGAGGAAAGTTTGACAACGGCGTTGCGATCCCTGGCACAGGAGCTGGAGGCCGAATTGAATAAACTCCAAGATGTCCGGAGCGTGATTTCTGCGGAACAGCATAAGCTGGAAAATTTTTACGGCATTAAAAATACTGCCATTTCTCTCCAGGAATTTTTACAAATGCAGGAAGAGCAGAAAAAAGCATGGAAGCTGGAACAGGAAGAGTATGCGAAAATCCGGCAACGGGAAGAAGAGGAATATTTTTATAGCCTCAAACTGAAACGTAAAAAAGAACAGGATGAATATGCCGATCAACAGAATAGCATCCGGGCGCTTTTTGAGGAGGAGATGCGCCTGAAAAAGGAGGAAATCAATCAACGGGAGCAATTGCTGAAAGCCCAGTTAATAGAATTGGAGGAACTGAGGAAATTTAAACAGCAGGCTGAGGTACTGAAAGAAAAAGCTGTTCAGGAAAACCTTGGCAAGCAGCAGAAAGATCTCCAAAAAGATTTTGATACCCGTTTTACGCTTGAAAACCAGAAGCATAATGCAGAAAAAGATTTACTGGAACATAAAATCAAGACTCTTGATGAACAGGTCGCGCATTATTTCAGCGAATTGAATCTGTTTAAAAAAGATCTGCGGACAGCCAACGACAAAGCGCAGGAACTGGCCCTGTCCATCATCCAATCGCAAAA
The DNA here is from genome assembly GCA_964360095.1 of uncultured Candidatus Peribacteria bacterium. Taxonomy (GTDB): domain Bacteria; phylum Patescibacteriota; class Gracilibacteria; order UBA1369; family UBA1369; genus CAYHVY01. The sequence goes on along the minus strand of CAYHVY010000021.1, from coordinate 8,041 downwards.
AAAGGAGGTCAAAATGTCTGAAGCTGGCGATAAAGGGAAAGAGTAAAGCCTACAGGCGGACCCCCGCCCACCACTTCTTCAGATTACGTTGAAAATCAAATCGCTCTAATGCGAGCGCACGGCGCGAGCGTGGAGGCGTGTGGCTTTGCCACCGCCGGAGCTTAGGAAAAAGAGTCGCGCGGCACTGTATTAGCCTCGCTGCGGCTCGGCCTGACTGAAGAGGACTAGTCATAAATGGCTTACACAAGCCATTTTCTGGGGAGGAAGGATTCGAACCTTCGCGTGGTGGCTTCAAAGGCCACTGCCGTACCGCTTGGCTACTCCCCATGATTTGAGGGCAAACCAAGGTTTTCCCCCATTACTAAACAATTTTTATCAATGTAGCAAAAAAGATGTGAAAGTCAAAAACGCGCATCTTGCTCTCAACAAAAAACTTGGTAGAAAATGTTTTGTTCTTTGCCTGAATATTAGTAATACCGTGATGCCACAAATGGCAGTAGCAAGCCAAGAATAATCATCGCTACGGTAACAATTCCAACGTACCTGATTAGTTTTTTACGGGATTTTTGCGACATAATTTATATTTTGATAATTGAATGTGATGTGTAGTTTCTGCGAAAGCGTGGATTACTTTGTGGCACCTGTGGCTAAAATACTTTTTGTGAAGGTATCAATGACGTTTTGATTGTCTGAAACTTCAAGTTTAACCTGGTAACTGCCTGGAGCGGCAAAGTTGTGTGTTGGCTTTCTGGCGCGGGAAGTTTCTGAATCTCCAAAATTCCAACTGTATTTGGCAACGGTTCCCGTGGAACAACGCGGGTCAAATTCAACGGTCAAAGGAGCCGGTCCGGTTTCAACGCTTGGCTCAAAGCAGGCTTTTAAAGGAATTGACCGCACATTTATTGGAACGGTAACAGCGGAACGACTGTTGTCTGACGCGATGGCTGTTACTTTGGCGTTAAAAACGCCAATCTGGGTATATTTGTAGGTTACCTTGGAAACATCAATCCGTTTAGGGCCGCCATCTCCAAAATCCCATTCGTAACTGACAATTTGACCATTTGGATAACTTGATCCTGAGGCATCAAAAGTTACCGTAAGCGGTACAACTCCTTCAAAAGGGTCCGCTGTAAGAAGCGCTTTTAGGCCCTGCGGCATGGCTTTTACAACAAACGTCGCATTCGCCGATTTATTTTGAGCATCTACAACGGTCAATGCGGCATTATAAGTCCCGGGCTCCTTGTAAACATAGGTCGCCTGTTTACCGGCTGAGTCAATATTGCCATCCCCATCAAAATCCCATTTATAATCAACAATGGAGCCAAATGCCTGGACGCTTGAAGACGCGTCAAAATTGACCTCAAACGGCACGGGTCCTCTGATGAAATTTTCATCTTTTTTTGGAGCAGGAATCGTTGTAAACGTGGCAATTAGAGCGCCGGCGGATGTTTCAATTGTCAGTTTTTGCGTTTCCTGGCCCTGTACTCCCTTGTCGTCCGCGACTGTTAAAATGACTTCGTAATCACCGGCGTTTTTATATGTATGGACGGCGGTACGTGTAGTCGCTTTTGGTGTCTGGTCGCCAAAATCCCATGTATATTTTGTAATTTTTCCCCCTGTTGGACTTGAAGATTTTTCACCTGAAAAAGTATATTGGATACCACTGTAGTAGTGGCCATCCTGTGTTGGAATGTCTATCGCCGCCGCCGGAAGGTTGGAGCCTGTTACACTGATATTTCGGGAAGCGGTGGCAAACTGTCCCGTATTGTCTGTAACGCGAAGATTAACCGTATAATCTCCGGTTTTATCAAACGTATGCTCTGCCGTAACGCCGCTTGCATCCGTGAACACATTATTGTTATTAAAATCCCATTCATAGGATTGGATTTGGCCCGCGGGCGCGCTGGATGCGGACGCGTTAAATTTAACAGTGAGCGGCGCTGGACCGTTGTCTGGAATGGCTGTAAACTCCGCGTCAATGGAGATGTTGGAGATTGTTACAATTGTTGAATATGATTCTGACGTTTCTTCCCCGGAGCCCTTATCTTTTAACGCGACAGTTACTTTTACATCAAAACGACCATTGTTTTTGCCCATATTTTTGTATGTGTGAGAGGGCGATTGAACTGTGGATGTTTCGGAGTCGCCAAATGTCCATAAGAAAGAAAGGATGTCATATTTTTTCCCATTGATGGGGAGCTTTGTTCCGTCAAACTTGATGGTAACCGGAGCGGTAAGCCCAATGGTAGATTCCGGTGTCGTCAGGATGGCTGAAATCTGGGTTTTTGTTTTTGGAGCAATCACTTTTTTGGAACTCAAAAATAGATACACTCCAACCCAGATAAAAATCATTAACACCAGAAGTCCACTGGAAGCGCCGGCCAGAGTTAAAGCCCCTTTTCTGCGTTCCCTGTCATCTTTTCTGGCCATCGCGGCCTGGAAAATACCGACTATGGCGACGATAAAGAGAATAATTGAAAAGAAACCAAAAATGACATTCACCAGAGTAATCAGGCTGTTGATGAAGGAAGCGGTATCCAAACCAAGTGATTTTGCGAGCGCGTTATCCCCTGTTGAAGATGTCTGGCTGACAAAAAGCAGCACAAAAATAACAAGAAGAACTATGGAACAGCCAAAACATCCCAAAATCCACGAAATCAGGCGGCGCGGACTTGGCGGTTTTTTGGCAACCATTCCGGGCAAAGATTGGGATGTTACCGGTTTTGGCGCGGGGACAGCCATGTTGGGTACAGATGGGTCGCGGCCCGCCCCTGCCACAGGACGAATATTCATTGACGCGTTTGCCGCCGACAGACCCCCAGCCGGAACAGTTTGTGCGGAAGGTTGTTGAGCCGACGCCAAAGGTTGAGATTGTGCGGCCTGAACGGCCGGTTGCGCCGGTTGCGGCTGATTTTGTTGTGGATTTAATGGGTTTTCGTTTGCCATATTTGATTTTGGTTATTCAAATTTATTTTCCCCAAGGATAGCCCTCCGGGCACTTGATTCTTAACCTCCGCTTCACTGCGGTCTGAAGGATAGCCCTCCGGGCACTTGATTCTTAACCTCCGCTTCACTGCGGTCTGCTGGATGATTTTAAACTTTTGCCTGCAACGACAAATATAACAAATCCAGCTATCAGCACAAGGAGGATAGGTAAATCAAGAATGTCATATCCTGAAAATAAGGCCGTTTGCAGAGGGTTTTTTGGCTTTTTACCTTTTGGAGTAACGGGCGGATCAAAAACAATATCCTTATCAACAAAAGATTTTTTCCCTTTGGAATCAACAACTGTAAGTCGCGCGCGAATGGCCCCGTAAGAGCGTGAATACTGGGTTGTCCAGGTGCCTGGTTTGTCGGTTTTGTAGTCTTCATCGTCGTCTTTCACCCCATTACCGTTTGAATCAAAAAAAATATTTTTATCAATGATATAGAATGCAATATCTCCCTTTGAACCGGCGAAATTAAAAATTATAGTCGCCGTATCACCCTGAAGGTGAATTCTTCCATCCGCTTCACTTGGAGCCGGAATACTTAAAAGACGGGCTTCCAATAGAGGCAAGTCGGGTACAGGCATGTCTGTAGAAGACGTGTCTTCAAAAGATAGCCCTCCGGGCACTTGATGGCTAGGGCCTGCGCTCCGCTCCGGCCTAGTGGACAGATCGGGTAGAGACAGGTCGCGATCTGCTGTCTTCAGAATCTGTTGGGTCTGCTGTGCGACAGGATAGACAGGCGTTACCGGTGATGAAGGAACCGTAGGGGCGGCAGGTTTTAAAGCTGTTTCTGCGGCGGGACGGGAAGATAGCCCTCCGGGCACTTGATGGCTAGGGCCTGCGCTCCGCTCCGGCCTAGTGGATGCAGGTGGTACGACAGTCTTTTCCGGCGCTTTTACATTCACAAAATTGCTGACTTTCGCCTGATTGCCCTGATCATCCTCTACGGTTAATTTGGCCCTATAGATTCCATAATTCTCGTATTCACGGACAGGATTCTGTTCGGTGGAATCCTGGTCGTTGTCTTTTACCCCATCACCATCGGAATCAGTATTGACATCAAAATCCCATGTCCACTTTTTTATTGCGGCCGCGTTGGCGGTATCTCCGGTTGAATTATCCGTAAATTGTACTTTTTTATCTGTTAGAATCTGTTTACTTACAAAAGCGGACACAGGAGGATTTGATTTACCCTCCACATAAATCAGGACAACATCTGAAACAGCTTCAGCGCCATTATTATCAACAACTTTTAAACGTACCTTGAAGCCATTTTTCGCTGGCTTCGTATATGTATACGTGACTGTTGGTTTATTATAGTCGTCCGTCAACGCGGCGGCAGCAAAGCCTCTACCTTCAAAGTCCCAGATATATCTGACAATATTGCCATTTTTATCAGGATCAAACGATGTTGAGTTAAAAGTAACACTTTCCCCCATATCAATACTTGTGTGGTCAACGCTGAATTTGGCAACAGGTCCTTTGTTCGGACCATTTGTGACCGTGATGGTTGGCAAAACGGCTTCGTTGAATTCTTTACCCGTGTCAAAGGTCATGTTGTCGTTATCGGTAACCGCGACGCCAAATTTGTAGGTTTTCTTTTGATTTTCCTCGCCGCTTGTGCCAATCATCAGGGCAGCCGATGGAGATTCTGTAATCTGCAAGCCAAGCAGATTATCAGGACTGTTGGCATCATAATACCACCAGCGGTATTGAACGATTTTACCATCAATATCCTCGGTGCCGATGGCGCTTACATTGACGGTTACCGGTGTCGTCAAATTCTGGCCGACCGGAATAGCAGTTAAACCACGCACAATTGGAGGCTCCATAATAATGCGTATTTTAAGGCTTTCTTCCGCCGATTTTGTGACATCTTCATCGTTAATTACTTTTAATTTTACCGTATAAAAATCCCCCGCTTTCATATTTGGATCCTTATAGATATGTGTGGTCTGTTTTTTAGAGCTTTTTCCGGAATCCCCGAAATCCCAATTGTAATTTAAATGACGGCTGGTTCCATCCATATTCAGGGATTTACCAGCGTCAAAAACAAAAACATTCTTGCGGTTTCCAACAATCACATCTGTGCCGCTGGGCAGATCAACATCATCCTGAATTACATGAATGGCGGCAATAGGCCTGTCCCCTGACCCGACGAACACTTTTCTTGTCAGGGTATTAGAATTGTCCTCGGCATCAAAAACACTTAACTTTGTTATGTAGGAACCTGCTTTGTCATATGTGTGCTTCACGACAGTTGGAGTGAGTCGATCGGAGTTCATTTTTCCCTTTTCTTTTTGCGAGTCGCCCGTATCAATTTCATACGCTACGGCGTTTTCGGATTTTATGGAAAAAACAATCTCGCTTTTTCCTTTATCATCCAATCGTGTCGTTAACGGTCTGCCGTCATCGCCCCACCCTATATCAAGATCTTTTTCAACGATCAGCTGCTGTTCCTGGGTTTTTCCGCCTTTTGCATTGGCCGTATCGGCAGGGTTTCTGACAACAAGTGTCGCGGTATATTTCCCTTTTCTGAGTTTCAGTTTGAGTTTGCTGTTTTGAGCGCTCCAACCTTTATCTCCTTCTTTACCAAGTTCCGAACAGTCTTTTTGACTTTCGTTAAAACTTTTAGAGTCTTCTTTTAGATTAAAATAAGCGCAGTCACCCGGGACGGCGTTAATTTCCCATTTATACTCCATTTTTTCATCCGTTCCGGCATCAATGCCATAACTTGCGTTTCCATCAAGAATATAAATATTTGGATGTGATTTATCTTTATTGGAAGCGGTAAATTGCGCGATGGGCGGTTTGGAAGTTACGGTGAGCGTCGTGCTTGTTTTTGCTGTCTTGCCGCTATTATCCTCAACTTCAAGACTGACTGTATATTCGCCCGCTTTTTTAAATCGCGGAATATCAAAATGATCAGCGGTTTCCGCCGGCTTTACAAAATCATCTACTCCGGGACTGAGTTCCCACTTATAAGATTTTATACTTCCAAGATCGGAAGAGGAACCGGATCCGTCCACTGTAACTTTTGTCCATTTATCAATCGTTGTGCCTGGTGAAAAGCGCATTCTCGCGGCAATGGACGCCACAACTACATTGAAAATTTTCCTGTCCGTGATGCCGCGATCGTCTGTCACTTCAAGCGTTACCCTGTATGTTCCTTCCCTGTTGTATATGAATACCGGCTTCTGTCCAAGGAGATCAGCAGTTCCTTCCAGCACATTGTCTTTTTTTGTCTTGTCGCCAAAATCCCACTTTACTTTAACTGTCGGTTTAGATTTTAATCCGCTCAAGAGTTCTCCGCTGCCGGTGGCGGTCTCCGTCGCGTCAAAATAAATGCCGTTTTTGGCTTCCGTCAAAGTAAAAGTAATATCCGAAATATCCGCCGTTTGAAAACCTTCTTTATTATAAGCGGAAAGTGTAAATGTTTTATCCTTGGAAAAAGTTGTATCTGACGCAACTTTGAGATTGATTTGTGAAGCTCTAGGTTTGACGGTAATCGTGCGGAACGCAACTCCATCGGCGACTTTTTGTTCACCGGGAGCGCTATCCGGCGCTTTGACCTCAAGTTTCACAATATATGTTCCGGGTTTTTGATAAATATGGCCTGTCGTTACAACTTTTTCTGCCTTTTCAGAATCACCAAAGTCCCACTTAAAATTATCAGCGGAAATGGTTTTATTGTTAGGATCAAGGCTTTTCAGGCCGTCAAAATTGACAACAAGCGGAGCGTTGCCTTCAACTACGTCGGCGCTTATCACCGTATAAATAAATTGAATGTCTTTCACCAGAGCATAGAGTTTGCTTAAATTATTAACGATTTCCAGAATCTTGGCATTGTCAGGAGCTTTCTTAATTTCAACCATGTCCTGCGGTGTTCCAGCGAAGACCGTCCGTATTAACCAGCTAAGAGCAGGCTCAATTTCAGGTAGGCCGCCAACTATTTCACGTAAATTATTTAAAATGGAAACAAATTGCGCATCAACGCCGGGAAGTAACGCTGACTGCTTAACACGTTTTCGCAAATCTATCAGGCTTGTATTAATTTTTTGTACAGCTACGGCAAAATCCTTTCCGTTTGCCTGTTTAAGGTCTTTTGTGATTTTTTCGTTAATCTCCCTTTTGAATTCTTCATGTTTTGGAGAGTCCCAGAGTTCGGACCATTTGGTTAGTTTAGTTCTATCCTTATCGGCTTCAATCAGAATAAATATTCCCTGCTTATACCTGCCGAGTTGAGATTGTGCCTGAACTATTTTTTCAGCAATCTGGCTTAAACTTCCCGCTTTTGACTGGATGTTTGTCAATTTTATTTTAACATTATCTAAAGTCGCGCTCAAGTCGGCTCGAGAACTGAATGTTGCCGGATCAATATCCTTCACATTTTGAAGATCAATTTCAATTTCGGAATAATTTTGATAAGCCGTGACAAAATCCCGCGCAATCATCTGTACGGCGCTGGCCGCGAAATTAAAGAGCTGGCGGCGGCGCGCGTTTTGTTCTGCCGCGGTGCCGGTGCCACCGGCACCGCCTGTTGGCGCAGATCCAGCCAATTTGCCCTCTCCTTCCTTGCTCGGCGCCTGCAAAACGGTGTTCACGACCGCAAAAGACGCCATGATTATTAAAAGGCCGACAATGGCGTATGTAACGGATTTTTTCCCTTTTCCGGCTTTATCCTCCACTCCTCCGGCTGTTATATAAAGAAATCCGCCATAAATAATCATCACCACGGCAATAATTCCAAGGAAGCCGAGTGCGAAATTAACAACATTTTTTATGTAATCGCGGACGTTGGTTGCCTTCGTCAACCCCGTATCATAACCTTCTGTCGCCGGAGCCGTAAGGCCTCCCTGAAATTCCGTGAATGTGGTTGTTTCTTTGCCGCATGATAAAAAACCGCCGCTTCCTTTCGCTATGTCGTCGCAAAGTCCGGCCGACGCTACAGCCGGAAGGCTCCACAGGAAAAGAAAAGAAATAAGAAGGAGGTAGGGTTTGAATTTTGAATTTGTTTGAGAATTGATCATTGGTTATTGGTCATTTTGGTT
>CAYHVY010000020.1:0-14843 GCA_964360095.1 uncultured Candidatus Peribacteria bacterium | reverse complement strand
GTAGTTTTGCAACAACTATCTTATAACAAGTGGTGCATTTGATTATTGAATATTTACGCTCCTGCCTATGGGGAAAATCATAGGAAGTCATATAATCATTTTTAATCACAGTTCAGAAATTTTTTATTGATTTTTCATAATTTTCCAGTATAGTGCTTGGGAAAATCTTTTTTAAAATATTTAATTTTTTAAACAAAAATGATCAAAGATAGAGCAGAATTAGTTGATCCAGTTGACGTAGAAATACAGCCGCCAACAAGTGGAATACGGCCAGCTGCAGAATGCGCAGATTCAATTGGAGAAGAAATTTTCGCGATGCGCGTAAGACAAGGTGAAATGGCCATGCGTACCCTAAATGGTGAAAAAGGACATGTAGTAATGTCAGGAGAGGAGGTCGTATTAAACACAAGGGATGCGAAAACAGCAGGGGAAAAGTTTATGTCATTAAAAGCGACTGGAGCGCCTTACCCTTATTGGTTTGAAAGGCGTACATAAACGTCTAAACCTTAAACTCCTCCCTTAAATGTTCAATTTCATCGCGGAGTTCGGCGGCTTTTTCAAATTCCAGATTTTGTGAAGCCAAGTCCATTTGAGTTTCCAGCTCATGAATAAAGCGGCCCATTTCCTCTTTCGGAATTTTTTTCACGTCAATATGACGCTCGCCACCGTGAGCCATCTTCTTCTGACGCTCCATGGTGATATCTTTTACCGCTTTAATAATGGTTTGAGGCGTAATACCATGTTTTTTATTATGTTCCTGCTGGATTTGGCGGCGCCGGCTTGTCTCATCAAGGGCTTTTTTCATGGCATCCGTCATGCGGTCCGCATACATCACGACAAAACCGTTTACATTGCGCGCGCAACGCCCAATCGTCTGAATTAATGCTCCAGCGGAACGCAAAAACCCCTCCTTATCCGCATCCAGAATACCAATAAAAGAGACTTCGGGAAGATCAAGGCCCTCGCGCAGAAGATTGATTCCGACAAGTACATCAAACTTGCCCAGACGCAGATCGCGCAAAATCTCAATGCGTTCCAAGGTTTCAATATCGGAATGAAGATAGCGCACCCTGATATCGGCTTCTGTAAGATGTTCGGTTAAATCTTCGGCGGAACGCTTCGTCAAAGTTGTCACCAGAACGCGATCACCCTGTTTAACGCGTTTCCGGATTTCCTGCATCAAATCCTTAAACTGATTTTTACTTGGACGGACAACGACTTCCGGATCAATAAGTCCCGTCGGACGAATAATCTGCTCAACAATGTTTCCGCGGCTTTTTTCAAGCTCATATTTGGAAGGCGTAGCGGAAACATATATCGTCTGGTTGACCACACGCTCAAATTCATCAAATTTCAAAGGCCTGTTGTCATGCGCCGATGGCAAACGAAAGCCAAAATCAACAAGCGTCTGTTTGCGGGAAAAATTTCCATTATGCATTCCGCCAATTTGGGGAATCGTCATATGCGATTCGTCCACAAATAACAAAAAATCATCCGGAAGGTAGTTAAAGAGCGTTGCCGGCGGCATACCGGCGGTACGCGCGTTCAGATAGCGCGTATAATTTTCAATGCCCGTGGTATAGCCAGTTTCCAGCAAAATTTCCAAATCATACTCTGTGCGCGTTTTAATCCGCTCTGCCTCCAAAAGCTTTCCCTGAGCCAAAAGTTCATTATAGCGTTCAGCAAGCTCGGCTTTAATTCCAGCTACGGCGCTTTCAATCTTTTCACGGCTGGTAATGTCATGTTTGGCCGGAAAGATTTTTATCGTTTCCAGTTCACGCAGTTCTTCCCCCGTAAAGGAATCGGCTTCGGTAATACGCTCAATTTCATCTCCAAAAAATTCAAGACGAAAAATGGTGTCGCGGTCAGGCGGAAAAATTTCCAGCGTATCCCCCAAAACATGGAACATGCCCTGTTTAAACTCAATTCTGGAACGTATGTATTGAATATCTGTCAACTGCCGCAATAATTTATCGCGCACGCGCTGCTCCCCGGCTTTCAGAGTGATGGCAAACTGCTCATAGTCATCAACCGATCCCAATCCATAAATACATGAAACGGAAGCCACAATCAGCACATCCCGCCGCGTCAACAGGTTCACCGTGGCGGCATGGCGAAACTTATTAATTTCTTCGTTGATGGATGCGTCTTTTTCAATATACGTGTCTGTTGAGGGAATGTAGGCTTCCGGCTGATAATAATCATAATAGGACACAAAATAGCTGATGGCGTTATCAGGGAAAAATTCTCTAAATTCAGCACAAAGCTGGGCGGCCAATGTTTTATTATGGGCAATGACCAGGGTCGGCTTTTGTATTTGAGTCACAATTTGAGCCATGGTAAATGTCTTCCCGCTGCCTGTAACTCCCAAAAGAACCTGGTGCTTTTCACCCTTCTGCAAGCCATTAACAAGGCTAACAATTGCTTTGGGTTGATCCCCCGCTGGTTTAAACGGCGCAACAAGCCGAAACTTATCCATAAGAATCAATTTACTTTTTCGCAATATTTTAATATACTCTAGCAAAGATTTCCTTATATTTTAACCCTTTTTTACAGTATGGCTAAACATCAACCATTATGTTGGGTCGTAACCGTCCTCCTTTTTGTTGGAGGTCTCAACTGGGGCCTGGTAGGTCTTGGCGGTTTTCTGGGAAGCGATCTCAATGTTGTTCACGCTCTTCTTGGCTCATGGCCGACCGTTGAATGGCTCGTATATGTTCTAGTGGGTCTCAGCGCTCTTGCGTATGGATATATGTCCCTCACATGCAAGGATTGCGCCTGCACAAAAATGGACAAGAAATAAGAAAATATTAAAAAGACAAATTTTGAAAAGCGCTTCCTGCTGCGATGTAAATCAAGGCAAGAGGCGCTTTTTTGGTGTGATATACTAAATACTATAAAAATCTATTTGAGAATTTTTGAGATGTCCCTGCATCAATCACTTTGCCAAAACTGTAAAAGCAAATTCATCATAGATGATTATGACGTGGCGTTTTACAAAAAAATGGATGTTCCATGGCCGACTTTTTGTCCGGATTGCCGTTTTCAAAGAAGAGCGAGCTACATAAACGTAAGGAATTTATATATAAGAAAGTTTGCTGATACTGGAAAAAGCCTTATTTCAATGTACTCACAGAACAAAAACCTTAACATCGTGGAAGATAAAGACTGGTGGTCGGACAAATATGATTTGTTCAGCCATGGAAAAGATTACGATTTTAAAAAACCGTTTTTTCTCCAGTTTGATGAACTGATGAAGAGGAGCCCCTTGCCTCACTTGCAAAGAAATTATTCAACTTTTGAAAACAGCGATTATTGCAACGCGGCAACGGGCTTAAAGAACTGCTATTTGATAATTTGCGCCGATTATGACGAAAATTGTTTATATGGATTATCAGTGGAAAATTCAAAAGATTGTGTGGATGTAATTTTTACCAATAAAAGCGAACTCTGCTATGATGGGATAAATTTAAAACAATGTTACGATTGCCTTTTTTGTGAAGATTGTGAGGGGTCGAATGGCCTGCGATTTTGCCGTGATTGCGTGGGCTGCAATGATTGTTTTGGCTCCATTGGGCTGCGACACAAGTCCTATTACATTTTCAATAAAGCTTATTCAAAAGAAGAATATCAGCGCAAAATTGCCGAATTCAATATTGGTTCGCTTTCTTCTTTACAAAACATACTGAATGAGACAAATAAACATTTTCTAAAATATCCGCAGAAATTTATGCATGGGAGAAATAATGAAGATGTAAGCGGAGATTATATTTATCAATCAAAAAATGTCCGTGAATCTTTTGTTGTTGAAAAGGGGGAGGACTGTAAAGAAATTTTTCAAACGAGTTACGCGCCTGAACGGCCTGAAATTGTTTATTGTGAAGGGTGCTACCTGAAAAATGTCTATTAAAGAACCTCTGAAAGACAGAATGCCGGCATTTTATGCCTAGAATAAGGTAAAAACAGTTTGACAAAGTTATTTTATTATGTACACTTAAGATAACATCAAAAAATTATTTATGACTACCAAACTTATCGGTCTAAAAGAATTTCGTCAAAATCTTTCCCACTACACAAAGGTGGCAAATGCAGGCAACATACGTTTTATCATCCTCAAAAAGAATATTCCAATTTTAGAGGTTAAGCCTCTTGATGAAAAGAATTTTGTCATTGAAAAATTAGCAAAAGAAGTAGGGGAGGCGCGGGAACAGGTAAAGAGCGGTAAAGTTTACACGCAGGCTCAAATTATGCAGGAATTTGGCTTACTTTAGCCTATAATGTGATGACAAAAATTATTTATACCAGGCACGCCAGACAGGATTTAAAAAGGCTTGAAAAAGCAGTTGCCAGGCGCATCATCAAGAAACTTTATTTTTTCAGTCAACAAAAAAATACCCTGGTGTTTGCCAAAAAATTGACAAATTCATTGATTGGACAATATCGTTTTCGGGTTGGAGAATATAGAATTCTTTTTGACGTGGATAAAAAAGGCAACATGCAAATTCTTGTAATATTAAAAATCAAGCATCGCAAAGACATTTATGGCCTTTAATATCTTTCTCAAAGAAACTGTCTGTTGAATTTGATTCGTTATAGTAAGATTATCGCTGCGGTAAAAAATCCCTTGCTGTAACACGATCGCTCCTTCCCGCCGAAATAAGCGCCGAGTTAATTATCTTAACTGCCCTGCTGATTTGGTTCGGTTGTGCTGAAAGCGGCTGTAGCATTGTTATTATTTGATCTGAACTAAGGTAAAAATCACGAATTATATCTCCTAATTTCCTACTAATTGCCTGATCGCTCAACGCAGAACTGCCGGAACAGATATCATCTATCACTGCAGCCATCAACCCTGTAATAACAACTTGTCGATCGGCATCATCTTTATATAATTCTTCCATAATATTTTGTGATTAATTTATGTAATATTATAAATAATTTAGAAAGAATTTATATACAGTTCATAACATCATGATAATACATTGGAGGTCGTACGATTAAAAATGATCAAGCATCAAATTCCAAACAAATACAAAATTCAAAGCACGAAATTTAAAACGTTTTGAATTTAAAATTTTGGTCATTTGATATTGTTTGGAATTTGGAATTTGGTTATTGATTATTCCACATATAGGCCTAAGATTTATGTTGCCCATTTTTCAAACACTGAAGGTTAAGAGCACCCGCTGGTCTCCCCGCAATCCAAACATTTATAGCAGCTCCCGTTGCGTACCATCACGGCTCCGCAGGCGGAGCACATCGCCGCGTCTTCATTATTTAAAAACAATGCGCGGTCTTTTTGGATTTTTGCGAATTCTTCCTGAGTAAGGTGAGAGATATCGTGAACGGCTATTTTTTGTGGGTCCATGGCTGTAGAAACATTGTTTATTGTTTGATCAGGTGAACGGTGAATCCGCACGCCAACGCCAGTCATGGAAAAAGAAGCGCCTGCGGGAGCGTTTTCAACCGGCACTTGGGGCAAAAACAAGTTTGTCCCCTCGTTATAAGCGCGGTCAACAAGATCAGAGTTATGATATTTTTTAGCAGAATCGCGGGACAAAAATTTTAACGCGAGCCAGCGGCCAAGATAATCAATAATTGATTTAACCATTGGAATATCGCGATTGCCCGTCATGCCGGCGGGTTCAAAACGCGAATGGCAAAATTTCGCAACTAGAACCTCAAGCGGGACACCATATTGTAAATTCATGGAAACAGACAGGGCAAGAGCATCCATAATACCCGAAAGCGTTGAGCCCTCCTTGCTCATCTTGATGAAAATTTCACCCGGTTGGCCATCATCATAAAGACCGACTGTAATATAACCCTCATGGCCGGAAATAGAGAATTTATGAGTAATACTGTGGCGTTCCTCTGGCAGTTTGCGGCGCAAAGGCTTCTGTACGATTTTTTCAATAGTCTGATGAATAATTTGAGGACCAACCGTTTCATCAATATCTTCCATATTCTCAAAGGCAAACAGCTCCGCAAAACGATCGTGAGCTGTAGAGCTGTTTAATGGCTGACTCAATTTTGAATTGTCCCGATAAATCGCATTACACTTCAACATCAGTTCCCAGCTTTCCATATAGGCCTTTTGGATATCCTGAAATCCGCATTCTTCGGGCATATTGATTGTTTTTGAAATGGAACCGCTGATAAACGGCTGTGCCGCAGCCATCATTCGCAGATGGCCAATATATGGAATATAACGCTGGCCTTTTTTACCGCATTTATTGGCGCAGTCAAAAACGGGATAATGTTCTTTTTTCAGATGCGGAGCGCCTTCAATCGTCATGGTGCCGCAAACATATTCGTTCGCTTCTTCAATTTGCTCTCTATTAAAACCAAGCGCCAGAAGCATGTCAAAATCAAGATCGTTCATTTCAGCTTCCCCGAGCCCTAAAACATTACGGCAAAACTCTTCGCCCAAGGAAAATTTGTTAAACGCAAATTTTAACTCAAACACACCCAAAAGCTGGGCTTCAATAGCAAAAATTTCCTTATCCGTAAAGCCTTTGGATTTTAAACTTTTTGCATTGATGTGCGGACAGCCATCCAGTGTAGCGCGACCACGGACATAATTCGCAATATCTTCAATCTGTTTTTGGCTGTAACCAAGAGTTTCCAGCGCCGGAGACAGTGACTGATTTACAATTTTGAAATACCCCCCACCAACCAGTTTCTTAAACTTCACCAGGGCGAAATCAGGTTCAATGCCGGTGGTATCGCAATCCATCAGTAAACCGATGGTACCTGTCGGCGCGATAACGGTAACCTGGGCATTGCGATAACCAAATTGTTCTCCCTCTTGCAAAGCGCGGTCCCAGGCTTTCCTGGCGGAGACAAGCATATATTCCGGACAAAAGTCGGGATTGATCCCCGCGGGAGTGGCCGTTAGACCTTCATATTCATGTTTTTGTTCATTATAAGCGGCGCGGCGATGGTTGCGGATAACGCGCAACATGTGTTTTTTATTTTTTTGATATTTTTTAAAAGGACCGAGGATATGGGCCATTTCAGCGGAAGCGGTATAAGATTCTCCGCACATAATTGCCGTAATAGCGCCCGTAATAGCGTACGCTTTTTCTGAAGTGTAAGGGATGCCCATGCACATCAGCATCGTGCCAATATTGGCATATCCAAGCCCAAGGGTGCGAAAATCATAACTCAGCTCCGCAATTGCTTTTGATGGAAATTGAGCCATTAAAACCGAGATTTCAAGTACCATTGTCCACAGACGGACGGCATGAGAAAAAGCTTTAACGTCAAATTTTTTATTTTCATTATCATAAAATTTTATAAGATTCAGAGAAGCAAGGTTGCAGGCGGTGTCATCCAAAAACATGTACTCTGAACAATTGTGAACAAGCATGCCATTGGCAAAAAAAGCGTGATTGACGGGTTCTGTAAGATCATAAACATCTTCCTCTCCCGAATAAGTTAATGAAATAAATTCATCAGTAAAATCTTCCTGATAAGCAGCCACCTGTTGATTTAACTGCTTCAACTTAAAAACCTTTACGCTGGTTTCCATAAAACCGATCTTCTGTTCAAAAATATTTCTGGAAGAACGGCTGATGCGTAAACTATGCATTTCCATTACCGGATAGGCTTTAGTTCCTCCTTTTCCGTCTGGCAAAAATGACGTTGTTTTTCCCGACCGGCAATTTTCATAAAGTTTAGATTTAATACCAAAACTCAAAAGCAACGTCTGAACTTGAATAAGAAGTGTTTTTGAAGAGCTATCAAGTGAAACATATTGGCTTTTAGTACCGTAATTCGCAACTGTGCCATCCGCGGTAAAAAGCCCCCGGAGCACCGCAGACACCGTTTCTGAATCTAATTCATAAATAGCGTCGCTAAATTGTTTATTTTCAGATCCATTGGCCAAAATAGCATATTTTTTCATAACATCTACAATCGTCCTTGAAGAGGTATTAACTCTAACCGTAGTGGATGTTTCTGCCACGGCGGTCGCCCGGGAAGACCGTCCATCCAAAGCAAAACGGCTTTTATAATCGGAAAAGAAATTATTTATTTTTTGAGCAATAGAAACTTCTTCTTTTGCAAGGGTAATAAAAAGCATTTCCTGTCCACGGGTTATGCAACCATCGCCAACCGCAAGTCCAAGCGCTTCAGCAAAAAACGGTTCAAGCGACTGCTGTCCAAAGCAATTTACTGACCCTAAAGACATTTTGTCGCCTTCTTTTAAATGATTGGCTGGCACAAAACCACGATTTTCCGTAAAAATGAGATGATCGCCTGTTACTTTGAGGCTATAGCCGCATTTTGTCTTTAATTCATATACTTTTTTAAAACCGGTTTTAAAAACATTATCAACCGAACGTTTCGTTCCAAATCGATCAAAGATTTCAATCTGCTTTCCAGCTAAATCAACTATTCTTTTCAAACCCTGAGAAGTGGCGACAAGGGTGTCGCCTGTAACACATGGATTACTTGCCTTAATACGGCCATCTTCCGGGCATGTGTGCCATTCATTGATCGTTGTATCAAATTGAATACCGGGATCGGCGCAGGACCAGGCGGCATACGCAATCTTATCCCATAACGTCGCGGCAGAAAGTGTTTTATATACCGTTCCATCTTTGCGATTGATCAGGTCCCATTGGCCGCTATTTTTTAAAGCTGCAATAAAGGCATTCGGCACCCGCACGGAATTATTGGAATTTTGACCGCCAACCGTCAAATAAGCCTCCGAACGAAAATCGGTGTCATAGCGGCGAAAAGAAAATTCTTCAGCCTTCATGTCGTGTTCCACCAGCATCAGCACACGTTTGATGTAGTTAAGAGGAACATGTTTGGAGAGCGCTTCGCGGATTTTTTTCTTGAGATCGGGATTTTTTTCAGCATCAATACCATTTTCACACGCGGACTGAACAATTTTCTTTAATTGTTCATGACAAACATGCGAACCTGTGTTTAAAGAAGCCACTTTTTGTTCCTCAATCAATTTCCAGTCAATAAAATCTTCAATTTCAGGATGATCCATGTCCAAGCATACCATTTTTGCCGCGCGGCGCGTCGTCCCGCCTGATTTGATTGCTCCTGCGGCGCGATCAAAGACAGCCAAAAAACTCATCAAGCCCGAAGACTGTCCTCCGCCCGAAAGATGTTCGTTTACTCCTCGCAGTTTTGAAAAATTTGTGCCGGTGCCGGAGCCATATTTAAAGAGTCTTGCCTCGCGCGTCACCAAATCAAAAATACCACCTTCATTGACAAGATCATCATCAATGGATTGTATAAAGCACGCGTGCGGTTGAGGTCTTGTGTAGGCATCTTTTGATTTTTTGATTTTTTCGGTTTGAGGATCAACATAATAATGACCCTGCGCCTCACCGGTGATGCCGTAAGCATGGGCCAAACCTGTATTAAACCACTGAGGACTGTTTGGTGCCGCCATCTGCGCTAAAAGCATGTAAATCATTTCATCTTCAAACGCTTGCGCGTCTTTTTTTGAAGCAAAATAACCATGTTTCTCTCCCCAATAACGCCAAGTGGAAGCTAAACGGGCTACAACCATTTTTGCCGAAGTTTCAGCGCCCAAAATGACATTACCAGCATCATCTTTAAGCAATTTGCCGCCGGGACCCCGCTGAGGCACGCCTTTTTTGCGACAATATTTTTGCGCTAGAATGTCAGTGGCGACCTGTGACCAGTTTTTTGGAACCTCAATATTTTTCATTTCAAATACGACGGACCCATCAGGATTTGTAATACGCGAGGTACGAAATTCATACTCAAAATACGAAGATGGATCTTTACCCTCCTCGGTAAAAAGACGTTTTACAACCAGACCTTTTTGTTTTGATTTTTGGCGGGAAACGTTAGCCATGAGATTAAAAATTTAAGAATTGCTGGTATGAAAAACGGCGACAAAAAGAAGATACAGACACCATGTGACGGGACCGCCCCTACAACATGTAGTTGTCTGCCTCGGTAAAAAACCACTATAAACCACAAAATATGGAATATACTCTAAAATAATCTTATCAAATTTTGTCGTCAAGAAGTTAGTAACAGATAATCTTTCCGAAAGAAAAGATTATTTCGCCGTATATCATGGACCGGTAGATTTTTGCATTCACGTCCGCAGTCCAACGCCTTTTCGAAGTAAATACACCGCCACACATCCAAGAATCAAAGCAAGAACAATCAATATCGCCGCGCTCAAAAAAACATCCGCGTCCGCCAAACCATAAAAACTAAAACGCAAACCGTCCACCATGTAAAGAACGGGATTAAAACGGGACAAATTTTGCCAAAAGTGCGGCAGATTTTTAATGGAATAAAAAACTCCGCCAAAATAGGTCAGTGGCGTCAAAATAAACGTCGGAATAATACCGACATCATCAAATTTATTCGCCAAAATGCCATTTATAAGACCTGCAAATGAAAATACCAATGCGGTCAAAATAATAAAAACAATCGCAAGGCCAGGATAAACAAGGTGAACAAAAATGGAAGGTATAAAAAACATGGAAACAACAAAAATGATTCCGCTTATTAATATGCCGCGTGCCATACTGCTAATAGTATAACCACAAATAATGGCCCACGGTGAAACAGGAGCAACAAGTATTTCCTCAATACTCCGTTGAAATTTCATACTAAAAAATGAGGAAGCGGCATTTATAAAAGAATTTGTAATAAGACCCATCATCATGAGGCCAGGGACAAGAAAGGTCATATATGAAATGCCATTAACCATTCTAATCTGCGAGCCGATAAATGCTCCAAAAATAACAAAATACAACGTTTGATTAATAACAGGCGGAAGCAGGGTTTGCGGCCAAATTCTTATGAAACGCGTTACCTCCTTGTGAAGAATGGTGTAAAAGGTAATAAATTTTTGTTGCAATGTCATCATTGTTTTTAAATAAAACGCGCGGGAAACTCGCCGTTTAACGGGTTAATTTTAAAAATAACTGTTCCAATCTGTTGCCTTTTGGTCGCATGCTGTGAATTTCAATATTATTTTCACGTAACATGACGGCAAAATCCGCTAAATTTTGGTGTAAACCAAAATCCACCTCCAGTGTTGACTGATCAACAACTGTCATGTCAAACCCAAGATTTTCTGTTTTTCCTGGTATTTTATTTACGGTGACAACATAGGTCTGCTTTTCCAGCGAAGACAAAAGTTGACGCGTATTGCCATGTTTGATAATTGAACCTTTTTTGATGATAGCAACATTGCGGCAAAGCTGCTCTGCCTCCTCCAGATAATGAGTTGTTAGCAAGACCGTTGTGCCTGCAGCATTAAGCCTTTTTAAATAAGTCCACACTTTTTGACGAAGTTCAACGTCAACGCCGGCGGTTGGTTCATCTAAAATTAGCAATTTCGGCTCATGAACAAGCGCACGGGCAATCATGAGCCGTCTTTTCATTCCTCCAGAAAGCATACGGACAGGCATGTCGCGTTGCTCCCACAAATGAAGCTCATGAAGAAGATGCTCCGCCTGCTGGTATGCTTTTGACCTTCTGATGCCAAAATAACCAGCCTGGGTCACAAGAACATCAATAACTTTTTCAAAAATATTAAAATTAAATTCCTGCGGCACGACTCCTATCAAAAGCTTGGCCTTATTCAGGTCTGTATCAAGATCATAATCAAAAATTTTTGCCTGACCGGACGTTTTTGTTACAAGACTTGTTAAAATGCCAATCAATGTGGTTTTCCCCGCTCCGTTTGTTCCTAAAAGCGAAAAAAAATCCCCTGCGGGAATTTCAAGGTCAACATTTTTCAGAGCCCGCACTCCATTTGAATAAGTTTTTGTGAGATTATTAAGAGTAATCGCATTCATTTTGAATTTTGGTCATTTGATATTGTTTGGAATTTGATCATTGATCATTGATCATTGATCATTGATCATTCCCGCAAACGTCGCATCGTATTTATTGCTTGCGTTCCATACAACATAAGAGTCAAGTCCGCTGTCATAAACCGCTTCAATCTGTTTTTTGATGTAATCGGGACCAAAACGGCTTACGCGATATGTAAATCCCTGCAGCCACGGCCGCAATTCAACATTATTGTGTTCAATAAGAAGATCCTGAAAAAGCCGCACGCTTTCCTTGATAAAAAAATACGGTTCATCAGCGGGATTTTTATGTCCGCCAAAGCCCGGCCCAAAATGTGACGGATATATCATGGGATAAATAACATCCACATATTTTGCGAGTTCTCCAATTTTTTGGCCGGTGTAAACCGCGTCATACTCGTTATGCCACGCGACAATGCCATACACGTCAATACCAAGATTGACGCTGCGGAGTTCAGAAGTTTCACGCGCGCGCTTCAAAAAATCACGAATAATTTCAAAATGCTGTGTTGTTTTTTCATCAAAATTATATCTGGCCAATTTCACGGCGCCCTCGGTTGGAAAACGCACATAGTCAAATTGTATTTCATCCACGCCAAAACCAGCCGCTTCCTTTGCTACGCTCAAAATATAATCCTGAACTTCCGGTAAAGATGGATCCAGCCAGGATTGCCCTGCAGGATTTTTCCATATTCTACCATTAAAGTCATGAATGGCCCACTCCGGCTTATTGATAGCCATTAGTTTATCTTTAAAACAGACTACGCGAGCCACAACATAAAAACCTTGTTGATGCGCAAAATCAACAAATTTTTTTGGATCCGCGAAAAGAATACGATTATTTCCTCCAAATTTTTTATTAAGTTCAATGGCTGTGGGATAATAAAAGTGGCCGTCGGTTTCTTTAAAATCAACGACAATCAAATTACCACCGCTCGCTTTAAATTTTTCAAGCATTTTTAAGGATGATTTGGAGCCCGCGGTATAAGCGGTAAGATAAATCCCCTTGAATGGCCCAGGCGTTTTCGTCATCAATTGGCGCAAAAAAGGCATAAAAAATGCAGGGACGATTCGTGAATCGGTACGTAACCTGTCTGCCCGCTGCGGATTGTTCGCCACGTCCCCATCGCTGACAAAAACGTTAAATTTTTCCGGATTTATCTGTGCGTTAACTTCCCCTGCCCTACGGCCAAAATGCCGCAACCATTCATCGTCAATGGCTTGAATTCGCGGAATACGGAAAACATCCGCACCCGGATGATACAAAGGATATGTCGGCTCCGCGCCAACCAAAAGTGCAAGCTGTATATCATAGCCCACGCCGTTTTCCTGCACGCTTTTTACTGAACGGATGCCGGCTTTCGGCACTCCCCCAAAGGGGTATGCAAGCGTACGCAATTTCATTCCTTCAGGCAAAATAGGGGCAAGTGCCCTCGCCTGATCTAAAAGGATTTTTTTGACCTGGGCGGAGCTTTGTTTACGAAGATTGGTATGTTTTAGGGTGTGGAAACCAATTTCACGGCCTGTTTTTTGCAAATATTCAAGTTTCTTTTTAACAAATTTTGGCTGGCCAAAAATACTTTCATTTATAAAAAACGTTGCATATCTTCCAAAATCGGGATGCTGCTGATAAAAAGCATCCATAACACCAACCGCCGAGCGTGGATCAATTGAACCATTAGAGAGATATTGAAATTGATCAATTAAGCCGTCATCAAATGTAAAAATAACAGGCTTTTTCCCGTATGGAACGGCAAAGCGGCTCTCCACAAAATCCTGCAGCGACATTGAGACATAATCGTTGTTATAAAGCCACAACAGATCATCCTGAAACTGCTTCACTGAGCGGTTCCACCGTCCCGCATTTCCGCCAATATGATGATATTCAAGAATGGGAATTTTCCCGGATTCGTTTGGTGTAGCGGCAATCTTGGGATTGTCCCTACGTTCATCCGCAAAAGCAACTCCACAGACAATAATGCCAATTATGCCGCACAAAAGCCAAAAACTAAATTTTTTCATGGATTTTTCAAATAAACAGGGCTATCTTATGGGAAGAAAAATTAATAATCAATAATCAACATCAATAAATGGAAATTGAAAAGTACCATGATTTTGCGGTAAAAATCGCCAGAAAGGCGGGAAAAATTTTACTGGATTATGCGGAGAAAGACTTGCAGATCAAATATAAAGCGGCAAATAAAAAAGATCTGGTGACGAAAGTGGATCATATGTCTGAAAAATGCATCACGGAAGCCATTAAAAAAACATTTCCTGATCACTGTATTTTGTCGGAAGAAAGCGGAGATTGCGGAACAAAAAAATCGGAATACCGCTGGGTTATTGATCCCGTTGATGGAACCACCAATTATGCACATGGATATCCTTTTTATTGTATTTCCATTGCTCTTACGCGCAAAAATGAAGTACTTGCCGCCGTCGTTTATGCTCCGGCATTAAAAGAAATATTTCATGCTGCAAAAGGACGTGGAGCCTGGTTAAACAAAACGCGGTTAAAAGTTTCAAAGGTAAAGAAAATGGAAATCGCTCTTCTTTCCACAGGCTTCAATCCTCACGAAAAAGGCAATGATTTAAGCCTATTTGCGGGGATTTTACCTAAAGTTCAGGGCATCCGGCAGGTCGGTTCCGCAGCTTTGGGCATGGCCTACATAGCCGCAGGCAGATTTGACGGTTGTTGGACATATATCAATATTTGGGATGTGGCGGCGGGCATCCTTCTTATTTCTGAAGCAGGGGGGAAAATAACCGATATGCATGGAAAAACTTTAGACATTCAAAAAAAAGATTATTTGAACATTCTCGCGACAAATGGCAGGATTCACGGGGAGATGGTTGATGCAATAAAACGGGTATAAGATACAATGAGGAGAGAGCCGGAGGTAGTTCTCATAAATAGTATGTGCCCGTAGCTCAGATGGATATAGCGTTGGCTTGCGGAGCCAAAGGTCGCGCGTTCGACTCGCGCCGGGCACACCA
>CAYHVY010000019.1:6145-15295 GCA_964360095.1 uncultured Candidatus Peribacteria bacterium | reverse complement strand
CTCCACTATATCACATAATTAAATTTAAAGGATGAGATACTAGTGTAATTGATCCGATTATGAGACCTCCTTCTACTGTTATACTGTTATTATGGTCTCTGGTCTCACAATCCAGTTTCCGTACAACTTAAATCACTCCAATTGAATTTGTGTTCTGGCCCCTTGAATCCATCATCTGGTCCGAAAAGGATAGCCCTCCGGGCACTTGATGGCTAGGGCTTCCGCTACGCTCCAGCCTATTTGTAGCCCATGGCTGTTTTGCGTTAAGTTAATAAGAAGATTTTTTCTTTCAGCCTCTGTGTCCCATGCACACTAAATAGTTCTGGTATACTTGTCAATAAATGTACCTGTAGCTCAGCTGGATAGAGCGCAGCCCTCCGAAGGCTGAGGTCGTGGGTTCAAATCCCGCCAGGTACACCATCAAACTATTGCGGTCATTTTTTCTCTTTGATGTACGTCAAACTCTCGGCCGGTTTCATCTTTTTATCACCAATCTTTTCCTCAATGGTCCTGAAAGATTGAGCTTCAATGATTTTGTTGACGAGATCACGGTTCATCATTAGCGATTGATCCTTGTCAATTTGTTCTTTTTTGAGGATGTAGCCTTTTTGGGTGGCCTGGCTGGTGTTTAATAAAAAAACGGTGCCAAGTGTAACGATGATGCCGAGCAGTGTAAAAACAAGCAGGTAGATACTGCGCTTTATCTCCTGTGAAAGCGGGATTTTTTTGTTTATTATTTTTCCTTCTGATTTTCGTAAAAATCCGTCAGGCAGTGAGATTTCCATAAGATTTCAAATGATAGCCCTCCGGGCACTTGATGGCTAGGGCATCCGCTACGCTCCTGCCTAATGATAGCCCTCCGGGCACTTGATGGCTAGGGCATCCGCTACGCTCCTGCCTAGGGGATGATTTTATATTCCACAGGAATAATACCAGAACTTGGTTTTGCAATTTTCGCGAATGCCGATTTGGAAAGGTCAAGATCTATTCCGATGGCGTAAGGTCCGCGGTCATTTACTTTTACTTCAACATTTTCGCCATTCAGAAGATTTGTGACAAGGATTTTTGTTCCAAAAGGAAGCCTGCGGTGTGCGGTTGTGAATACGCCGTGCTGATAAATTTCTCCGCTGCTGGTTCCTCTTCCGGCTAAAAAATCGGAATAAAAAGTAGCCCTGGTGAACTTTGACTGATTGCTGCTTTTTAGCAAGTGATAGATCAGTTCCGCAAATTCACCGCGCGTAACGGACTCGTTTGGCAGCAGCTGACCCCCATTGTCGCGCGTTTCCATAAAAAGGCCGCGTTGTTTTGAAATCTTGGCATACGGCGCAAACCAGCTTTCAGTGGAAACATCGCTGTACGGCGCAGTCATGACTTTTTCCGGAATAATCATGTCATTTTCTTCCAAAAGAACAATCTTCAGGCTTTCGGCGCGATTAATTGGCCGTCCTGGATAAAAAAATCCATCCGGATAGCCCTGGATAATTTCTTTTTGGAGAGCTTTGTATGCAAATTCATAATACCAGTCCTCTTTTTGTAGATCAGGAAAAGAGATTGTTGGCATTGATGTCTTAATTTCGGCTTTATCCAGAGTTGTAAAAAGTATTTTTAGCGCTTCCGCGCGGCTTACAAACTGTTTTGGTCTAAAACTGCCATCGGGATAGCCTGAAAGAACATTGCGTTCTTTCAGAAATTTTATTGCAACATAATGAGGATAACCAACTTTAATGTCACTGAAAAGAGTACCTTGCTCTTGCGCAAAAGCAGGTGTAAGGCTCAAAAAAATTACTCCCATGCCCATGAATAAAATCCGTAAAATATGCCTTATTGTATAAGCAATGCACATCTTATTTGAATTTATCTGAAGTTATATTTTTGGCTTAATAATAACGTGGCGAAAATCGCCTTCGCCATCGCTTTCTGTAACAAGATCTTCAAATTTTTCAGCAAGATGCAGATGGATTAAACGGCGAAAATATGGAGCCATTGCGGGCAGAGACTGCGGTTGTTGACTGCTTCGCGCAAAATCCGCTTTCCTTTCAGCCATTTTAATCACATTTTCTTCCTGCCTTTTGCGATAATCATCAACATCAACAGTGATTTTGTAATCGCCTGGCAATTTTCTCCAGGCAATATTTTTCATGATATTCTGGAGAGCGAAAATATTCTCGCCGTGTCGTCCTATAAGTAAACTTGGCTCTTCACTTTCTATATTAAGGCGATAGATGTTTTCTTCCCCTGATTCAATTGACTCAATGCGAACTTTACGAAACGGCGTTGTGAGCCGATTCAAAAGATCTTCCAGCAGTTGTTGAAGTTGTGTTTCTATCATCGTATTTTTGTTATGAATTAAGAACCGTCACTTTGCTTTTTTGACTGTCGGCTTGGTAGTTTACTACAAGTTGCTGCGCAATGCCATATATGGTTGACACGCACCAGTAAAGTCCGATTCCGGCAGGCACTGACGCGGTAAATACCGCGATCATGCCGGGCATGAAATATATCATCATTTTATTCGCCATTTCCATTTCATTGCCTGCCGCCTTTTGTTTGTCATCTTTGATGGCAACATTTTTTTCAGATGCTAAGGATGCGCCCCCTGGGCGCGTCCCTGTATTAGCCTCGCTGCGGCTCGGCCTGTTTGTGGTTTTTGACCGTATCATTGCCAGCTTCATTTGTAAAAACTGCAAACCGCCCACAAGCAGCGGCAAAATATAGAGGTTGATTTTAGTTAAATCAAGAATATTAAGAAAATTGACATGTATACCCGCATATGAAAAATTTTTGAGACTTCCATAGAGAAGGTAGCTGTTGTCTGGATTTAATCCATTTTGAACAACATGATAAAGCGCGATAAGCACCGGAAACTGGATCAAAAGGGGCAGACAGCTGCCAAAGGGATTCACCTTGTGTTCTTTCCAGGTCGCATATGTTTCTTTCGTCATCATTTCCTGATTGTCTTTGTATTTTTCCTTGATCTTGTTTAATTTTGGCTGTAATTC
Source organism: uncultured Candidatus Peribacteria bacterium (assembly GCA_964360095.1). Classification (GTDB taxonomy): domain Bacteria; phylum Patescibacteriota; class Gracilibacteria; order UBA1369; family UBA1369; genus CAYHVY01. The sequence continues at coordinate 12,296 of CAYHVY010000019.1, read as the reverse complement.
CTGCATTTTTCTTTGTGATCGCAATGCGTTTTGTGATGGAAGGAGCAGTACCGTTCTTATAAAAATCGTCAATAAAATAATTCCAGCGCCTAAATCATGTCCCGGCGCGATATTTATGAAAAAAATCAGAACATTGTACAGTGGCTGATAGAAGAGCGTTGTCCACAGATAGCCGAAAGTACCCTGCGGTTTTATTTCAAATTCCTGTGATTCCAACATTTTGGATTCCATGGTATTGGCGCGAATTTTATATTTGCCGACTTCTGAAAAGAGAGCGTGGTTCCATGACCCGTAACTGACGGTGATTTTTTCTCCCGGCTTTACAATATAATCCGCGCCATTGTCGCAGGAAATTTCCGCGTGATGTTTTTTATCTATCCAATTACCGTTTTTTAGATACAAAACTTCAAAAGGTTGCTCCGGGCAGGTATTTTTAAATGTCGCAACCTGCGCGGTATTATTTTTAATTTCAATGTCAACGGTGTCGCCAACGCCAAAATCGTTTTTTGTCATTGAAAGAATAACCTCATTTTTGACTTCGCTTGTATTATTCTGCTGTTTGAAGAAAAAGTTAAAAACAAGATTAACAGCCAGGAAAATAATAATAAAAAGCAGCAGATTCTTTTTCATATTTTTAATGAATTGTTTTCAAAAGATGAAGAGTTGTTTTTTTGAGATTTGCGAAATTCAACTTAAGAATGGACGGCTTTGTGATCAGCGCAATGTCATATTTTTGTGGCAGCGTGCCAAGGTTTAAACGGATAATTTCATATACGCGGCGGCGAATAAGATTGCGTTCTACAGCTTTCTTTGAAATTTTTGTACTCACCGTAATGCTGAAACGGCTGAAAAGCCGAGTATTTTTCATAAACCTTATATTCAGATGAGTGTTGCCGACTGTTTTTCCTTTTCTGAAAAGATACGCAAGATTTTTTTTGGTGAGACGTTGTTTTTTTGGGAGCATAATAATTGGAAATTTCGAATTTTGAATTTCGAATTACTAATTTCCATCGCTAACGGTCAAACGATGACGACCCTTGGCCCGCCGCCGGCTTAAAACCCTGCGACCGCCTTTAGTTGCCATGCGTGCTAGAAATCCATGCGTCTTGAGATGTTTGCTTTTTTTGAGTTTGGCAAGCATTGGATAAAAAGGATGAAAAATTACAAAATAAATCTACAGATCTGATGCAAAGAGGATAGCTTTTGCATCGCTTTATGTCAAAATTTGGGGGAAAAAACAGAGTTTTCCACCCAAAAACATTGAATATTCTATGTTTCTATTGTATCTTTGTTTAGAAATTATTTTACAAATTACAAATTTTTCATGTCGCTTCGGACTCAGTATGAATTTTTGTTTGTAGGAAGAGATGAAGGCAATTTTGTTGAAAATTATGCTTACGATTTAGGAGAGGACTCCGAACGCTCCGACAAACTTTTTATCAGTCTTGAAATCCAGAATAACCCCGTGGATTCCGAGCAGATTGGCGAGCATATTTTTGATACCATGCGTAAGGCTTTTTTTTCTGATCTTGAGCAGGACGCATATTTGCGTTTTGAACAGGGATTAAAAGAGGTCAACAAACAGCTCAGACTTTTAAAAAATGAGCGTGCTTCCCAGTTTATAGGCAATCTGCATGTTGTTATTGCCGTCGTTTCTGAAAATAATCTCTATTTGAGCCAGTGTGGCGATGCCGAAGCTTATTTGCTGCGCCGCCGTTTTTGTTCAATTATCAGTGAAGATTTATATGATCCGGAGTCCAAAGATACTTTCAGCAATATTGCCAATGGAACCCTTGAGTCTGATGATTTTATTCTTCTTGGTTCAACACGCCTGCTGCGATATATCAGTAAAACCGATCTGGTGAAAGCCGCATCCGCAAAAAACCTTGTCGCGGCTCTTGGCGAGGTGAAAGATTATCTGTCCGCTGAAATTCTTGGAAAGGTTGCTTTTATTGGAATTCAGGCTACTGACCGGGCTGAATTCACTGAGGCCGAAAAAAACCAGGTTGTAACTCATCTACAAAATGGTGAAATTGCCGCTCTTGAAAAATTTGCAAAAAATATCAAAATAGCTCAACTGAAACCGATCATTAATGCTATGGCCGTCGGCGGCAAAAAAATATTCGCCATAGCAATGACATTCAAAGATCGTGTGATGGCTGCTAAGGGCAGGGATGGAAGATCTTCCGTTTCTAACTTTTCTATTTTTTCCAAGAGGCAGAATTTTAATTTTCAAAACTGGAGCAGGGAGAAAATTCTTGGCGCGCTGATTATCATTGTGCTTGTTTTAACCATGAGCATCTGGTGGCTGCGCGGCCGCGCGGAAGATCAACGAAAAATTGACCAGTTCAACATTGTTCTGCGTGAAGTGCAAGAAGCGCTTGGTTCTGCTGAAACTACGGGTCAATATAACAAAGACCAGGCAGGGCAGATTTTAAATGACGCTGAAAAAAAGGCTTTGGAAGTTCTGAACGCGCGTTATTTCAGCGCTAAAGCAAATGCCCTGCTCAAATCCATACAGGAAACTCGCGACAAACTTGATGGCGTTCTCCATCCAAAAGTGAAAATCGTGGCTGATCTAGGCCAAAAACGTGCTAACGTCAGCACCCTGGGGCTTTTAAATCTTAAGAAAATTTTCTACGCTTTTGAATATAACGCACTTTATGCCATTATGCTTGATAAAGTGCAGGATCCCTTAACCATAGATGACAATGAAGCTGTAATTGCAGGCTCAACCTTCAGCGACAAAGATTCGCTTTTGTTTTACACAAAAAGCGGCAAAATCATTGAGTACAAAGACAATCGTTTTAGTTTTGTGCCGGTAGTGACAGGCGCTTTCCATAAGGCATTGGCTTTTCAGGCTTACAGTAACAAAATTTACCTTCTTGAACCTGAGACAAACCAGATATGGAGATATACCCGCCGCCGCGACAAATTTGACCCCCCTGAAGCATATAACATTGATGCTGATGTTAAAAAAGGCGTTTCTTTGGCGATTGATGGCAATGTTTATGTTCTGAGCAGCGATGGCACAATTGTGAAACTATTTAGTGGCAATAAACAAAATCTCATTATAAAAAAACATCCTACAAAACCACTGACTGCACCAACAAAAATCTTTACTCAACTCAATCTGCCCCATTTGTATGTTCTGGAGCCGAAAGAACGTCGTGTTTTAGTCTATTTCAAGGACGATAAGGTCGGAGGAGGTTTAATTTATACCGCACAGTATATTTTTGACGATATCGCAGACCCGCGCGACCTGTACGTTGATAAAGATGCCAATAAACTCTATATTATGGATCAGAGTAAGGTATACGAGGCGGGGTTGAATTGAATTTTTCTGTAGGGACAGAACATTGTTCTGTCCCTACAGAAAAATTCCCTAAACGATTGTTTTAACAAATCTCGCGATATCCAGCGCTGCGGCCGGTTTTGAAAGTTTTGCCAGATTTTTTTCGTATTCCGCCTGATGTTGTCGGATTGTTGTGATATTTTTCCGGATTTTGCCGGGCTTTTCTGTTGAAATAATACCCAATTTATAACGTTTAATAAGCTCCGCGTTGCCTTCTTCCTGCCCCGGAATGATTTGTGTGATGAGCATGGGTTTTTTTGCTCCAATACATTCCATGACTGTGGCACCTCCAGGCTTTGTCATAACCAGATCGGCGACATTAATAAAATGCGGCAAATCATCCCTCCAGCCCATAACGCGAATATTTTTATGATGTGTGTATACCGATAGTTTTGCTTTCAACTTAGCGTTTTTTCCGGATACGACAATGACATTGTAATCCCTTGGTTCGCGTAAAAGTTCCTGTATAATTTTGACGGTCCTGCTGACGTTTGCATGTGTTGGTAGAAAAAGGATGGTATACAATTTTGGATTTAGTCCCAGTTGGCTCAAAAAAGGGCCGCGATCGGTTTTTTCAAGAAAACGCAAATCAATGGGAAATCCTAAAACTTTTATTTTTTCTTCACTAACGCCGAGTTTTTTTAATGATAAAGCAGTTTCCTTATTGGCAACGACGTGATAGTCGCTTTCTGCGGCTGTCCATCCGCTATGGATAGAGATGGAATCTGTGACGAGGCTGACGAACTTTGCTTCAGGATTGTGTTTTTTCCATATCTGTACGGCAATATAGTCCCACATGGGAAACGTTGAAATGATTAAATCTGGGTTTTTTTCTTCAAAAAATTTAGTCAGTTTTTGCACAACAAAAGGGTAATGAAGCATATTCAGTAATTTGACCTGCCATTTTTTATCCGTGCTGGTGAAGAGAAATTGCCATACGGAGGGGGCGTGTTTGATGGATCCTTCATACACTTGGTGCAGAGTATTGCTAAAGCTTTCGTTTAAAATAAAGAAAAAATCAACAATTTCCACATTGAAATCATATCCATAAAGGGCTTCAATCCCCTGTTGAATTGCTTTTGAAGGGCTTAAATGTCCATATCCATGAATACTTGTCAGGATTAAAATTCTTTTTTGCCGTTTTTGAAAATTTTCAAGTTGATGGCTTAAAGCGTGTAATTCTTCCTGAATTTTTTTTATTTCCTGATCTGTTTTTGCATGTGCCTGTGTTGAATTGCGCGCTATATCAAAGATCGCTATAAGATGAAGAATATTTTGCGCTGCCATATGAAAACTTTTTATCCGTTCGCCAGAAGTTTCCTGATGCAGCCCGTTTGCGATATTGGAAAGCCCAATGATCATTTCTTTCTGGGTATTTTTTTGCAAGACAGCATTTTCTTTTTTGTTGAGGAGCTGCAGCGCTCTTTTTCCAAGCGCGAGAAATTGCTGGTAAATAGTTGTTTTTTGGAAATGCAGCATGATAAAGTTGCAACTGATGTTGTTTTTGTGGAGATGATAGCATCAAAAAAAATCTTTCACTATCTTCATGCGTTTAGAATTATAATTTATACTTCATTTAACTTTTTTCTCAATGAACTCAAAACGTTTCTGGCTGGCCATAAAGGAAACCATTTTTATCATCGCTCTTATTCATATAATTTTGCTGGTGATCTACGCAGTGTTGTCTGGAAATTTTGTGTATTTGAATGTAGCTAACATTTTGGACATTCAACTTTTCTTTAGACAACTTGAATACACTCCTCTTGTGGGTTTGATTGGCTGGATTTTTGTAGTTGCGCTGTTTGTCTGGAATTATTTTCGTTTACAGAAAAGACGCTAAAACACCCTCTTAGCCTTTGCTGGCGATTTCCACCAGTTTTTTGGTCATGTGTGCAAGCGTGGAACGTGGAAGGATGCGGTAACTTTTGGCAATCAGTTTGTTTCGCAAACCCGGGATAACGATTCTGGAGCCTTTCATCAGCCCACGGTAACCTATTTTGGCCACAAAGTCCGCATTTTTTAAATGTAATTGGAGCATTGGTGAAGTTTCTGTCATACGGGCGCGTTTAAAAAAGTTTGTACGGGAAACCCCCGGACAGAGTGCCGTGACAATGATATTATCTTTTGCGTATTCTAGCGCCAAAGCTTCACTAAAGAGTAAAACAAAGGCTTTGCTGGCAAAATAGGTTGCATAATACGGACCCGGCTGAAAAGCGGCAATAGAAGCAACATTCAAGATTTTTCCTCCACCGGCTGCAATCATGTCCGGGATAAACTGGTGACATAACTCAGCAAGACTCACTATATTTAATTCAAGCAGTTCATGTTCACGTTCCAAAGAATTTTCCGCAAAACGACCAAAATTTCCGATACCGGCATTATTTATAAGGCAATTTACATGAAATTCCTGGCATTTGACCCATTGATATAGTTTTTGCGCCGCCATATGCCCAGACAGATCAATATTGTGAGGGTAGACCTGGATGTGATATTGATCACGGATTTTTTTGGCAATTGATTCAAGTTCAGTGCCGGGACGTGCGGTAATAATAATATTATAGCCGTCTTTGGCAAACAGACGGGCAAATTCCAGGCCAAAACCTGAAGATGCGCCTGTTATTAGCGCGATTTTGCCATTTTTGATCTTTGATCCACGGCTTGCGATTTTGGATTTCTGCATATAAACTTCGCGTATAAATGTGTCAATAGTAACAATAGTATCAATTTTTCGCAATTTTACAGAGGATAGCCCTCCGGGCACTTGATTCTTAACCTCCGCTTCGCTGCGGTCTACAG
>CAYHVY010000019.1:0-6045 GCA_964360095.1 uncultured Candidatus Peribacteria bacterium | reverse complement strand
GAGGATAGCCCTCCGGGCACTTGATTCTTAACCTCCGCTTCGCTGCGGTCTACAGTATGAAAGTTTCTGTGGTGATACCCGCATACAATGAAGAAGATTTTCTGCCGCAGTGCCTTGAGAGTCTCTTATCTCAGGAAGTTCCCCCCGATGAAATTATTGTTGTTGATAATAATTCTGTTGATGCCACCGCGGAAATTGCCAGGAAGTATGGCGTCAGGGTTGTTAAGGAGAAGAAACAGGGCATGATTTTTGCCAGAAATCGCGGATTTAATCTTGCGCGTTATGACATTATTGCCAGGTGCGACGCTGACAGCATTGTGTCTCCACAGTGGATTGGACAGATCAAAAAGGCTTTTGCAGGCGGAGATATCATCGCCATGAGCGGGCCATGTTATTTTTACGATTTACAGCGTTTTCGCAAGTTTAAAAAGGCACATAAGCTGTTTTTGAAAGCGGTTTATTTTCGCCCAAGCAGGATTATGCTGGGTCATGATGTTTTGTTCGGCTCCAGTATGGCTCTTTTAAAAGCCGGATGGTTAAAAGTTAAAAATGAAGTTTGCATGAATGATCGTGCCGTTCATGAAGATATGGACCTTACCATTCATCTAAAACCGCATGGACGCATTAAATTTGATCCTCGTTTTGTTGCCGCCATCTCGGCACGCAGGCTTCGGTCTCCAAAAACGTTGGTTGATTATCCGACGCGCTGGGTAAAATCCCTGCGGCATGCCAGAAAAATGAAAAAAGCGGCAATCCGTAGAAACAATTCATGAATTGACTCAATTCTGGGTGGAACCTACGGTTTCCCCCATTACGGCGCATGCGCGCCGCCCCCTTCCCCTTCGCAAGCTTTCGAGCGGGAACCCACGAGACCCGCTCGAAAGCTTATTTTTTTGAACAAAATTACATAATTGCCTCTACGGTTTGCACGGCAATTTCCATCTCCTCATTTGCCGGTATTACAAATACTTTCACTTTGCTGTCTTTTTTATGGATGCTTAGAGTGTTTTTTTTGTTTTTCACTGGATCAATTTTTAATTTTAAGTATGAAAAATAATCACAAATGGCCTGACGCAGATAGTAGGCGTTTTCACCAATGCCGGCGGTAAAACTGATAGCGTCCAGGCCGTCCATGCTTGCTGCATAAGCGCCAATGTATTTTGCCGTTCTGTAAGCCAAAATTTCCAATGTTAATTTTGCGCGCGTGTTGTTCTTTTTTGCGGCTACCCACAGATCGCGAACGTCTGAACTGATTTCAGATAGACCCAGCAAGCCGGATTTTTTTGTTACAATCTCCTCAATTTTTGCCGGAGGTAATTTTAGTTTTTTTATGAGGAAAAATATAATTGCAGAATCAATGTCTCCGCTGCGCGTACCCATGGGGACCCCTTCCAGAGGAGTAAAACCCATGCTTGTGTCAATGCATTCGCCATTTTGTATGGCAGTAACACTTGAACCGTTTCCAAGATGGCAAACTACAATTTTACTTTGCTTTTTTCTGAGCAGCTGAATGGTTTTTTTACTGACATAGGCATGGCTTGTTCCATGAAAGCCAAATCTTCTAATGCCCAGTTTTTTGTAAAAATAATATGGAAGCGCGTACAGATAAGCTTTTTTTGGCATACTTTGATGGAAAGCGGTATCAAAGACGGCTACTTGTGGCACATGCGGCAATAATTTTCCACATGCCTTGATGGCCGCGAGATTATGTGGATTGTGAAGCGGAGCCAGATTACTGAGATTTTTTACGGCCGCTATGACTTTTTTATTGATGATTGTCGCATGGCGGTATTTTACTCCACCATGAACAACACGATGCCCAACTGCGTCAATCTGTTTCAACGAAGTAATGATTTTTTGCTGAAGCAGCATTTTTAGCGCTGTCTGAAGGGCTTTTTTGTGATTGGTTCCGGGTAGATTTTTGTGTATTTTTTTGTTTTTCCAGCTCGCGTCCAAAAAACTTTTTTTCGTGCCAATGCCGTCAATAATACCTTTACAGAGGCAGGCAAAATTATTTCCACCGCGGCGATCTGTCTTCATGCGAAAACATTGGAATTTTAATGATGAAGAACCGGCGTTGATGACTAGAATCAGCATGGTTTTAAAAATAATATTGTGTTTCATCCGCTTCACAAGCGGTAAAAGCCGTAAGATCCGCGATATCACGGTATGAACAACCCCTTGAAAGATCATTCACCGGCTTCCGTAAACCTTGCAGAATCGGGCCAACAGCTTCCGCTCCCGCAAGACGTTCTACCAGTTTGTAAGCGATATTTCCCGATTGCAAATCCGGAAATATAAGCACGTTGGCTCGGCCTTTTATTTGCGACTGCGGACATTTTCTTTGCGCCACAGATGGCGTTATGGCTGCGTCAACCTGCATTTCGCCCTCTATCAGAAGTTCGGGGCAGCGGTCTTTTACAATTTGTACCGCTTCCCGCACTTTTTCAGTCAAAGGGTGTTTATTGGAACTCATAAAGGATAGCCCTCCGGACACTTGATGGCTAGGGCCTACGCTCCGCTCCGGCCTAGTAGAAAAGGAAAGTATTGCGATTTTTGGATTTATTCCAAAACGTTTTGCAGTCTCCGCCGTATCAATGGCAATATCGGCCAAATCATGGGAATTTGGTTCAATATTCACGGCGCAATCGGCAAAAAGCAGAAGCCGTTTTTTCAATAGCATAAAAAAAACTCCGGAAACTTTGTGAAATTTTTCTTTTGTTTTTAGAATTTGCAGGGCCGGACGAATAGTTGAAGCGGTTTCTCCCACTGATCCGGAAATCATTCCATCGGCATCATTCAGATGTACCGCCATTACGCCAAAATAATTTGGATCTTTCAATAAATTGTTGGCTTCCTGGCGGCTTAATCCTTTGTCTTTTCTCAAATTAAAAAGCGCTTCCGCATATTTTTTACGCAAATTTTTATCTTGATCACCAAGAAACTCCACTCCGCCGAAATTGATCTTGAGGTCTAATTTTTTGCTCTTTTTCTGGATTTCCGCTTTATTTCCGATCAAAACAGGTTTTGCCGTTTTTTCACGCAAAATAACTTCCAGTGCGCGCAGCGTTCTTTCCTCAAGCGCTTCAGGAAAAACAATCTTTTTCTGCAATGTTTTTGCCTGACGTTTTACCAATCGCAAAAGTTCTTTTTTTGTTTTTATCATGAGGGTATTTTATTTTTCCCATCATTATACCATTTTTTTGCTCTTTTTTTAAGAAACCGTTTTACGAAAAATCTTAATTCAATCCGACATATATTTGTTATGAGTTTCCACAATGACGCCGGACGGCTCACAATTCTAATCTGATTTTTTTTGATTGCCTCAAAAATGGCTGGAATGTTTTTTTCGGCTTGCACAATGCTATAAGTCCAGTCCAGATCTTTCAAAATATGATTGTCGGATGTGCCAAGCATCGGCAAATTATATTTTTTGGCCACCCCTGCTGCTTTCTTGTTAAAAAAATCAATCTTTTTTGAGTGATACCAGGAATATTCAATCGCATCAAAAAGTTCGATATATTGTTCAAGCTTTTTTTGGAGGCAAATCCAGGCCGGATAATATGGATGCGGCGCGACAATAAGACAATCCGGGTGGGTGTTTTTGTATTTTCGCAGATCTTCAAAAGAATGAATTTTTTGCGCTTCATGAGTGGCATTGATGATGAGCACATGACGTTTTCCAATACTTTTCTCAATGCCCGGGATCAGTAAAATACCTTTTTTTTCAGCATATTTTTGTAAATCTTCATCAAAAACAACAGCATTATGACAAGTGATTGAAAGGGCGTGATAACCATGCTCCGCGGCGCTATCAATCAACTCTTTTTCACTATGTTGAATGTTATCAACAGGATCTTGCCTCGTATGCGTATGAAATTGAATCTTTTGTAGAGACGGATCACAATGCGTCTCTACAAAAGATTCAATTTTTCTATTTCGCCAATTTATTAATGGCATCGCTTGTTTTTCCTAATTGATTGGAAGTCTCAATAATTTGCTGTGAGGCATTAACCAGTTGCTGGGATTTTTCATCAAATTTTTTCTGCAGTTCCAAAGCCTGACTTTTGGCATTTTCAGCCTGTTTTGACAGTTCGGTTACCGTTTTTTCACCTTCTTTTTGCAGTTGTTCGGCCTGCTGTTGTATTTGTTTGCATCCGCCGAAGACGACAATGGAAGCAAATATGATGCTGAATAAAAGGTATTTTTTCATTATTATGCTGAAAATAATTTTTTGAAATCTCCGTCAAACTGTTTCAAAAAATTATGTATGTCAATTACATCGTTCGGTGAAATCGGCGCGACGTTATGCACGCTGATATTGAGATTATTTTTTTTGAGGTGATGAATAATAATCACATGGACAAGAAGTTGATTTTTGCAGTTATGACAGCGAAAATGAAACAGCCCCTCATTATGAAATGTGGAAAGAACCTGAATATTTTCATTAGAAAACAGGTGCTTGCAAATATTGCATGGAATGATGTGTTTGATGTGCCGGATTATTTCACGAAGCTCACTGTAATCCATAATGGGCATAGTTAAAATGAAGAATCCATAAGGCATTCATATAATGCATCCAAGCCGTATGGTTGTAAAGAAAAAGGATGCGCCCAGAGGGCGCGGCACTGTATTAGCCTCGCTGCGGCTCGGCCTGTTGTATCTATTTGCGCAATTCAAAAGTCGTTATAGAAAGCGGCGGCAGGCGGTCTGATAAAGTGTTCTCTGCAAGAATCATTGTGTTGACCATTTTTGGCTTTAGATTGCCGTCGCTCAAACGATAAGAGGTGGCTGTTTTATAATCTCCGCCGCTCAATTTAAAGTTTAGCGGGATTGTTGTGTCAGTTTTATTTATGGCGATTATATGGGCGATGTTCGTATTGCCTGTACTCTTCATTGCGTAGAGCGAAAGTTTGGCGACATCAGGATTATTGACTGAAACGGAAAGATCTCCGACTGCGCTTCCTTTCCCATCATAATCAAGATACATGTCAAAAGCGCCGGTGATGTAACTACCCGGAAGAGTGTTATGTACTGAATCATACAGAGGCAGAAGATTTGCGGCAAAGAGGCCCTCGCGTCCAAAAATTCCGAGTACATCCGCTTGGGTCATCGCATGGGAGATATGGTAACCATCTCCGTAGTTGTATTCCGTAATTGCGATTTTTGTTCCAGGATAGTGGGCAGCGATCCTATCTTTCAACCATGGAATAAGACGGATCGCGTATGGCTTCCCAAGGTAGTCCGTTGAAATCCAACTGTTTTCAATATAGGTCGGATCCCATAAGGAACGGGGAGCGTTCATTCGAGCTTCCATTTCTGCTTTTGAAGGATTGGAGGACTGAGGGGAGTATTCGCCGCCAACCACTGTTACAACAATTGGTTTTCCCTCAACTTTGACTTCCGGATACCAGTGAATGTCCAGGATATCAATGATCCGTTTTCCTTCTGATGTTTCCAGGTTTTTTGCCGAGTCAAGGTAAAAATCAACATATTCACGTCCCATCTGATCCGGAGCATTTTGTAAATTTATCAATTCATTAAATCCATAGGTAACTGCTCCGAACACGATGGCATCTGGAGCTACGCGTTTTATTGCTTTTCCATAGTTTTTCGTCCGATCTGCCATTTCCGCATACGTGGTCTTTGCTGGATGTAATAATGCATGTGTCTCTGGCCATAACGCCGGTTCATTATCCAGAGAATAGAAGATCTTTTTGCCTTGTGAAAGGGCATCCTTGAACTTTTGCTGAATAAAATTAACGAATTCATCCTGATAGACAACCTTGTCTGAAAGGTCTGGAGTTAACGAAAGCGCGGTTGGCTTTGTCGGACTATTTTTGACCCATCGGGTGATACCGGAATCCGTGGTCTTCTCTTTGACGATGCCATTTTTATCGGCTGCGACATAATCGGTGATCGGTATCGTTATAAGAGCGGCAGCGCCAAGATTATGTGCGCCCGTGATAATTTTTGTAACCGACTCACCTGGCTTATTGCTGCTTTCGTAGTGATATTCCCACCACTTGTATACTCCGATACTCT
>CAYHVY010000018.1:14322-15725 GCA_964360095.1 uncultured Candidatus Peribacteria bacterium | reverse complement strand
GTTTTTTGCTTAATATTTTTTGAGTCATACTACTTTTTTATCACAGAAAAGGCTTTATTGTCTAATGTTGGGCGCAATATTGTGTTTGTAATAAACTTTGTTATCATGACCGTGTTGCTTTGCCAGATTTTCAACGATTTACCTTTATGAAAAATTTTTCTCGCCCCATTGCTTATATTCTTGCGTTTTTGATTGTTTTCTTTTTTGGATGGGAAAGCGCGACATATTATCTGTTGCAAAAAGTACCATCTTCGGAGCTTCAATCTCAAACGTCAACCCCTGCCGGCATTTTTTCCTCACTGATCGCGCCAAACAGGAAGGATCCCGCGGATCTTTCACTATATTGGAAAATATGGAACGATCTTTTTTCCACCTATGTTGATGAAAGCGCGTTTGATAAACAGAATATGCTTTATGGATCCATAAAAGGTCTCGTTAATTCTCTGGAGGATCCCTATACAATTTTCATGACTCCGAATGAGACAAAGAATTTTGACGAAAGCCTCAATGGAACTCTTGAAGGAATTGGAGCAGAATTAACGATAAAAGATCGTGCCCTTGTCATTATTTCTCCTCTGAAAAATTCTCCGGCGGAACGCGCCGGGCTGATGCCGGGAGATATTGTTTACAAAATCAATGGAAATTTTACAAGTGAAATGACTTTATTTGACGCGATTACCAAAATTCGTGGTCCAAAAGGAACCAATGTGACTCTGGTTATAGTTCGCAAGGGTAAAGAAAAGCCTTTTGATGTCACTATTACACGTCAGGAAATCAATATTGAGAGTGTTTCTCTTGAGGCTAAAAAAGACGGCATTTTTTACGTTGCCATCAATCAGTTCAGCGGCAATACAAAGCTGGAATTTGATAATGCCATACAGAAAATTGTCCTTAAAGAGCCTAAAGGTGTCATTTTGGATCTTAGATATAACGGTGGCGGATATCTTGATGGTTCCATTGACATTTTATCCGAGTTTTTGAAGGACAAAACCCATGCCGTTTCCATAAAAAAACGCAATATTAAGGATAATGAAATACTTTACACTAGCGGAAATCCACGTTTGGGCAATGTGCCTCTTGTTGTTCTGGTCAACAAGGGTTCCGCGTCTGCTTCAGAAATTGTCGCGGGAGCCGTTCAGGACAATAAACGGGGCATTATTATGGGCGAGCAGACATTTGGCAAAGGCAGTGTTCAAGAAGTGAATAAATTTTCTGACGGCTCAAGTCTGCGCATGACCATCGCGCACTGGTTTACTCCAAAAGGACAAAATATCAATAAGGTTGGAATTACTCCGGACATTCTTGTGCCCTTGTCTGAAAAAGACATAGAAGCGCATAAAGATCCACAATTGGATTCCGCCGTTAAATATTTAAAAAACCTGTAAACGATTTTGTAGGGAACG
>CAYHVY010000018.1:0-14222 GCA_964360095.1 uncultured Candidatus Peribacteria bacterium | reverse complement strand
ATTGGATTCCGCCGTTAAATATTTAAAAAACCTGTAAACGATTTTGTAGGGAACGGTTTTAAACCGTTCCCTACAAAACCGTTTTTTAATGATCGCACAATTTATACCCTGTTCCATGAACTGTTTGTAACATTTTTGTCGCGTAACCACGGTCAAGCTTTTTTCTTAGGTTGGACATGTGGACATCAAGTGTGTTTGTCATGGCCTCAGTCTCATAATCCCAAATGTATTCAAGGAGCGTATGGCGATTAACGACCCTGTTTTTATTATGCGCCAAAAATTCAAGAAGCTGATATTCTTTTTTACGCAGATCAATCGCTTTTCCATCGCGGGCGACCTCCAATGCTTCGGGATAAATCACCAAATCGCCCAAAACCATGGGTTCGCCTCTGTCAGCATGGTAATATTTTTCAAAGATTTTTATTTTTGAAAGAAAATCATCTTTAGCCACCGGCCAAACAAGGTAATCATCAATGCAGGATAGCATTTTTTCTTTTTCATCAAAATCTTTGATGAAAATAGCCAGGATTTTTATATTGTTTCTATGCAGTTTAACGCTCCGACAAAATTGATAGTCTTTCGCAAAGTCTTTTATTTCAACAATCATAAGCTCATATTGCTTTTCCAGGACGTTTTTTAGTGTTCCGGAAGCGGTGGTTGTAATTTTTATCTGATGGTTTTGCGCCTCAATTGCTTTTATATAAATTGCCGCAAAGCTTACTTCCTGAAGAAATGCAATAATATTCATGCGTGTTACATTAAATTTCCACCATCTTAACAAAGGAATGTGACAATTTCTTAAATTATTTCTTAATTTTTTCTAAAATATTTTTAAGAAGCCCTCATGCTATACAAAATAACGACTTTTTGTCAAATATTTTGCCATTTTTTACAATTTGCCGTGAAAGAACAAAATCCTTTATGATGCTTTTGTTAAATTTGTTTACCTGTTTATAATTTATCCTCTAAAACATGGGTAAAAAAGACCAAAACGACCTATACTGGAAAGAAAAACTGTCACCTGAACAGTATCAAATATGTCGTTTAAAAAGCACAGAACCCGCATTTACAGGCAAATATTACAATCATCATGAAAATGGGATGTATAACTGTGTTGCCTGCGGTCAAAAGCTTTTTTCATCTGATACCAAATTTGATTCTGGCTCCGGCTGGCCAAGTTTTTGGGATCCAGGCAGCGAAAACAATATCAAATTGGAAGAAGACAATAGTTTATTGATGAAACGGACGGAAGCGCTTTGTAATCATTGCGGCGCACATCTGGGACATGTTTTTAATGATGGGCCCAAACCGACCGGCTTACGCTACTGTATCAACTCCATTGCATTGCAATTTGAGCCAAAAAAATAAGCTTAATTTGATTTGGAAGCAGAGCATGATAGCATTTGCGAGCGCCCCATAAGGCGAGAGAGAAGTGAAGTTTGTAGATAAAGTTTTCGAGCGGGTCTTGTGGGCTCCCGCTCGAAAACGCACGAAGGGGAAGGGGGCGGCGTGCATACACCGTAATGGGGGAAACCGTAGGTTTCCCCCAAAAGGAAGGAGAGATGGCTGAGCGGTCGAAAGCGACAGTCTTGAAAACTGTTAGGGGCGCAAGCTCCTCCTGGGTTCGAATCCCAGTCTCTCCGCCAAGAATCACATTAAGCCAATTGTAAAGCCATAAACAAAGAATTTTATCGTCAAATATTCTTAATCACCACTGCCATGAATTATATTTTCCTTACAGGTCTCATTGGCTCGCTCGTGCTTGTAACAGGCGCAGCGTGGCCGGAAAGCAAGGATGTAAAACATCCAATAAAATCTGCAAAAAATTGGCTATTTGCGATTGGCGGCTTCATTATGTGGCTTTATGCTTTTCTTGGCTATCAGGCGGGCGGGCCTGTCTTTTTTGTTTTGCTGGAAACACTTGTGGTCATTGCAAGCGTACTCATGATGCTCCATATCTCGGATAAAATTAATACAGGAATTATTACGGTCATCGGATCAGCTTTCATCATCTGGTCGCTGTACCTTTTTGAAGGCTACAATACTGTATTTTTTATTATCGGTCTTACCGGAATCGGCCTTGGTTATGCCTTTGAAATGGGCACGCTGCGCCGCGAAGTTGCCTTGACGCTGGGGAGTATTTTGATTGCGATATTCAGTTATATTGAAGCGAGCTGGGTATTTTTCTGGCTGAATGTATTTTTTGCCATTTTTTCAGGATATTACCTTTATAAAGTTTTGGTGCGGAAACACAAGTAAAAAGGCAATAGAGCGGCTCTATAAAATTTACAAAACATGGACCAACAAAATGATATCGCGTTATACGAAAAATTTGGCTGCCCACCCATCAATTTGTCCTTTATAGAGAGCCAAAGACGCCGTCTATGTTTTCGCAATGAAAGATCTCTGTATACCAGAAAATGCGACGCGACAGGCGAAACAATTATTTCAGCTTATTCTCCGGACAAACCCTTCAAAGTTTACAAGAGCGACTATTGGTATGGTGACAAGTGGGATCCTTTAGAATATGGCCAGGAATTTGATTTTTCAAAGAATTTTTTTGAACAATTTGAACATGTGCATCTCAAAGTGCCACGCCTGTCGTTAATGAACGTAAAAGGAGTAAACAGTGATTATTGCAACATGACATATTATAACAAAAATTGTTACCTTGTTTTTGGCAGCGATCTCAATGAAAATTGCATGTATGGAACACTTGCTATGCGCAATATTTCATGTCTGGACATTGATTATAGCAATGAAAATACGCTTTGTTACGAAATTTGTGACAGTATTAATTGTTACGGATGCCAGTTTGCTTTTGATTCAAAAAACAGCAACGGTTGCTATTTTATCAGTGATTGTCTTGGTTGCAGCGAATGCATACTCTGTACCAATTTGGTCCAAAAATCGTATTGCATAGAAAACAAACAATATTCAAAGGAAGAATATTTTGAAAAAAAGAAAGAACTAATTAACGGCGCCTTTTCAAATTTCAAGAAACTTTTTGAAAAATTTCTGCGGCTCCGCGCTAAGAGAATAGTGAAATTCAGCCATACAGTTAATTGCGTTAATTGCACCGGAGATTATTTGAAAAACTCAAAAAACTGCATTAACTCCTTTGACATTTCAGATAGTGAAGATCTTAAAAACGTTGTGTTTGCCTCAAAATCCAAAGATTGTTTTGAGTGCGGTCTGCTTGGTGACGGCACAGAACTTTGTTTCAATGTTATTTCAACATTTGCTGCGTACAATTCCAAATGCAGCCAGTTTGTTATTGAGAGCTCCGATATTGAATATTCCAAATATATCCTGAATTCTAAAAACATTTTTGGATGTATTGGTTTGCGACACAAGCAATATTGCATTCTCAACAAGCAATATTCCGCGCAAGAATACAAAGATTTACGGCAACGCATTATCAGCCACATGAAACAAACCGGCGAGTGGGGTCAATTTTTTCCGGCCAAACTGTCAGATTGTGGCTACAATGAAACCTCAGCGCATGACTATTTCCCGCTCAAAAAAGAAGAAGCTTTGGCGCAGGGCTATCTATGGAAAGATGAGGAGCAAAAAGCGCCGCAACCGCAAACTGTAGAGGTTCCGAATAATATCGCGGATACAAATGAAAATATCATTAAGGAAATACTCCAGTGTGAAAGTTGCAAAAAAAATTACAAAATTTTGGCCCAGGAGCTGAATTTTTATAAAAAATCTTCTATTCCTATTCCACATCTCTGCCCAAATTGTCGGCACAGAAGACGCATGGACACGCGAAATCCGCGCATGCTGCTGGCCAGAAAATGTCAAAAATGCCTCGCTAATCTGCAAAGCTCATATGCGCCGGACCGCCCGGAAACTGTTCTTTGCGAAAAATGTTATTTACAGGAGGTTTATTGAATAAAAATATGTATGGCTTACATAAGCCATTTTTTGAATGTAAAAGTCTGTACGTACAGACTTTTATTTTTTAGAAAAACTTAACAAATAATTTATAAAGCGTTCATAAAACAGTGATAATGTGCGTAATGTCGTACGGCTTAAAGGTTCGGTAGTAGGTTTGAGATTGAAGGTTGTCTTCTAATGATATGTCGTAAAAGGAGGAGATGAAAAGAATTAAGGACTAAATGGCTTATGAATAAAGAAAAACTGCTTTTCTTTAAAAATTGCACATAGGCCTAAAGTTTGCGTTGCGCGTTTTTAAAACTTGGAACGACTTGATCCCAAAAACGGGCGTTACTTTAATCCAACGTGTCCAAATAGGTCACCCAACGGCCTTTCCAGTTTTTAAAACGGATGATTGGCCACCCCGTTTTATCTTTTTCATAGCGGAAATCGGGTGTTCCACATTCTGATTCAGGGACGGTTTTTTTGCCTGTTTCCTGCGCGATGATGTATTCCGGCATTGCCGTATTTGAAATTCGGCGTTTCAACCTGTTCATCAAGCGTACACCTTTGCGTACGCTTGTTCTTTGCGCCGCCGCCGCGGGAATATTTGGCATATTATGGCTTAAATAATATGGTTTTACTCCACAGAGATATAAATTCATAAACAGTTCGCGCAGAGTTTTTTCATCATCATTTACGCCTTTTATAAGCGGCGTATCGGACATAAGCAAAGTGTGCGCTCCACTTGCCCGAATTCGTTCCACGGCTTCTTTAAAATCTTTGGTTAATTCTTTGGGATGAACCGTGTGTACACCCATTTCCGTTACCTCATATTTTTTCAATAAAGCGCAAAAAACATTATCAATGCGATATGGGTTGTGTAGCCACGCGCGAGTATGAATGCGTATGGCTTTTACGGTAGAAATTCCGCGAATATCCTTTAACATCGCTTCTACTGAAGCATTATCAAAAACAAGCGGATCTCCGCCGCTGAAAATAACTTCCTCAATTTGGGGACGCGCGCGAATGGCTTCAATGGTTTGTTTCCAGAATGGCTTTCCTCCATGTTTTTCCTGTTTGGCATTTGATTGCAATGAACGAAAACAGAAGACGCAATAACCCAAACAAACGTCTGCTGTGTAAATAATTACGCGATTGTCATATTTATGTTGGGCAATGGGTGTAATCATTTCTTTTTTTTCCTCCCAGTTTTCTTTTTTTGGAGAATATTCGTCGGGTCTGACAGTTAGGCCTTTATTCGCGGAAGAGTAATGCAAAAGACCATCAAAAGCCGGAAAAACCTGCCTCCAAATTACATCATTTTCTTTCGGATTTCCTTTTATGTCTTTTGAAACAAGCGAAAGAACATATGGTGTCAACAAAAAACGCAGACCGCGTTGATCCCATATTTTTGCGGCCTCCAGCCATTTTTCTTCCAAATGTGGAAAAACTTTCTGCAGCTTTTGCCAGTTTGATATAGCGTTTTGCTGTTGCCACAGCCAATTTTGCCACTTTGCAAGAGAAATATCCCTGAAATACGCAGGACGGTGCCGGTAAGCATCAAATTCAAACATAATTATTTTAAACCCAAACCGCCAAGATGGCTCCTGCCAGCGTCATATTCACTAAATTGAAGCCGTTATTAATGAGGTAGAGTGCCAAAGGTTTTTTCTCAAAAAGATAACCGCTTAAACTGGCTGTTGCCACAAAGCCTATCCACAGCCAAAAACCCGTTATGGCTCCGGCCATGGCAGTCGTAATCTGAAGATAATCCACAAAATGGGACATCACATACGCCATAACAAAACTTGTAATTATCGTGCCAGCGTAGGCAGGCCCCGCCTCTTTTTTCATTTTTTCCATTTCTTCTT
Organism: uncultured Candidatus Peribacteria bacterium; assembly: GCA_964360095.1. Lineage (GTDB taxonomy): Bacteria > Patescibacteriota > Gracilibacteria > UBA1369 > UBA1369 > CAYHVY01. The sequence goes on along the minus strand of CAYHVY010000018.1, from coordinate 8,463 downwards.
TATTTTTCTCATGAAGGCCCATATGTTTCATCCAAATTTTGCCAAAGAGAAGAGGTGAATACCAGACTGCTCCAAGAGCCATGCTGACAATAACCACAGCGAGCATGGCGACATAATTAAGGGAAACTGGAGGCATAATAAAATATTACAGAATAAATATGTCCCATGATATCCTTATATTTGGTATAATGGCAAACAGGATGGGTTCCCCTAGGCCGGAGCAAAGCGCAGGCCCTAGCCATCAAGTGCCCGGAGGGCTATCCTTTAATATCACGGGGTGTAGCGCAGTTGGCTAGCGCGCCTGGTTTGGGACCAGGAGGCCGAAGGTTCGAATCCTTTCACCCCGACCAGTTAAATATGGATATACAAAACTCACAATCCAACACTTTAATCAAAGCAAACCTTATAGTCGGAATATCTTTAGTTTTGGGTTTGCTTTTTGATTATTTTTTCTACGGCAAAATTCCCGGGATTGCCTTTCTGCTTTATATCATGCTCGTAGTAGCAGGACTTTTTACTATCGCCAGTTTATTTAAGAAACAAATAAGTAAAGAGGCTTTATGGCTTCTGGCACCGCTGATTTTCTTCGGCGCAATGGTTTTCGTTCGTTCAAGCAGCTTACTCACGTTTCTTAATGTGGTCGCCTCGTTGCTGTTGTTGCTTATAATTGCCAAAGTGTCTTTTGGCGACAAATTAAAAAACTTTTTGGTTGGAGATTACATAAAGATCTTTTTTCTCCCGTTCAAATTTATTCGCCCGTTATTCCAAACCCTATCCAATTTATTCTCACCGCGAGGAGTGAATAAAGACCAAAAAGTTTTACTCCAAGTCGTGAAGGGTATTTTAATGGCAATCCCAGTTTTGTTTATTTTTCTGCTACTTTTCTACTCGGCGGATTTGATTTTTCAAAAGTATGTTTCGGATTTAATCAAAATAGATATTGAACCTGAAACAGTTTTTAGGTCTATTCTGATTTTGATCGCAACTCTTGTTTATATTGGTGCATACTCCTACTCCTTCCGGGAAAGGGAAAATCAAATTGCCGCACAGCAAAATAGCAAAAGTCACAGCATTGGGCACATAGAAAGTTCTATTTTGCTCGGTTCGGTTAATGTTCTATTTTTCATCTTTATTCTTGTTCAACTTACTTATCTTTTCGGCGGCGAGAGTAACATATCCGCACAGGGTTTTACCTATGCCCAGTATGCGCGGCGCGGATTTTTTGAATTGATAGCAGTAGCGATTATCTCCTTACTGTTGCTCTTAATCACAGAAAAATATGTCACCAAAAAAGAAACGGATCATGCGTTAGGATTCAAAATTTTAAGTACTGCTTTAATTGTTCAAGTAATTTTAATCATGGCTTCTGCTTTTACCCGTCTATCATTGTATGAAGAAGCCTATGGATTTACGACATTGAGGTTGTACAGCCACATATTTATTATTTTATTGGCGATTGTCTTTTGTTTGTTGCTCTACAAAATCTATAAGGATAAAAGAGAAAACACTTTTGCTTTTCGCGTTTTTATTTCAATTGTCTTGTTTTTGGCTGTTGTGAATTTTCTTAATCCCGACGCATTTATCGCGCGCCGTAACATTGAGCGGTTTACTACCACCGGGAAACTCGATATTTATTATTTGAACCGCCTTTCGGATGATGCCATACCAGACACAATCAAAGTATTAAACATATCGAATGAGGATTTGAGAAAGAGTTTTGCTCGCGAGCTGTACCGGCGAGCCCAAAATAGCGATTCTCCTTATTTTTCGGAATGGCAGTCGTTGAACATATCGCGCATGGGAGCAGATAAAATTCTTAACTCAAAAATCCGCGAGCTTGAACCATACAAGGATTATCAACAACAGAACTTTGATTCAATAGAGCGATACGAGTAAGATTGATGAATTTCGCGTCAGTTTCACTGGCGCGAAATTCGGCGGTGGCGGAAAGCGAGGACGGCAACCAGGAGTTTCGTTCAAAAAAGGTTCGAGCGGCGTTCAGTAATTGTGACCAAATACATACATGCCAGAAAATCTTGACTTCTTTTCATTCCAAACAACTGAGAAAATTTTTCAGACGCTCAAAACTTCAAAAAATGGCTTAACAGAAACTGAAGCCGGCCTGCGCTTGGCGCAGTACGGACCTAATACAATCGCGCAAAAAAAGGAGCTAAGTGTTATTTTGGAATTTTTGTCGCATTTTAAAAATCCGCTGGTGCTTATTCTTCTGGGAGCCGCCTCAATTTCCGCGTATCTTGGTGAAATTAAAAATTTTGCAGTTATCAGCGCCATAGTACTGGCAAGCGTCATTTTGGACTTCTTTGAAGAACACAGTGCCAACAATGCCGCCAGGAAATTAAAAGAAAAGGTCAATGTTACAGCGACTGTCATACGCCAGGGCGGGAAAAAAGAAATAAAAACCTCAAATATCTGCGTTGGGGATATTATTTTTTTAAATTCAGGCGATCTGGTTCCGGCGGATGCGCGCATTATGGAAGCCGACGATTTTTTCGTTAATCAGTCGGCGCTCACGGGGGAGTCGTTTCCGCAGGAAAAAGTTCCGCATATCCATAAAAACGGCAAAACGGATGCTGAAAACAATAATATTGTGTTTTTCGGATCAAGCGTGGTGAGTGGAACTGCCCTTGCAGTAGTGTTCCAAACAGGCCAGGCCACGACCTTTGGCCATATTGCCAAAACCATACTGGAGAAGGAAAATAAAAGTGAATTTGAAATCGGTATTGCAAAATTCGGTTTTTTTATAATGAAAATCATTATAGCGATGACGCTGTTCATTCTTTTCGCGAACGCGTTGATACACAGGGATATTCTTGAGTCGTTCATTTTCGCCGTAGCGATCGCGGTCGGCGTGACTCCAGAACTGTTGCCCGTGATCATGTCCATTACGATGGCTCGTGGATCGCAAAAGATGGCCAAGGCTGGTGTTATTGTCAAAAAACTGTCCGCTATTCCAAATTTTGGCAGTATGGATATTTTATGTACCGATAAAACAGGCACATTAACTGAAGATCGCATCGTTCTGGTAAAATACACCGACATTTTTGGCGTTGATGATGAAAATGTTTTTCTGTACACATACCTCAACAGTGTCTATCAGACAGGTGTAAACAATCCCCTGGACAAAGCGGTGCTTGAATATAAAAAGGCGGATATTAACGCTTACAAAAAAACAGAAGAAATTCCTTTTGATTTCGTTCGTAAAATGATGAGCATCGCCGTCAGCGGTCCCGACGGCCTGGTGCTTATAACTAAAGGCGCTCCAGAAGAAATAATTGCCAAATGCGATTTTTACAGACATGATGGCAAAATAAATCCGCTTAATCCCGAAGCAAAAAAATCCGCCCTAACCTACTATCAGCAATTAAGCGCGGAGGGGTATCGCGTGCTGGCATTGGCCATTAAAACGAATATATCGAAAAAAAATCAATATACATTCGCGGATGAAAATAATCTTGTGCTCGCGGGGTTTGTATCATTTCTTGATCCAGCCAAGAAAGATGTGGGTGAAGTGTTGAAGAGCCTTCACGCGTATGGCATAGAAGTGAAAATCATCACCGGCGATAATGAATTTGTTTCACAAAAAGTGTGCAGGGATGTCGGCCTTGAGATAAAAGGAATTTTACTGGGAGAAGAAATTGACGGGCTAAGCGAGGACGCGCTGGGGGTGCGTGCGGAAAAAACTACTATATTCGCGCGTTTTTCTCCGGATCAGAAAAATCAAATTATTAAGGTGTTACGCGCGCGCGGCCACGTGATCGGTTATCTTGGAGACGGTATTAATGACGCGCCGTCCCTTAAAACGGCCGATGTCGGCATTTCAGTGAACAACGCGGTGGATATTGCCAAAGAAACGGCGGATATTATTTTGACCAACAAACATTTAAAATCAGTCATAGATGGCGTCTTGGAGGGCAGGCGGACATTTGGCAACACCATGAAATATGTAATGATGAGTTTGAGCTCCAACTTCGGCAACATGTTCAGTGTTTTGGCGGCCATATTCTATCTTCCGTTTTTGCCGATGCTGCCCATTCAAATTTTACTGAATAATTTTATTTATGATTTTTCACAAATTACCATCCCATCCGATAAGGTAGACCACGACTGGGTCAACCGGCCGCACAAATGGAATCTTGCGCATGTTAAAAAATTTATGTACATTTTTGGTCCGCTCAGCTCCGTGTTTGATCTTCTGACATTTTTTATACTTTTTTCCGTTTTTCATCTTAGCGAAGGTGCTTTTCAGACCGGCTGGTTCATGGAATCGCTTGCGACACAGACTTTAGTGATTCATATTATACGGACAAAAAAAATTCCATTCATACAGAGCAGGGCAAGCAAACTTTTGACGTTTAGCACAATTGCGGCGGTCTCCGTCGGGTGGATATTGCCATTTACACCACTTCGCACTTTGTTTAATTTCTCACCTTTACCGCTTTCAATTATGCTGGTTATAGCGGGACTTGTGCTTCTGTATTTAATTCTGGTGGAAATTGTAAAAAGAATTTATTATAAAAAGTACGAATTTTAGAGGTCTAAATGTTTTACTTTTATGGAAAGATACTACACACAAGCGATAAACGCGGAAGTGGTCTCCAATAACGGGGCATTGATCAGTCGTGTTCTTGAAGTGGTTGTTGACCCCGATACTGGAAAAATTGCCGGTTTTTTATTGTTTCCAAAAGGGCAAAAGGTTCTTGCTCCCTCAGATATTGTTTTTTGGGATCAGCATATCGTTGTCCAGGATGCCGATGATATTTTGGAAACGAACGAAATTCTAAAGGTGAAAGAAGTTCTTGCCAAACACACTCCAATAATAAAAAATAAAGTTTTCACCGAAGATAAAATATATCTTGGCACGGTCATGAATTTTGCCATTGATACAAAACATTTTGTTTTAACAAAAATCCTTGTAGCGAAAACTTTTTTGGGCATTTTTTCCCATGATGAAAAAATCATAACCTATAATAATATCATTGAAATTAGATCTGACGCGATTATTGTTAAAAATCTGAAAATGCCCCTAAGGGTAAAAGAACAATCTACCGCGAAAGGTGAATTAAAGATTGATGTCGCGCCTACGACTCTGTAGGGAACAAAAATTTTTGTTCCCTACAGGGATTGTCCCCACAATTTTATCCTGCAATCCAAACATAATCTTTCGTTCGCGGGACAATTTATGGTCAAAACCAAAAACATGTAGCAGGCCGTGAACAAACAGGAATTGGATTTCCTGTTCGGGCGTTTTTTTATGTTTTTTCGCTTGTCTTTCAGCTGTTTCTATTGAAATGATAATTTCACCAATAATATTTTTGTCTGGAAACTGTAGGGACAGGTCGCGACCTGTCCCTACAGGATAACCAAAAGAAAGCACATCAGTTGACTTGTTAAAACCTCTATATTCCCTATTTAATTGACGAATTTCTGCATCGTGGACAAAGGTAAGCTGAATAATGCCTTTTGTCGTACGTTCCAAAATTTTTATTGTTTTATTCAAAAGAAAATTCAGATTTTTCCTATTCACGCGATATGCCTTGACCCGATTTTCAATTTCCAATTTTATCATGATGATTTTGAAAATGTTGGGGCCAATTTTAAAGCGCGCTGAATGAAATTTTCAAATTCTTCTTCCGTAATGGGTTCATCGGGGCGAAACATATTATCAATACGGGGATCAAAAAAACCAGATTCCCGCGCAAAATTAATATATCTGGGATACCACCATGTATAATCATCGGTCTGCGTGGCAATTTCAAATTTTTCTTTCCATGGAAGCAGCCTGGCTGCGCCTAAAATGATTTTCAGGGCATGGATACGGGTCAGCAAAGCCCGCGGATGAAAAGGACTGTTTTTCTCATCCAGATATCCATGAACAAGGCCAAGCATGGTGGCGATAACAATGTCATCATAAAAACGATATCCTGCTGCGACATCCGGATATAAAACTAGCGGTTGAAAGCTGATTGTGTCAAAATGCGACATGGCTCCAAAAACAAAAAAACAATCCTCCAGATGCAAAAAACAGTCATTTAGAAAATGTTTTTCACGGTTTTGAAGCTCAAATGTCTGAACAATTTTTGATACCGCTTCACCACGACTGATATATTCGTATGAATCTGCTTTAACAGGGATAATCCATAGTGGAAACACCATTCTCCCAAAAACAAAAACCAGAAGAATGAAAGTAGTATTTTTGTTCATAATAGAATTTAAATCACTTTTTGCATGGTTATATAATCTTTTTGATCAATATCCACTTCAACATTTGGCAAACTTTCTTTCAGACGTTGTCCTATGCCCTGAGGCTGATTTAAAGCTTTTGACATAACTTTTTTGTCACCAATTGCCTGAAAATGAAATGGAGTTACCAAAATAACTCCATTGAGCGAAATTTGTCCGTTTGGCAGCGTGTCAAACCCGATTGTTGTATTAGTCAAACGAATATTATTTACACTGACAGCTTCGGCACCACTGGAAAAAAGTTCATTAACAATATCTGTGAGCCAAAATAGCGGGATATTTTGCTTCACCGCCATTTCAATACCGGGGCCGCTGATATCGCTGTGCCCAGCGATTATTTTATCTCTCACAATTTCATCACCGATGGCTTGAAGGGCTTCCCCTTCATCAGATACCTGCTCAAGCCGCGTTTCCAATAACAAAATTGCCTCTTCAAGATTGTGATTGGTATTTTTTAATATCTGAATTTCACGAAAAATATCAGCCCTTGAATCACGATGAATAATGTCTTTGACATCGCTAAAAGACCGCGTTTGTAAAACAACCAGAAAACCCAATAAAACTCCTGTTAATATGATGAATAACGCGCGGTATTTCATTTGGAAGAATCGTTAGAAGATTGGATGTATTTCAACTGAAAATCACTGTTGTAAATAGGCAAAACAAGATTGTCTTTTCCACTGAAAGTAAAACGTATTTTTTGCGATTTTACCCTCTTTCGCAAATCAGAAAGCGTTTTTGGGTCATTTAGACGCTGCAATATCAAATCTGAATCACCAATGCCCAATATGACAAATGGCGGCAACACATTGGAATTATTGACCAGGATCGTATTTCCAACTGAATTTATTGGAGTGGAAGCAATAACCCGATGGCCGTTAATTGCCACTCCGTTGAATTGAGCGCTAAAAAGGAGATTGACAATATCACGTAAATCGGCTGCGTTAACTAAAGATTCCGGATTTTTAACACTGTCGCGTTTGGCAAACATTGAGTCGTCAATCGTCATTTCTATGCCGCCGCCCTTGATGCTCTCAAGTCCTATTTCTTTTTTGAGCTCACTCAAAACATCCAGATTATTTTTTTGAATGGTTTCACCGGCCTCTTTTTGTTTATCTTCAATCTGCTTGCGTAAATTCAGGATTTTGCTCTTCAGTAAGCTTTGTTCATCGTTATAGCCTTTAACAAGCTCCTGCTGTGCCTGGAATTTATCATATGGATAGGAACTTGACGGCAGAACGCTTTTTAATTGAGCGGTAACCAAAAGACCGATAAAAGCCCCTGTAATAATGAAGACAATTTGCGCCTTCCATGGAAAAAGTTTTTTGCCCATGAGTACACTTTACAAAAAATCGCTTAAAAAGCAAAATCATGTTTTAATGAAGGCGTTTCTTTTCTCAAAATATGATCGGTGTTTTTGACTCAGGCTACGGCGGATTGACCATTTTAAAAGAACTGCTCAAAAAATTACCTCAATATGACTATTTTTATCTTGGGGATAACGCGCGGGCACCCTATGGAACAAGAAATAAAGAAACAATTATACAGTTTGCCGAAGAGGCGGTGGAATATTTATTTCAGCAGGGGTGCGTTTTAATTATTATTGCCTGCAGCACCGCATCTTCAAACGCGCTCCGGAGCCTTCAGGAAAAATATTTACGGCAACCAAAAATTACCAATCGCAAAATACTTGGCATTATCAAGCCGCAGGCTGAAGAGGCCGTTCAAATAACAAAAAATGGAAATATAGGAGTCGTTGGGACGAGTGCTACAATCCGGTCTGAAAGTTTTGATATTGAGTTGAAACATTTGAAGCCCGATGTGAAAGTGTATAAGCAGGCATGTCCGCTTATTGTTCCTTTGATTGAGGAGCATTGGCATAAAAAACCGGAAACAAGAATGATCTTAAAAAAATATCTTCAACATCTGAAAACTTGCAATATTGACACGCTGATTCTTGGCTGTACCCATTACCCTTTTTTATTCAGGGAATTTCAGCGTATCATGGGCAAAAATGTGCGTGTTCTGCCCCCCGGGGAAATTGTCGCAAAAAGTCTGGAGAATTATCTGATCCGGCATCCTGAAATTGAGGATCTGCTTGAGAAAAAGCAGCAATGTTTTTTTGCCACCACCGATGATCCCAAAAAATTTAAAACCATGGGCAGTGAGTTTTTAAGCCAAAATATGGGAGAAGTTCAAAAA
>CAYHVY010000017.1:9405-16053 GCA_964360095.1 uncultured Candidatus Peribacteria bacterium | reverse complement strand
TACCTTTTTTGACATGCAATTTGGCTCATAAGCATCAACTAAAGCCTCTTTCGGCACATTTTAAATTGACATATAAAATATATATATTTTTATTTTACAAATCAGGAAATAATTTTAAAAAATACTAATCTTTGCTGGGCAAGACCCATTGTTATTACGATGAGGAGTTCAATGAGGGTGAAAGCACGCTTCATTTTGAGAACAAGATTATTTTATTATTATGTAAGTATCATATTCGGGAGAGGGAGGTTTAGCGGGCGCGAGAACAGGAACCTTACTGATCGACCCACAGAGATGATCGCCTTGATTATAATTATAATTACCATCGCCATCTTTTTCTACAAAAGAAGCTACTAAATAATTGGCACCCTTACAGCTTGTACAAGTTAATGGACAGTATAAATAATCGCCAGTGCAACTGGATCCAGAATTGCTATTGCCAACCCCTTTACCCTGTGGATCTTTTGGAGGTGTGCCTCCCTGAAAATATTTATTCAAAACGCCAGTGACACCAGTAACTTTACTGTCAGTTACGGCGTTTACGCAGCCACCTCCATCAGGATAATGACTATAATCGCTGTTGAATGATTCAATCGCCGTCGCAATATTCTTTAAATCCGCTTTCCTCTGCGCATCCCGGGCCCTTGCAGGCGCACCCACAACACTTGGCAAAAGCGCTACAGCCAAAATGCCGATGATTGTAATGACAATGAGGAGTTCAATGAGGGTAAAACCAGTTTTCTGCATGCCTTAAATAATTTATCTTCTGTATATTAAGTATGTATCAATAATTGCGCTTCCTGTCACCGGAAGTGTTAGGCTTAGATCAGACTCCCAAGTCCCGGCTAGTCCACCACACAAGAGGGGTCCATTACCTGTAGAATGATTCCCATCGCCTGAAATTTCCACGAATGAAGCAACCACATATCCTGATCTGAAGGGACAATATACATAATCATTTTTGCAAGTAACAGCCGAATGAGTGGTCCAATCTGGAAAACCTGGTGCAATAGGTTTGCCCGCCGCCATAGCTTGTGGATCTTTTGGAGGTGTGCCCCCAAAATATTTGTTAAGAACGCCAGTTGCCGTAGTACCGTCGCCTACTTCTTTTATACAGTTGCCTTTAGAGGGGTAGTGGCCATTATCACTATTAAAACTTTCCAGCGCCGCAACAATATTTTTTAAATCCGCTTTCCTCTGCGCATCTCTGGCCCTTCCAGGTGCGCCTAGCACGCTTGGCAAAAGCGCCACGGCCAAAATTCCGATAATTGTAATGACAATCAGAAGTTCAATGAGAGTAAAAGCGGTCTTATGTCGCAAATTTATTTGGTAATTACATAGTAAGCTTTGCTATCATCGGTAGATTTTGTAAGGGTAGTTGGGAAGGAGGAGCAGTCTACAGCTGCATTGTGATTTGAATCTCCGGCAATTTCCACGGCTGCCACCAACCCATAATTTTGCGGAGCATTTAATTTACAATAAGCGTAACCGGTTGGACAGGCAGCCCCAGAACTTTTGGGGCTCTGCGGATCATTTGGGATCTTGGCACCCTGAAAGTAACTCGCAAAACCAGTAATAGCACTTACACATGAACTGGTGGCAGGATAAGCTTGTTTGTCGGCATTGTATGTTTCCAGCGCCGCGATAATATTATTTAAATCCGCCTTTCTCTGTGCGTCCCTTGCTCTTCCCGGCGCGCCAACAATGCTCGGCAGCAGCGCCACGGCCAAAATTCCAATGATTGTTATGACAATAAGTAATTCAATAAGGGTAAAGCCCTTAAACGAAGCAGAAAGAAGTTTTTTCATTTTTATAATGGGGTTAAGAATTATTTATGAATAGGGCAAAAACCTTATTCTTTTGTAAGAGTAACATTTTTTATTACACAAAATCAAATTTTTGCTGTCTTGAACTATGATTCGTCTGATTAAATGAAGATTATGATTATCAATAAAAAATCACAGTCCATCAAATAATCATTTTTAATCACAGTTCAAGACAGCAAAAATTTGTGTGGATTTTCTCAACTCAATCCGCCGGCCGTGTTCGTCAACTGAATAATCGGCAGCATAATGGCGGCAACAAGCCCCCCAACGGTCGTCCCAATAACCACAATAATAAGCGGCTCCATCACTTTAGAAAGAGCTTTAACGATGTTGTCCACCTCCTCATCATAAAATGCGGCTACTTTCATCATCACATTTTCAAGCTGGGCGGTTTGTTCGCCCACTTCAATCATGTTGACCAGCATGGCCGGAAAAAGCTTGCTGTCAGCCATATTTTCCGCCATTGGTATGCCTCCTTTCATGTCCTGCGCCGTCAAATAAAGTTTTCTCCGGTAGACTTCATTTCCGACAGCATTGGCCACAATTTCAATGGATTTGATAATGGGCACTCCGCTTGAAAGGAGACTGCTGATGCCGCGGGCAAAACGTGAAAGCACCGCTTTTTTGATCAGGGAGCCAAAAATCGGCAATTTTAACATCATCAAATCCCATATGTAATGGCCGCTATGGGTTTTTTTCCATACGCCAAGTCCAAAGAGCATTCCAAATACCACCAAAAGAATCAACGGCCAAAAATTGACGGAAAAATTGCTGGCATTTATGAGAATCTGCGTTACTACAGGCAGTTCCTTTCCTGTTTGTGAAAACAATTTTGTCAATTGCGGCACAACCATTACCATCATCAAAAAAATAACAACCGCCAGAAGCGCGAGAATGGCCACGGGATAGATCAAAGCGCCTTTAATTTTACCTGACATACTTGCGGATTTTTCAACATCGTCCGCCAGATCACGCAACGTCCGATTTAATTGTCCTGAAGCCTCGCCGGCATGCACCATGCCAACCTGAGCCTCATGAAAAATCACCGGAAACATACCCATGGACTCCGACAGGCTTTTGCCGCTCTCAATCATTTGCGCCATTTCAAACAGAGTTCTGGCCAGTTTTGGGCTCTTTTCGGACTGGATGCCAAGCGTTTTAAGAGATTTAATGAGCGGGATGCCGGCATTAATCATGACAGCCAGAAGGCGAAAAAACGTTGCCTTGTCGCGAACGCTGATCTTGGCATGGTCAACCAAAAAATCATTGATGCGATGATAGGTGTCAATGAACGGATTGCCTGTCAAGCGCACATAGGATGCTTTCTGCCGCAAAAGAATTTTTCGCCCGACAGTGTTTGCGATATTCAACACTAATTGTTTTTTTTCTTCGCTACCATTGATAGCCTGTTTTTTTTCTTCTTGCGTCGTTGGGCTCAGATTCAAAATGCCCGCTATGCCATCCGATTTTTTCGCAACAGTAGCTAACGATTTCAAACCATTCCCTGCCACTTCTCCGCTTTCCTCTTTTTGCAGGCCAAGGACAAACGTTTGTTCTCCTTCCGATTGTCCAAAGCCTTTGGCTTGTTTTTCCGGCATACATTATGAATTGAAAATTTATTGAAAATTGTAAATTGATCACTGAAAATTGAACTCAATATTCCTCCATTCTCTTAGCCACGCGATACACTTCCTCAAGACTTGTTTCACCGTTTAAAGCTTTGATAATTCCAGCCTGTTCCAGGTTGACCATACCGTTTTTCAAGGCGGCTTTTTCAATATCCATTGATGATGCCTTTTCTAAAATCAGACGGCGAATTTCATTGCTCATACGCATGATTTCATAAAGCCCGAGACGGCCCTTGTATCCGATTTTGTCGCATTCTTTACATCCGACGGCTTTGAGAAACTGCAAACTTTTCAATTTTTCTGCCGCAATTTCATCAGTGGAGTGCAGATTGGCTATGGCAATCTTTGCCAACTCAAGATAGTGAACGTCAGGCGTTGTATCCGCGATTTTACATTGATCGCAGAGCTTGCGCACAAGGCGTTGCGCAATGATCAATTCAACAGTTTCAGCCATTAAAAAAGGCGCAATACCCATGTTGATAATGCGGGTTAGTGTTTCCGTGGCGCTGTTGGTGTGAATGGTGGAAAGCACAAGGTGTCCGGTCAACGCGGCTTCAATGGCAATTTCAATGGTTTCCCTGTCACGGATTTCCCCCACCATGATGATATTTGGATCCTGGCGAAGGGCTGTGCGCAGACCATTGGCGAACGTGTAATTGATATCGGAATGTACCTGGCTTTGATTCAGGCCGTCCATTTGAATTTCAACGGGATCCTCAATCGTCAAAATATTCACTTCCACACGGTTTAAACGCGAAAGCGCGGAATACATTGTTGTTGTTTTTCCTGAACCCGTTGGTCCTGTGGTCAAAATAATGCCATTCGGCAACTTCAGCGCCTCCTCAAAAAAACGCAAACCGTTGCCTTGCAAACCCAATTCTGGCAAAGTGGGAATTTTGCGGGAACGGTCCTGGATGCGCATCACTATTTTTTCACCGTTAATTGTTGGAAGAGTGGAAACGCGCAGGTCCATTTCCCTGGCATCTTTTGTTGTCACTTCACAACGCCCGTCTTGGGGCACGCGCTGTTCATCAATTTTCATGTTGGACATGATTTTAATGCGCGACACCACGGCTGGATGAATATTGTGCGGATATTCAACGATCGGTCGCAGCACCCCATCAACGCGAAAACGAACGCGAATCGTGTTTTCCTGGGGCTCCGCGTGAATGTCGGAAGAACGCAGATCCAGGGCATAACTGATCATGTTCAGCACAAGCTGGGGAATATTTCCGGCCAGAATGGATTCCTGTAACAGTTGTAATTTTTGAGTGTCTTCCATAATTTCTAATTCATAATTTATAATTCACTTAACCGGTGCCTGAAAATAGGCGTTAAGGGTAATGGATGCCGTAATAATTTTTTTGCCGGGATCCAGCGTCTGTTTTCTGGATTCTGCGTTTTGATCAGAAGAATCAGAAAAATTGATGTTAATAGAGTTGATGTCCATCAGACGGTTTCCACCAGTCAAGTCCCCCGAATTTTCAATAAAATTCAGAAAAGCGTCAAAATTATTTCGTGTGCCGGAAAAGGTCATATTGATTGGCAAAACAGCATAATCTTTTTCGGCATCACTTTGAGCCTGTCCAAACTTTAAATCGCTTAGAAAAGCCTGATTGTCACTTCTGTTCAAGTCCTTGAATAATTGATCAAAGGTAATGGCCAGACGGGTATAATTTTCTTCAGTAGGGTAGACATCTTTTAATGATTTCAAAGCGCCCGCAAAATTTTCATAAAACTGTTTTCTTTGCACCGGATATTGTGTGGCCAGGTTATTTTTTGTTGATTCCAGAGCGCTTAGCGCCGCCTGTCCTTTTTCAAGCGCGTTATTTGCGACAGATAATTTTTGATATTGTAAAAAACCATAAATTCCCGCGGCAATCAGGAGCAGGACAAGAATAAACACATGGTTGCGAATTTTTGCGCCGTAATTCTTTTTTTGTATGATTGGATCCATGGATGAATTGAATGAAATTTTTTTAATTATGGTTTAGGCGCCGGCGTACTTGTTGATTTCGTGTTCACAGCAGGTGCGGATATGGATGGCGCTGATGTGCTTGTTGATTTTCCGCTTACGACAGGCGCAGAAGCAGACGATGCCGCGTGCGCAGAAGCGCTTGTAGGTTTTGTGCTTATGCCTGTGGCTGGCGTGGAAGACAATGGGGCAGTTACAGTTGTCGGTGAAATATTCTGTGATGGCTTTAAAACAGCATTTTTAACCGGTTCTGAAATTTTTTCATCGTTCACTGGTTTAACCTGTGACTGTTCAGTTGATTGAATTTGCGCTTGGGTCTGCGCTTGTGTCGTATCTGTTCCCATATTTTTCTCTTCTTTTTTGAATGAATCGGATGCGGAATTTCCAAATGGAAGCTTGACCTGCGATTTCAATTCACTGAACTTCTCCAAAAGCGGAGTTAATACTGGGATCGCATCGGTTCTTTTTGCGCCGGCAGTTTTTTCTTCTGGAGCTTCGGTCAGGCTCGGACGGTCTTTTTCTGAAGCAGTTTTTTTCTGCATGGCAAGGTCAATTTTGAAATTCGCGAAATAAGCATCGCCGGAAGTGCCGCTACCGGATTTGCTTTTTGTAAAAGATCTCATTTCCACGTTTTCAAAATCCGGAGAAGATTCCATCTGCTGGATTAAATTGCTTAATAACGTGAAATTGGTGCCATCAAGGGTTTTGGAAATTCCGGATAAAACAATTTTGTTGCTGACGGTATCAAATTCATAGCCGGTATAAACAATTCCTCCATAGCTCTCATATGCCGCAGAATCACCATAATGAGCGTCACGTATATTTCCTGTTTCATTGGCGATTTTTCTTATCACATTTGACCAGTTCACGCGTTTTTTCTTGAGCTCCGCAATGGTGGCAATGTCACTTTTCGTTGAAGCAAGAATTTGAGCAGCCAATTCCCTCAAGCCTTTCAGCTTCTCAGGACCCGGATTCGCAACATAATCAGCAAGATCACGGCCAAAATTTTGAATTGAAATATTGCGAAACATGGCCAAAAGCGGCTTGTTGCTAACAAGTTTTATCGCGTTATCAACAAGCTTCAGATTGGCAATTTCTTCCGCGGTCAAGTTATTTCCCTTTGTTTCTTTCGGTGTTTCTTTTAGGCCGAGTTGCGATGGCGCTAAGCCATTACTGCGCTCAAGGGGGGCATCTTTGGATTCTTTTGAAAAAGGCTGTT
>CAYHVY010000017.1:0-9395 GCA_964360095.1 uncultured Candidatus Peribacteria bacterium | reverse complement strand
TTCCGCTCCGCCCTTAAGGCATCCCTGAGCCTTACTTCTGCTTCCTGGCGCGCTTCTTCGTCATTTTGCGCGCTCTGTCCGGCAGGGATTACAGTTTGGACAACAAGCTCCGCCGTCACATTGGCGCGAATATCATTCAACAGGGCTGGTAAAATTGTTTTTGCCTCCTCCTGTAGAGATGATCCATGAATCGTCTCTACCGTTCCCCCTGCGGAATTTGCTTTTTTTGTAACATTGCTCAAAAACTGGTCAACCTGATAGCTGAATTCATTTAGTTTCAATTGAGCTGTCAGATACCGGTATTTATTAACGTCCGTTTGAACTTGACGTAAATTATCATTGAGATTTGCCAGACGTTGTGTCGTGTTAAGGCCAAAAGCATTGAATGTTGGCGAAAGCTCAAAATAAAAATAACCGGCCATTCCAAGGTTTCCCAAAAAAGCGAGCAACAATAAAAATTTCGCAAAGCGAAGCCTTCGTTTTAAACGCAATTCTTTCTCCAGTTCAATGGTTTTTTCTAATGTTGGAGCCACACCGAGTATGGATTTTGGTCTAACCAAAGAGGCCTCTTTTTGTGATAGAACCGTCGTCAGCATTTGAGGATCTTTCTCTTTCTGCGCCATTTGGGTAAAAATATTTCCAAAACTTTGATTTTTACTCAATGTCAGTCCGCTTGTTGAATTTGCGGTTTTTATTTCAGCTTCCGGTTTGATTGGCGGCATCGGCGAACTTGGCGCACTCGCCGTTTTCACTTCAATATGTTCTTTTATTGGCAACACTGTCGCCGCAGCATCCAATTTGATTGGTTCAGCCATAATTTTTTGTTTTTAGTTTTTATATAATCTTCTTATTTTAACAAATTTTCAGCTTAAACAAAAGGCGGAAGACAAGTCCTCCGCCTTTATTTCTTTGACAAAAATTATGATTATTTTTAAAGCACCTTACTTCACCTCCACAGTCGCACCAGCTTCTTCAAGGGTTTTTTTCATTTTAGCAGCTTCGTCGCGGGCTACACCTTCCTTTACTGGCTTTGGAGCGGCATCAACGAGATCTTTTGCTTCCTTCAAACCCAATCCTGTAAGTTCACGAACGGCCTTGATGACATTTATTTTTTGAGCTCCGGAGCTGGTCAAAACAACAGTGACTGTCGCGGATTCTTCTTCAGCCGCTGCCGTAGGAGCTCCACCACCAGCCGCCATCATGACCGGTGCCGCGGCGCTCACGCCAAATTTTTCTTCCATGGCTTTTACCAGGTTTGCCAGGTCTAAAACAGAAAGTTTTTCAACCATTGTAAGGATCTCCTGTGATTCCTTGCTGAGTGTTACGTCTGACATAATGTTTTGGGTTAAAAAATAAGGTAAGGAACGGTTTGAAACCGTTCCTTACAAAGGTTGATATTTTATTGCGCGGCTTTTGTGTCATGCACTGCTTTTAGCACATAAACCAATTTTCGCAGCACACCGGAAAGAGCTCCGTGCAGGCCATAAAGAGGGGATTTCATGCTGTAGACCAGTTTTGCCAATAGTTGTTCTTTTGGAGGCAGCGTTGCCAATTGTTTTGCCGCGGCCTTATCCATCAAACGGCCTTCAAAAACACCTCCAGCAAGTTGTAAATTTTCATTTTCCTTACCAAATTCATACAGAAGACGCGCCGGTGTTATTGAGTCATTGTAGCCAAAAGCCACCGCAATCGGACCTTCCATAATTTCATCTGTTAACTCAGGAAAATTATTTTTTTTAGCGGCCAATTTAATAAGTGTTTTTTTAGCTACAACAAAATCAATATCCTCGCGACGAAGTTTTTTTCGCAGTTCGGTGACTTTTTTTACCTGCAAACCTTTGTTACGGGCAAAATATACAGCTTTGGCTTTTGAAAATTTTTCCTCAAGCTCCTGAAGAATCTCTGCTTTTTTTACCTTTGTGACTGCCATGAATAATCAAATAAAAAATCTCAATACAACCACAGACCATTGAGACAAAATCCTTTTTACAGGACACTAAAGAGCAACCCTGATTTTTCGCTCCTTTCTTTTAAAGTCTCGGCAGGATTTACAGCCTTTAAAACGCACCTGCTGTCTATGACGGGAACAATCTATATGAAAAGCGTTTTAAGTGTCAAATTTAAATTGTCATAAAAGCAGAAATTTTGCTACACTCCGCGCGGTAACCTCAGAAAATTACAAAAAATAAAAGCATGGTATCCATTTTTGAACAACTGACACAGTTTTTGGAAAAAATGAAAGGCAATGAAACACAGCCGCTCGTTGTTATTTTAGGACCGACGGCTTCCGGCAAAACGGCGCTGAGTCTGGAAATCGCCAAACTTTTTCATGGGGAAATTATTTCAGCGGATTCTCGCCAAATTTATAGGTACATGGATATCGGCACGGATAAAATCCCAATTCATAAACGACTGGGAATTTCACATCATCTCATTGATATTCTTGAACCCGATCAGGAATTTAGCGTTGCTGATTTTAAACGACTCGCGCTAAAAATCATCAAAGAAATTTTATCCAGACGCAAGTTGCCCATTGTTGCCGGCGGCACAGGACTCTACTTAAATGCCCTTTTGCAGAATTATCAGATTCCTCCGGTGCCGCCGCAACATGATTTGCGCCAAAAGTTGTATGAATTTTGCCAGACAAATGGAGCAGCATCCCTTTATCAAATGCTTCAGGAGAAAGATCCTGATGCCGCTGCGCGGATTCATCCCAATAATCTGCGCTATGTCATGCGCGCGCTTGAAATTAACATAGTAGGCAATATGCCCAAGCAGGATCAAAAAGGACAATCTCTTTTTGAAACATTTATCATTGGCATTCAGTGGCCGCGTGAAGTCCTTTACAAACGTATTAATCACAGAGTTGATGAAATTCTTGCAAAAGGCTTTTTAAATGAAGTAAAAATGCTCATCATGAATGGTTACGATGAAAAATTACCTGCATTTTCTTCTTTGGGATATCAGGAGTTAATGATGTATTTACGCGGAAATTGCACTTTGCAGGAGGCCGTTGAAAATATCAAAAAAAACACGCGCAACTACGCAAAAAGGCAGATCACCTGGTTCAAGAATTATCAGGATGTGCATTGGATCGCAGGGGAAGAACTAGAAGAATTATTGGCAAAAAATGAAAAAAACGAATCATATAAATTTATGAAAAATTTAGCCGGAGTTCATATTAATTAGTAATTATGAATTAAAAATTAAAAATTGCATCAAATCCATTTGCATCATAGTTAAAAAATAACAATTTCTAATTCGTAATTTCTAATTTATAATTCTAGTGCCATGTCCGTCCTCAACAAAAAATGGCTTGTAAAAAACACAAATCAACATGAAACCATTCCTGAAAAATTGCTCGCAAACAGGGGGTTGGTTGAAAAATCGCAAGTCCAGGCATACCTGTATCCAAATTATCAAAAAGGTTTTCACGATCCTTTTTTGATGAAAGACATGGAAAAGGCGGTTCAGAGGATAAAAAAAGCCATCGCCGCTCATGAAAGGATCATCATTTTTGGCGATTACGACGTGGATGGCATAAGCGGAACGGCTATTTTGTATCAGACATTCAAAGCCTGTGGCGCGAATATTTCATACCGTTTACCTCATCGTGTGAAAGATGGCTATGGACTTAGTAGCGCTTTTGTAGAAGATTTTGCGAGGGCCAAAGCTAATCTTGTAATAACTGTTGACTGCGGCATTTCCTGCAAACAGCAAATTGAACTCGCCAAAAACTATGGAATTGATGTGATTATTACAGACCATCATACCGTCCCTCAAAATTTTCCTGACGCGGCTTACGCCATATTGCATCCTCTACAGCCAAACTGTAAATATCCTTTTAAGGGACTGACCGGCGCGGGCGTGGCTTATAAACTGGCCTCCGCACTCATTGCTGATCAGTTTTCCACTGAAGAAAGGGAAAATTTTCTATTTTCTCTTTTGGATTTGGCAAGTCTTGGCACGGTGGCTGATATCGGTCCCGTTCAGGACGAAAACCGCATTATTATAAAATACGGTCTGGAAGCGCTGAAAAATACCAGATGGCCAGGTTTGCAGTTGTTGAAAGAACATGCCGGTATCAAGCCTGATCAGAAAATTGATACCCATACCATTGGTTTTCGCATCGGACCCCGCATTAACGCGGCCGGACGCATTGATCATCCATACTACGCATTACAGCTTTTACTGAATACTGAAGATGATGCCAAAGGAAAAAAACTTGCGGATCATCTTGAAAAATTGAACAAAACTCGCCAGCAGATGGTTATAAAAGCCCTTGAAGAAGCGGAAAATCAGTATTTATCACAAAAATCTCCCGCAAAAATTTTTATCGCATGGAGCGCTGATTGGCATGTTGGTATTTTAGGTCTTATTGCTGGAAGAATTGCTGAAAAATATTATGTGCCATGCATTATTTTACAGGATTTTGGGGGATATTTAGTGGCTTCCGCCCGTAGTCCCGAGAATTTTAACGTGGTTGAAGCGCTTACGCTGCATCATCAGTACCTGGAACATTTTGGAGGACACGCCCAGGCCGCGGGTCTAAATATCAAAAAAGAAAATCTCGCCAAGTTTGTGGAAGCAATGACGGAGTATGCAAGCCAAAAACTTGCACAATTAGTTGATAAACCTGCTATTTCCATTGACTCTGAGCTTGAGGAAAAAGATATCAATGAAGATTTAATGAAATTTTTAGAACAGATGGAGCCGTTTGGGCCAGCTAACGCCCAGCCGCTTTTTCTTATAAAAAATGTGCGCCATAAATTTGCAAAACGCGTCGGCAAAGATCAAAACCATCTAAGTTTTCAGGCTTATTTAAACAATAACGAAAAAAACAAAATGGCGGTAATCGCATACGGTTTCGGTGAACATAAAAATATTTTAGAACAACACGCGGAGCTTGATATTGTCTGCAACCTTGAGCGCAATGAGTGGAACGGGCGCAGTCAGTTACAGTTGCGGGTTGTGGATTTTGCGCATCCATAGGGGAACGGTTTTGTTTATGTCGTCGCGCGCCGTAGCCGCTCCATAATGGTGTGTCCAATGCCTTTTTCTCCAAAATTTTCAGACAAAATAATGTCAACTTTTTTTGCATCAAATCTGCGCAAACATGCATAAAGATTTTTGGCTATGGTTTCGGGTTTTTTTAATGAGCCACACGCGATAACGCACTGCGCGCGCGAATATTTTTTTGCATGTTCTCTGCATGTTAAAATGCCTACGCGTAAGCCATTTTTTTGATAGAAAATTATTTTTTTTTGCAAAAAACTAACCATTTTTTGACCAATTTCATTTTCAACAACAACCATCGGCGCTTTTGGTGCGTAGTGCCGGTATTTCATCCCTGGAGAGCGCACCTTTCCGGCGCTGAGTGAAGCAATTTCCGGTTTATAACCCAGTGCTTTTGTCAATTGTTCAATAGTGATTCCGCCGGGACGCAAAACAGTAATTTTTGAAGCTGTAGCGTCAACAACCGTTGATTCAAGACCAATTAATGTTTTGCCCGCATCTAAAATCATCTTTATTGTTAGGCTAAAATCATCTGTCACATGGCGTGCGAAAGTAGAGCTTGGTTTGCCGGAAATGTTGGCGGAGGGAGCTGCGATGGGGCATTTTGCGGCTTTTATCAATGCCAGCGCCACCGGATGTTTTGGCATGCGCACCGCTACAGTGTCAAGTCCACAGGTTACTTCGTATGGCACTGATTTCTTTTTTTTTAAAACCAGCGTTAAAGGACCCGGCCAAAAAATCTTCATTAATATTTTTGCCATGGTAGAAATTTTCTCTGCCACAAGCGCCACATCCTGATGCCGCGCTATATGTACGATCAGCGGATTGTCCGCAGGTCGCTTCTTTGCAGCAAAGATTTTTTTGATTGCAAAACGGTCAAAAGCATTGGCCCCAAGCCCATAAACCGTTTCCGTTGGAAACGCCACCAATTCTCCATTTTGAATAAGTTTTGCCGCTCTTTGAATAATCTTTTTTTGAGGCCTTTTTTTTGAGATACGGACGATATTTTGCCTAGCCATACGTTTTTTAACGACCATATTTTCAATAATTAAATTTGACTTTAATCTACCCAGTTGTTATCATATACTCACAAATGGCTTAGGCCCGACTCCGTCGTAAGACGGAGGAAAAATAAAAACTTAAGGTAATAATGCCTTGAGTTTTTTTATTAATTCTTTGAAATCTTTTTCACGTATAGTGCCTATTTTTCGGCTCAATCTTTGTGCATCAATAAGCCGTATTTGAGATAAAATAGCAACACTTGTAATAGTTTCACTGAAGGGAAACTCAAAATAATATTTATTCCGATTTTTAGTTTTTGAAAGTGGAATTGCCCACAATATTTCATTATTAAACTTTCGTATGATGAGAATGGGTCTTTGAAAATCTTCCCCAATACCATCTTGCTCAAAGCCAACATTGGCTCCTACGTAACAAAACCATATTTCTTTCTCATGAAAAAATGGTCGTTTTTCAGTTTCATTGATAATTGATTTTTTGTAGTGCCAATTTTGAAAATCTTTTTTCATACCCCAAAGATATCATAAAATCCGTTTCACTTGCTTTCCCAAGGCTCCTTTGTTACATTTCACCCTTATTGTAAACACTATATTTGTTGACCAAAATAGGGAAATGTTTTAGTATTAGAAGATTATCAAACAAAAAAGCTTCACGATGGAAAAAATTCGCCAACAAATTATCAACGTCATTCAGCATAGCAACCATATTTTGGTTATGCCTTCCGCGCCGGCGGATGGCGATAGCCTGGGAAGCGCGCTTGCCCTATATCTGGCTTTCAAAAAGATAGAAAAAGACGTAACTGTCGTGAGCGCCGAGCCTGTTCCCGACGCTTTCCAGTTTTTACCGACGACAAACGTGATTAGTTCTGAATTTTCACCAGGCCGTGATTTTATTGTCACTCTTGACTGTGAAAAAGCTCATGTTGGGGCCATCAAAACAAAACTGGAACAAAACAAGGTAAATATCATTATTACAGCGAAAAAAGGACAGTTCTCAGCTAAAGAAGTATCCTTTCATCATGGACCAAGCAAATATGATCTCATCATAACGGTTGACACCGGGGATCTCTCGCAATTGGGACGTTTTTATGAGGATAATACAGAGCTTTTCACCACTCTTCCGGTCATCAACATTGATCATCATGCTTCAAATGGTCATTTTGGACGCATCAACATGGTTGATATTATGGCTTCCGCTACAACAGAAATGCTTATTCCACTGATTGAAGATCTTGAGAACGCGACAGGAAAAACAATCATGGATGAAGATATTGCCACCCTGCTTTTGGCAGGCATTATTACGGATACCGGCAGTTTCCAAAACGCCAACACGACGCCACGATCATTTTTTATGGCTTCCAAACTGGTAAAACATGGTGCCCGCCAGCAGGAAATCATTCAGCACGTTTTTAAAACCAAACGTCTTTCAACTCTGCGTTTGTGGGGTCGCATCCTTTCCAATATTCAGGTGGATATGAAATATCGTCTTGTATGGGCCACTATCAGCCGAAAGGATTTTGAAGAAACAGGTTCCCGCGAAGACGAAACAGGAGGAATTATTGATGAATTGATGACCAGCGCGCCCGGCACGGAAATTGTGCTTATTTTGAAGGAAAAAGAGGGCGGTATTATTTCCGGGAGCGTAAGGACTTTGAGCGCTTCCATTGATTCCAGCGTTATTGCCCAGATGTTTGGAGGCGGGGGACACGTGCAGGCCGCGGGTTTTAAAATTGCCGGTAAAAATATAAAAACCGTTGAAGAAAATGTTATTAAAAAAATTAAAGATTTCCAAAAGGAACGCCTTCATTTATTTGATGAAGTAGAAAAAATGACACCGATAAAATCTGTTCAGGATATTGAAAAAACAGCGCTTCCTCCCCAGTCGGCAATAATGATTGAAAAAATGAGCAATATTGAATCAGAAAAACATACTGAAAGTTTCACAGACGTTATTATCCGCAAATCCGCATCCGATGAGGAAGGAAAAACGTTTGATCTGGATCAAAATATTACATACAAATTTGAGGAGTAGCGGTTTTAGCCAAATTGAATTTGACAAATTGATATAATATACTCTACAGTAAAAACATAACTTTTTAATTTAAATTATCATGTCACAAGAAAGCCAAAATATAGAGCTTGAACAGCGTGTGCGCGCGGAAATGCACAATTTTTTAATGCGTGGTTTGCATCTTGAAGAAGTTTATAGAATGGATATTCCAGAAACTGGCAAAGAGCGAACAAAAATACTTGATGGAGTAAGAGCAGCAATCAAAAAATTATACAGTGCGTCAGCTCAATCAGCAGAAGGATTAGCAGAACGCCAAACAGCTCAGGAAAAAGTCCTTAAACCTGAAGAAAAAACAGAACTCTACGCAGACCTTTCAGGGCGTATTGCAAAAGAATCTAAGCGTTATGCAGGCATTCGGTGGCCTAAAGTTAAAGAGGCTCTTGAAAAAGCGGATGAAAGATTGCGATATGCCCTTTTTCAGATGTATAAAAATGGGCATGAAGTTGGTGTATTCAATCAACAGAGAGATGGTCAAAATGGTTTCGGTTTTGATAGCTGTTCTGCCGGATCACCTGCAAATATAAGAGATGTTAATTATTTTCAGGCAAAAACGATTGCTGATGAGTGGGGCGCACCTTTAATGACACACGAGCGTTTTGATCAATTACAATCTGCTGGCATTATTATCAATGATGGCAGCTGGGATCAGCTTTATACGCCAAACCCTGGAACTCCAGAAGATCCTGGCTGTTCGTGGTTTGGCAGTCGGAATGGCTCGAGCAGGAACGGCAATGCGGATGTTCACGGTCATGATGGGGGTTTTCGCTGCTCGCTATGGATTCCGGAAGTTTAGTCTTTAATATACCCCTACAGCAAAATCGCGTTGTGATAAACCGTTGAAACATCATCATCCTCTTCCAGCTTTTCCAGAAGCTGAAGCAGTTTTTGCGCGATGATTTCGTCCGTGATGTGAATTTTTGTCTGCGGAACATAAGTTAGTGATGCTGATTTTGGCTTAAATCCGGCTTTTTCAAGATGATCTTTTATTTTCATAAGATCTCCGGGCTGTGTATAAATTTCAACAGATCCGTCAATTTGTTTTACATCGGCCGCACCTGCGTCAATAGCGGATAATTCAATGTTTTCAGCTGATTCCCCGGATACCGGAACTATGATCAGCCCGTTTTTTTTGAACAAATATCCTACCGAGCCCGGGGGGGCCCAGGCGCCCCCCGGGGGGCCCCCAAAACCCGGGGGGCGGGCGCGCGGGCCCCCGCCGCCGGAACCGATGCCGTACAATATCCGGCAGAAGATATTCTGATGCCAACGCACTATCGTTCCGGCCACGC
>CAYHVY010000016.1:2405-16303 GCA_964360095.1 uncultured Candidatus Peribacteria bacterium | reverse complement strand
GCTCCCAAGGGTTTGGCTGTTCGCCAATTAAAGCGGTACGCGAGCTGGGTTCAGACCGTCGTGAGACAGGTCGGCCTCTACCCTCCATAGTCGCAGGAAATTTGAGAGAAGTTGTCCCTAGTACGAGAGGACCGGGACGAACGAACCTCTGGTGTATCTGTTGTCACGTCAGTGGCATGGCAGAGTAGCTATGTTCGGAAGGGATAACCGCTGAAAGCATCTAAGTGGGAAACCCTGCTCAAGATAAAATTTCCCCATTAGCCTTCCGGGAGACTACCGGATTGATAGGTCTCAGGTGTAAGCACGGTGACGTGTTCAGCCGAGAGATACTAACAGGCAATTGACTTAATTTTAAATTCATTTTTTTAACCAGCTTTGAATGGAGGCTGATAAAAAATATCCATTCCTTAAAAATAAACAGATTGATATATTGCGTTTCCCTTATTGAAGCCTAATTTTTGAAGATTGATCTTTTAAAAGGCATTGTCTTGGTGGCTCCAGAGAGTGGGGTACACCTGTTCCCATCCCGAACACAGCAGTTAAGCCACTCTTCGCCAATGATACTTATGGCATCGCCATGGGGAAAGTAGGGCGCCGCCAAGACAGTGCTTTTTAAAATACCAAAATCTGAATATCAAATTTAAATTTAAAATCCAAAATTAAAGCAGGTTTTTATATATATGTTATTTTATTACAGGCAAAACTACTAATGGTCCTTGTGCTGGTAAGCCTATAATACGTCTTGTTGGAATTGTTGTAAGTATGTTTACCTCAAAACCGACGGGAGCCTTGCCTGATTTTGGATCTTTTGGCGAACCGTAAACTCCTATGCATAATTGTCCTTTTTTATATGGAGATAGCATTATTGATGTAATTTTTGTATCCAATGCGTGTAATTCTAAAGTACAAGAACTATAATTGTCCCAACAATCTACAGATTCACTTGCTATCCGAGTAACTTTTCCGGTTTGTATTTCAAAGTAACCATCCAAGGTAGCACCACCTTCTGGATCAAAATCACTTTTCCCATAGCGTTGTATAGCAATAGTATCCAGTGTTGTTGCTTTGCAACCGTTAGTTACATCGACACAGAACCAATAGGCAAACATTGGAAGTTCTTTCATGTATGTCTTACTGGATGTTTCATTCGGTGCAACTTTAACAACCTCACACGGGTCTGTTTCTGGTGTAATCGGACGACGGCTCATTTCTGAAGCAACGCTTTTTACTTTCGGCTCTTTTTTTTTACAGCCAACTGTGGCCATGGCACCAAAAGCAATTATGGCCGCAATGCTTAAAATTCTGGCCCAACCGTTTTTACCCATATCTGACGCCGGTTCATGCGCTGTTTTTGGTTTTTCTAAAGCCATAATTTTAGCTACAATTGGGTTAAAATATTATCAAAAACAGTGCTCAATTGTCAATTTTTTTGAATTTATAATTTTGATGATTTGATATTGTGAGAGAATTTGATGCCTGGATTTTGGTCATTTTGACAGTCTATTTCAGTTCCAGGTAACACTTTTCACAGTAAACCAGATCATTTTTATCAGGCGCGTATGTGGTGTTGATTTGCGTGCCGCATTTTGAACATTCGCGGTTCCACAATCTGCGGGGATTGCGCGATTTGAGCCGGTCAATATGTCTGCAATCAGCGCATTTGCGCGGAATTGGCATATTTTTTTTGCGATAAAAATTTAATTCCTGAATGACGATTTTGAAATTTTTACCGCAATCGCCGCAGGCCAAAATTTCTTTTGTAATCCCGTCCGGCACATCTTTTATGGCATCAGAAATTTTATATGTTTGTTTGATGTACTCTTTTGGATCGGGATCTTTCCATTTGAATCCCTGAAGTACGGCTTGTTCTTTCGTGAGGGGATAATATTCCTGGGCGACAGTTTCGTTGTACCCAAAAGCCGAAAGAGAAGGCGGAAAAAATTCACCCCACTCTTGATTTTTAAGCTCAGTTTCGCTCAATTGGGACCCATGAGACTCAATTTCGCTCGCGCCGTGCGCCCGCACATCTTTACACATATGTTCAATGATCCGGGGGACGAGTTTTTCATATTCCTCCTTTGAATATTGTTTATTCAAAATACAGAAATTTTTATGCTGAATTCCAACGCAGCCAAACATGTTTTGTGCGTCGTGCACGCAAAAAATTGAATGATAGATGTTATTGACGCCAAAAGCCGCGTAAAAAGACGCGACAATATTTTGCGCTCCGGCACCTATTCCAACGCTGTTATAGGCCATGCTTAAATTGTCTCCCCACATATTGACATCATAACAATCAGAAGCGCCCATGAACATGTTTGTACAATAGCGGCAGTCCCTTAGATTCGCGCAGTCATAAGAATCAAACGTGTCTTTGCAGCCATTCAAATTGTCTCCAGTCACATTTTCATTCATAACACCATTTAAGTATTTTTTTGGAAATTTTTGATAAAATTCTTCAACCTCTTTTTTGAATTTTTGAAGGGCCGCGTAACTGTCCAAATTAAAAGACTCGACAATTTTTTTATATTCTTCCGGCGAATAGGGCTTATTAAAGATGTGATACTCTTTTTGTTGAAGATTCGCGCATGCAAAACAATTGCGGCAACTCCTGCAACTAAAAAGGAAGCTTGAATCTGAACAGTTATATGAATAACGCGAAAAATTTACGTTATAACAGTCATTGCAATTGGCCAGTTCATAACAAAGTTCACATCTTTGAACAAAAAGAAAATCGCAGCAGCTTTGAAGGTTTGAAAATGTTTCACCATAATAACAGTCTTTCGCCTGTTCGCCGTCAAAAGTGAGGTAACAATTGACCAGCCGATAAGCATCATGGCAATAATCACTGTTGACCATATCACCAAGCGTCAGCAGGCCGAGTTTTGGAACGGCATCCCACAGTTCTTTGAGCTGCTCAAAAAAAGGTCTGTTAAAATCAAAATCTCTTCCATAATCCAACGGATTCCAGCCGTCTCTCCACCAGCACCCCGCGCAAAAAACAGGATACTCTTTATCTTTTGAATAAATGCTGATAAATGGCTTTTTGCAAAGCTTACACACATTATGATAGAGCTTTCGTTCATTTCTGAAGGCCAGTTTCTGCTGTTGTCTACAGTTAAAACAAAACTTTGGCTCAGAAACCGCCATTTTTTGGTAAAACTGTCTGTCTTGATCCGTAATCTCAAACTGTTTTTGACAAAACTGATTTACGCAGATTTTGGCTTTATTCATGCCAGTATACTACTATACCAACTCTGAATATCAAAATTTTATGATCTTTTTCCCCTCACCCCACCTTCTTTTCCTCCTCTATTTTTTCCTCATCCGTCTGTACGCTGAACTGTTCCACGTCTTTGACTTTTTCTACGCGCGCCATGGTTGGGTTGTAGGCGTTGTAAAAGAGTTCAATAAGTTCTTTTGTTGGCACTTCATCTACTTTTAAACCGCAGTTTTCAAGTCCTATGCGAACAGAGCTGATGCGCTGATTGAGATTTTTTTTGAGTTCTTCAAATTCTTCGTGACGATGTTTTATGGCTTCGTAACTGTCTTTTGCGTTCATGTTTTGAAAAAACTGCTGAATGATGTTTGGTTTTTGAGCGCGGGCTGGATTGTTTGGAACTATCACCAAAAAATCTTTTTCCATAATATCCGCGTACTCTACGAGTTTCGCGATATATTCAACATATTCAAGCGTCTGGGTTTGAAGCAGGCGGTTGGTTTGCTTTTCGCCAATTTTCCGCAGCTTATCAAGATAATCATCAATATCAAGTTTTTTGGAACGGATAACAATCTGTATTGGGAATTCCAGAGTATTTAAAAATCCCTGATAAGAATAAATAATGGCATTTTGTTCTTCTTCTGATTTGAGATTAAAATTTATGCTGGAAACCCGTAAAATTGCCCGCAGACCGCCGTTTTTGAGCACCACAACATTATCTCTTATCTCGGCGATACGTAAATAAATTTGCGTACCCTGGGCCGGATTTTTTTTGCCCTGTGATTGTTTAATTGATTGATCGTTATCCATTTTGAATTTGGGTCATTCAATATTGTTTGGAATTTGGTGCTTGGTTATTGATAATTATACATATTGGTGCTTGATTATTGATAATTATACATATTGGTGCTTGATTATTGATAATTATTGTCGGATATCTTTTTCGTGAGTATCCAATATTTTACTTAATTCCTGGAGTTTTTTTGCTCTATCCAGCAATTTCTCTTCCACTATTTCGGCTTTTTCCTGCTCTTTTGTTTTTATTTTTGCAGTTTCATAGGGATTGTATTGTACTTCCGCGCTTGCCTGTATCCAGAAGCGTTTTTGAGGCAGAAGTATAAATTCAAGGTAAGTGAGTAAAAATCTTGTGAAGGAAAGATCAAGCGGCCGTATAAAGGCAAAAAGTATGGTAATCATGCTGACAATTGCAACAGGGGCCAGCCATGTGATCCAAGAAAACTCTTTTCCCAGACCGACATAAATTGCGTACGCGATGCCACCGCCAATCCCGCAAATAATGAGCTGTTTCAGGGTTAGCGGACCGACGATTTTATCTTCCCGCTGAACGTTTTGTGGAACTTTGAATTGCATCTCTGTATTATAACCAAAATTGCCCAAAACTTCAACATGCGCTACCATGGCCTGGCTTTTGTGTAACATTTTTTAATTGAATAAAAAAATTATACAATAATGAAAAACGATTCGCATATCCGTAATTTCTGCATCATAGCGCATATTGATCATGGAAAATCAACGTTAGCGGACCGGTTTTTAGAGATAACAGGTACTATTGCCAAACGTGACATGAAGCATGGTCAAATGCTGGACACCATGGATTTGGAACAGGAGCGGGGTATTACCATTAAACTGCAGCCGGTGCGCATGGAATGGCTTCATCAAGGGCAAAAATATATTCTAAATCTTATTGACACTCCCGGACACGTTGATTTTACCTATGAGGTATCCCGCAGTTTAGCGGCTTGTGAAGGGGCTATTTTGGTTGTGGATGCGACGCAGGGGATTGAAGCCCAGACGCTGGCCAATTGCTATTTGGCTTTGGAACACAATTTGGCTTTGGTGGCCGTTTTAAACAAAATTGATCTGCCTTCCGCGGATGTTTCCCGAACGGCCGGGGAAATTGAAAATATTCTGGGTATTTCAAAGAGTGAAATTATTTCCATTTCCGCCAAGGAGGGTACAAATGTAGGACAAGTTCTGGAAGCGGTTATTCAGCATATTCCTCCTCCAAAAACAGATCATGATAATGATGAAACCAAAGCGCTTATTTTTGATTCCGTTTATGATGCATATCGCGGCGTAGTCAGCTATGTCCGGGTGTTTTCCGGACAACTGCGCAGGGGGGATAAAATATATCTTCTCCATAATAAAAAACAGTTGGAAGTTATGGAGGTTGGTTATTTTAAGCCAAAATATCAACTAGCGGAGGTACTTCTTGCCGGCGAAGTCGGCTATGTTGTTTCCGGCCTGAAAAATGTCGCAGACGCGCGTGTCGGCGACACCATATGGAAGTCCGGAAATAAGCTAATGACCCCGGATGAGGCAATTCCCCTGGCAGGCTATAAAGTTGTGCAACCATTTGTTTTTGCCAGTATTTTTTGTGTTGACGGAGACGATTATCCGCTTTTGCGCGATGCCCTCCAGAAGTTGCAATTGAGCGATTCGGCTCTGAGTTTTGAGCCGGAACAGTCCGGAGCCCTGGGACATGGCTTCAGGTGCGGCTTTTTAGGCTTATTACACCTGGATATTGTGCAAGAACGTCTGGAGCGCGAATATGACCTTAATTTAATTGTTACCGCGCCATCGGTTTCATACATCATTGTTGATAACAAAGATTTGGAAACGACAATTGCAAACCCCGCCGATTTACCAATTTTATCCTCCGTAAAAGCCATAAAAGAGCCATGGGTCAAAGTTGAAATACTTACACCTAAAGAGTATGTGGGGTCCATTATGCAGATGTCTTTGGAAAAGCGCGGCATCAACAAAAGCATGCAGTATATAGACCAAAACCGTGTTATTCTTGTTTTTGAAATGCCGCTGGCATCCATTGTTCTGGATTATTATGATCTTTTAAAGAGCCTTAGTTCCGGTTATGCATCCATGAATTATGAATATCTGGAATATCGACCCGGCAATCTGGTAAAACTGGATATTTTGATCACAGGAGAGGTTGTGGACGCGCTTTCCACCATTATTCACAAGGATGAAGCGTTTTCCGTCGGCATAAAACTGGTAAAAAAACTCAAGGAACTTATTCCCAAGGCGCAATTTGAAATTGCCATTCAGGCCGCCATTGGCAGCAAGGTCATTGCCCGCGAAACCATCAGCGCTTTGCGCAAGGATGTTACCGCGAAGCTTTACGGTGGAGACAGGACGCGAAAAGATAAACTTTTAAAAAAGCAGAAAGCTGGCAAAAAACGCATGAAAAAAGTAGGCAGGATTGATTTGCCGCAGGAAGCGTTTCTGGCGATTTTGAAGAAATAGGATGTCCCTTTTTATTGTTGAGGTTTCTCTAAAAAACCATCAGGAAACACTGACATTGCGGCATCTACATCGTGTCGTGTTAGTCCAACCACACCAAGTAATTTTTCCGCAAGATCCTTTTTTCCATAAATAAAAGCAGTTTCTGATCTGCCATCTCTTTCAAAATTAAAATCAAGTTCGGTTTCACCACCATCACCACCAAACTTATGTAATACTGCTACTTTTTTAATAACTTCAAGTAATCTTGACCTACATAATGCTGCCACTTCTTTATCAGCTTTAAGTAATATTGCCTGATCTGATTTTATACTTCTACCACCAGCTAATTGCACTTCAACATCGCTTATTACATCCCAGGAAAAACCTTCGCATTTCATTGTTTTAGCCATATTTAAAGGTATTAGAAGATATGTGCCCACATCATACTAATTATTATACTTTTGTCAACTGCAAATTATTGAACATGTGAATGTGCAGGGTCGTTTTCCCTTAAATTTCCGCCATTTTTGTGCTATCCTATATGGATAAAAATAACAAAAATATCCGTGCTGACACAAAAACAAATACTCAATACTGTTTTTTTGGCTTTGTACCTTGTTGTTTTGCTTGGTCTTGGAGCAAAACTGTTTTTTGAAGATCAGGTGGATGCGTTTGCCAGCGCCTTTGCAGGGAATGGTCGCGATTATTCACTACAAAGAAGGCCATTTGTTCCACGACTTGCCATTGGTTACGCCCTGCCGGTTGCCAGTTTTGAGCCGACGCTTTTTGATGCAAACACGCGGAGCCGGCTTGTGGATGTGTATGAGGGGCTGGTGCGCACGGACAGGAATCTCAAAATTCAACCTGCCATCGCGTTGACATGGGGTCTTCTTGACCCGTTGACGTGGGAATTTACGTTGCGGCCGGGCGTAAAATTTCACAATGGAGCGTCTGTTACAGCGCGGGACGTGGTGGCAAGCGTTGACCGCGCCCTTCATTTTTCCGGCTCACAGCTCACAAATCTCCTGAATACGATTGACCGTCTTGAGGTTGTCAACGCGAATACCATTCATATAAAAACAAAAAGACCTGATCCGCTTCTTTTGAATAAGCTGGCTGTAACATTCATTTTTCCGCATGGGCTTGAGAATTTTGAAAAACCGCTGGGCACAGGCCCGTATGCGGTTATGTCTTCCGATAAAGATAATCTTGTGTTAAAGCGTTTTGACCTTTATTACGGGCGCAAACCTTATTTTCCGGAAGTCATTTTAAAAACAATTTTGGATAAACGCGACCGCCTGATGGCTTTGCGCGATGGTACGGTTCATATGCTTGCCGACGTGCCTCCTGCCGCGGTTGCTGAACTGCGTAAAGATGATTTTCTAATTGCGTCTGTGCCGAGTCTGGAAGTGAATTTTTTGATGTTTGATTTTGAAAACAACCTGTTTAAGGATAAAAACGCGCGATTGGCCGTTACAGAAGCCATTAATCATCAAAATTTTGTGGATCTTGCCGGCGGATTTGCCAGACCAGTCGGGCAATTTGTTTCAAGCGGGGTTTTTGGCTTTAATCCAGAGATTTCTCCGCCAAATTTCAATTCAGATGAGGCGCGAAAAAAAATGGAAACAGCTTTCAATGCTTTGTCTCAAAAACCAAACATAAGTCTGGATTATCCGGAAGGATTGGATATTATTGGAGAATATTTGCAGGTCCAGTTGCGTGAAGTTGGTCTTGATCTGGGGCTGAATCCTTTATCCAATGCTGATTTAGTTGCCAAAATTCTGGAAGGCCGTTCGTCTTTTTATTATTTGGGATGGCGTTCGGAACTTGGCGACGCGAGCGATTTTCTTCAGGCAATTGCCCATAGCAAGGACCCAGACGGTTCATTCGGCCGTTTTAATGGCAATCACTACGCTAACAAACGTCTTGATGAACTCATTGAAAAAAGCCAGCAGGATCTCAATCCAAAAACACGGCTAAAAGCTCTTCAGGAAGCCATGAAAATCCTTATTAAACAGGATGCTATAGGTGTTCCGCTTTTTGAGGCGGACACGCTTTTCGCTTTCAACAAACAGCTTCGTTTTGAGCCGCGCGTTGATGGTTATATTTATCCTTCTGAAATTTACTGACATATGAAATCCATCAAAACAAAACTCATTCTCACCATTGGCGCTCTTATCATTATTCTTTTTGGCATAGCGACGGCCATATTCGTGCGCGAAAAACAAAAAGAACTCACCAACGATATTTTTACCGGCGTACGCGCTTTTGCTGAATTGACCGCCGCAAATGTTGTCAATGATTACAGTCTTTATTTGACCCAAAAAAGTTTTGTTTACTTTAACCGCGATATTCAGGAAATTTTTGCGAAAAACCGCGATGTTGCGGCCATTAAAATTGTAAAATACAACGGTGAAATTGTTTATGATTCAGTGGCGGAAAAAGAAAAACAATACGCCGGGGCCGGCCGCGTTCTGCAAGATCCGGAGTTGTTGGAGCAGATAAAGGCAAAAAATGCCTCCGTAAAAACCTTGGAAACGAATCGCGTGGTTTATCTCAAAAAAGACGCGAACGGAGTGATAAATTATGTTGATTTCAATGAAAAGACGCTGCCGCGCTTGGCGCAGGACGAAAAAATTCTTTCTTTTATTCAACCGGCCACAAACGAATTTGCCGTTGTGTATGATATTACGTATCAAGCTCTCCAGGAGCGCATCAATCAAACAAGAATGCGTATTTTCCTCCTGGCTGTTTTTGGTATTGGAATTGGAATTTTAATGGCTGTTTTGTACGCCGGCACCATCACGAAACCAATTCAGCAATTAACAGAAGGGGCGGTTGCTATCGCGACCGGTAATTTTCAATATCGCGTTGTAGTAAAGACGAAAGACGAAATTTTTACTTTGGCCAAAGCTTTTAACAAGATGGCCGCGGACCTGGAAATAAGCACAAAAGCCCTTGTCTACAAGGAACGCGTGGCCAAGGAACTTGAATTGGCTGCCAAGATTCAAAAACAACTCCTGCCCAAGGAAATGCCCAAAGTTAAAGGGTTGGATATCAGCGCCGGTCTTTTGCCGGCTGAAGAAATCGGCGGAGATTGCTATGATTTTATCAAAGTCGGACCCGATAGTTTGATTATGTATATTGGCGATGTTACCGGCCACGGTGTGCCTTCGGGCATCGTTGTTTCAATTGCAAATGCTTTGATCTATCACCTTGCCGATAAACAGGACATCAAAGAAATTGTTGTGGATTTAAACAGGGTTATTAAAGACAAAACCGCTTCCAACATGTTTTTGACTCTTGCCATGCTGAATTGGAATGAGACGAGCGGCCAGCTTTCGTATGTCAACGCGGGTCACGAACAAATGATTCATTACCACGCCAGTGAAAAAAAGGTTACTTTAACGCCTATTGGAGGCATTGCGCTTGGCATGTTTCCAGATATATCCAAAAATATCCAGAAATTAAATATTCAACTTGAAAAAGATGATGTGTTGGTGCTTTATTCCGATGGAATTCCCGAGTCCTGGAAAGATGAAAAAGAAATGTATGGAATGCCGCGTTTTAAGCGAGCCGTCAGCGAATACAGCGACCTGCCGACAGCTATTTCCATCCGCAATGCTCTTTTAGCCGATGTTAAAGAATTCAGCGGAAAATACAAGCAAATGGATGATATTACTTTGATTGTTTTGAAGAGGACGTAGTTAATTTTGGATGCCCGGCACCGGAAATTTAAGACTGAACAGCTTCACTTGTTCTTTTATTTGAGCCAATTTTCCATCATCCTGCCAGTTTTTAATGACTTCATCAATCCATTGCACAATTATTTCCATTTCGGCTTCTTTCATGCCGCGGGTTGTAATAGCCGGCGTGCCAAGGCGTATCCCGCTTGGGTCCATCGGGCTGCGCGTATCATCCGGAATCATATTTTTGTTGAGAGTTATGCCGGCTTTATCCAAAGCGATTTGCGCCTGTTTGCCGCTTAAACCCTTTGGCGTTATATCTATCAATAATAAGTGATTTTCCGTGCCGCCGAACATAATTTTATAATCATGTTGAAGGAAGATTTTTTCCATGGCCTTGGCGTTTTTTTTGATCTGTTTGGCATATTCTTTGAAGGCTGGCTCCAGCGCCTCTTTAAAAGCAACAGCTTTTCCCGCGATAATATGTTCATGCGGTCCTCCCTGAAATCCAGGAAACACTGCTTTATCAATGGTTTTGGCATATTGTTTTTTGCACATGATCATGCCTCCGCGCGGACCACGCAAAGTTTTGTGAGTAGTGGTTGTGATCACGTCAAAAAGCGGCACCGGATTGTTCATTTCACCGGCGCAAATGAGCCCGGCAATATGCGCTATATCCGCCATCGTCAATGCCCCAACCTCATCAGCAATTTTTTTAATATTTTCATAATCAATGTCTCTGGAATAGGCGCTATAGCCGACGAGAAGCAGTTTTGGTTTATGTTCACGCGCCATCTGGCGCAGATTATCCAAATCCAGTTTGCCTTCGGCATTTGTTTTATATCGGACAAAATTAAAAAGTTTAGCCATGAAAGTTACCGGAGAGCCGTGCGTAAGATGTCCTCCATGGGATAAATCCATTCCTAAAATGGTGTCGCCTGGTTTTAGGAGCGCAAAATAAACGGCAATATTGGCCGGCGCGCCGGACAGTGGCTGCACGTTGACATGTTCCGCTCCAAAAAGCTTTTTTGCCCTTTCTATAGCCAGATCCTCAACTACATCAATATTTTCACAACCTCCGTAATAGCGGTTGCCGCTATAGCCCTCAGAATATTTATTTGTTAAAACTGAACCCATTGCCTCCAAAACCGCGGCCGAAACATAATTTTCGGATGGAATTAGTTCTATTCCTTCAATCTCCCTTTTTTCCTCATTTTTAATAGCGGTGTAGATCGCGGGGTCGGCTTTTTGCAGAAATGACATAAGCTATACAATTAAATAATTTTAGAAAAAGTTTATATTCTGTTTAACACAATTGATTAATATATTGTTAGCCAGTCCCGCTGGGGATAGCAGGTTTGCCACAGTGGAATTATCAATCCGACTGTGAGGGGTTCAACTCCCCTTATCTCCATTGCGGACTGGTCAGATAATAAATTCAAATTGCATTTGTAGGGCATAAAAGCTTATAATTGCATTGATAATTCCACTGTGGTTTCCTGATGCAAGGCGCTCTCCAAATTTTTAGGGCGCCTTTTCATCCAGGCCGCAGCGCAGCGGAGGCCCTAGCCATCAAGTGCCCGGAGGGCTATCCACTAATGAATAGTTTTTACAACCATTTTTTCCGTAATAATGGTATCCATTGGCACATCATGTTCTTCAGCTGCCATATTCTCTATGATTTGAAAATCATATGCAATGCCAACTTTTGGACATGTCAGTTTTTTTAGAAGGCGATCGTAAAAACCCTTACCGTAGCCAATACGGTGGCCATCATGACTGAAAACGATTCCAGGAACAAGAACGATTTCAACATCATATATTTTGGCTTTCGGCGAAGTTTTTTTTGGCTCCAGCAGTTGAAATTTTCCTTTGACAAGATTAGAAAGGCTTTTGACATAATGGAGATCAAGCGTTTTTTCATTAACGCGCGGCAGTATAAATCGCTTTTCCGGGAATTGTTTGAACAATGATGTCAAATCAACTTCTCCATGTATCGGAATATAAAACATTATGTTTTTTGCTTTTTGAAAGAGCTCAAATTTTGCCAGTTTTGCGACAATTTTTTCGTCTTTTAGGGTTTTTTCTTTTGGATGCTGCTTAAGTCTCTCTAGTAATTTTTGGGTGCGCAGGGATTTTTTCATAATTATATTGATTTTTTATGCGACTCTATTATATTTGATTCTCGGATAATTTGTATATTTTAATTTTTCACTTCTATGGAATCAAAAAATCTTTTTCCGCATGGAGCCGAGAAATTCATTGCTTTTGCCATAGTTATAAGTTTTGTTGGCGGTATGGTTGGCGGCGCCGTTGGCTCAAAAATGAATTTGCAGCCCAATCAAAATGTAAAAATTGATGATAATGTTAAAACTATCAGGCTGGAGCGTAGCGGAAGCCCTAGCCATCAAGTGCCCGGAGGGCTATCCTTTGAACAAAAGACATATGTTGAGGAATCCCAATCCATTGTCTCCATCAAAAAAGTTGCTCCTGCCGTCGTATCTATTGTGGCAACTCAGGATCTAAAAGTTTACAAAAATCAGCCTTTTCCGTTTTTATTTAATTCTCCTTTTGGGGATGAGAATTTTGATGGGTTTCCAGGTTTCCGTTTTCAGGTTCCAAATAATCAACAAAAGAAAAAAGAACCTGAAAAAGAAGGGAAGGATTTTGAGATCCGCCAGCAGAAAATTGGCGGTGGGACGGGCTTTATTATCACAGCGGACGGCATGGTTTTAACCAATCGCCATGTGATTGCCAATGACAAGGTAGAGTACACTATTGTTACCAACGATGGCACTGAATATGATGCAGATGTGTTGAGCCTTGACCCATTAAATGATTTGGGTGTTGTTCGGATGGTGAAGAAAGGGGAGGGTTCAAAGAAAAAGGAGCAGAGGACAAAATTAAACGGTCTTCCTGTTGTTGAATTTGGCAATTCAGCTTCTCTGGAAATTGGTCAAAAAGTGCTGGCCATTGGTTATGCGCTTGGACAATATGAAAATACCGTCACCTCGGGAATTATAAGCGGCAAAGGTCGTGAAATAACCGCCGCTGGCCGTCTGGGAAGCGGCGCGGAAACATTGTCCGGACTGCTGCAAACCGATGCCGCCATCAATCCCGGCAACAGCGGAGGGCCGCTTATCAATCTCAGCGGACAGGTGATCGGCGTGAATGTCGCAATCGATCAGACTGGCAGCAGCATAGGCTTTGCCATACCTATCAATGAAGTAAAACCGGCCGTGGAAAGCGTGGAAAAATACGGGCATATCGTGCGCGCGACGCTGGGGGTTCGTCATATTATTTTGAACAAGGCCCGCGCCAAAGAATTAAAAATTGATGTTGATCATGGAGCACTGTTGGTTGGTGAGGAAGCCAAAGGTGAATTTGCCGTTATTCCTGGCAGCCCTGCCGATAAAGCCGGTCTCAAGATAAAAGATGTTATTTTATCCATTGATGGGAAAAATATTACTGTTGATAACACTCTCCAAGCTGTTGTTCGCAACAAAAAGCCGGGCGACGAAATCACGCTTAAAGTGTGGAGAAGCGGCAATACCCTCACAATCAAGGTGAAACTTGAGGAAGCGAAGGACGAGGCGGCTGTGCGTCGTGGAAAAGCATAAAGTATTATGAAACCATTAAATAAAGTAAAAATAGGATGGTCACCCAATTTTGCTTATGCAATTGGTCTTTTAACAACAGATGGAAGTCTTTCAATAGATGGACGCCAT